>NZ_JH470350.1:163896-297563 GCF_000239715.1 Actinomyces sp. oral taxon 849 str. F0330 | reverse complement strand
AGCCGACGGTGCTGCTGCGGGGACCGCCGCCGGTGTGGCGGCAGGAGCGGGGGCCTCCGGCGTGGCCGTCGGGGCGGGTGCTGCTGGCCGGGGCCGCCGGACGGGGAGCCGATGATGGCCAGGACGGTGCCGACCTCCACGGTCTCGTCCTCGGGGACGCGGATCTCCAGCAGGACCCCGGATGCGGGGGAGGGGACCTCGGTGTCCACCTTGTCGGTGGCGACCTCCAGCAGGGGCTCGTCGGCCTCGACGGTGTCGCCTACGGCCTTGAGCCAGGAGGAGACCGTCCCCTCGGTGACGGACTCACCCAGAGCGGGCATCTTCACGGACTCTGACATTGCTGTCTTCCTTACTCTCGTCTAGCTGGATCAGCCGTGGTTGTGCAGCGGCTTGCCGGCGAGGGCCATGGCGGCCTCGCCGAGGGTCTCGTTTTGGGTGGGGTGGGCGTGGACCAGGGAGGCGACGTCGTCGGCGTCGGCCTCCCAGGACACCATGAGCTGGCCCTCTCCGACCTGCTCCCCCATACGGGCGCCGATGGCGTGGAAGCCCACGATGGGGCCGTCCTTGAGGGAGACGAGTTTGACGAAGCCCTGGGTCCCCAGGATCTGGCTCTTGGCGTTGCCGGCCACGTTGAACTCAGCGGTGGTGATGTTGTCCTTGCCGTGGATCTCGGCGGCCTTCGCCTCGGACAGTCCCACCGAGGCGATCTCGGGCTCGCAGAAGGTGACCTTGGGGACCAGGACGTCGTCGACCGGGGTCGGGTCCAGGCCCGCGATCTTCTCCGCCACGACGATGCCCTGGGCGAAGCCGCGGTGGGCGAGCTGGACGCCGGGGACGATGTCGCCCACGGCCCACACGCCGGGGACGTTGGTGCGGCCGTACTCGTCGGCCAGGACGAAGCCGCGGTCCATGGCGACCCCGACCTCCTCGTATCCCAGGTTAGCCGTGGCCGGTCCGCGGCCCACGGCGATGAGCAGGACCTCGGCCTCGTGGGTCTTGCCGTCCTGGGTGCGTACGGTCACGCCGCCGTCGTGGCGCTCGACCGACTCGAACATCGTGTTGGTGCGGAAGGTGATTTTGCGCTTGCGGAAGGCGCGCTCGAGCTGCTTGGAGATCGCCTCGTCCTCGTTGGGGACCAGGTGAGGGAGCCCCTCGATGATGGTGACCCGGCTGCCCATGGAGGCCCACGCCGAGGCGAACTCCACCCCGATGACGCCCCCGCCCAGGATCACGGCGGAGGCGGGGACGTGGTCCATCTCCAGCGCCTCCTCGGAGGTGATGACGCCTCCAGAGATCGCCTGCCCGATGGTCTTGGAGTAGGAGCCGGAGGCGAGGACCACGTTGCGGCCGGTGATGCGACGGCCGTCAACCTCGACGGCGTCCGCGGCCACCAGGCGCCCCCAGCCCTGGATCAGGTCAATGCCCCGTGAGGAGACCAGGCCCTCAAGGCCCTTGTGCATCCGCGAGACGATGCCGTTCTTGTAGTTCTGGACGCCCGGCATGTCGACGCCCTCGAAGGCTGCCCTGATGCCGACCGTGGCGGCCTCGCGCACGGCGTCGGCGGTCTCGGCGGCGTGCAGCAGGGCCTTGGTGGGCACGCAGCCGCGGTGAAGGCAGGTGCCCCCCAGCTTGTCGGCCTCGATGAGGGCGACCTTGAGGCCCAGCTGGGCGCCTCGCAGGGCGGCGGCGTAGCCCCCTGATCCCGCGCCCAGAATGACCATGTCGTAGACGGTCTCTGTCACGAACTCACTCCTTGTTGATTGGTCACGACGCCCTCATGGGGCGGCTCGGCACGGAGTCATTGTTCCACCTGAAGAGGGCGTGCAGGAGTCAGAGGGATTGCTGTTTAGGGACTAGAGTCCTGAAAACGGAGTGATACCCATCACCATGTGCGGGTCGTGTCTGCAACGAGCCCCGCCGTTGACCGCGACCGTGACTGCGCTGACTCGTTGCAGACACGCAAGAGGCTCAGGAAAGGATGCTGACCTCGGCGGATAGTGAACGGAGCAGCTCCACCAGTGTGGAGACTCCCATCCCGGTGCCTCCGGTGGGCGTCAGCCCCCAGGGTGAGGAGTCGTTGTAAGCGGGTCCGGCGATGTCGAGGTGCGCCCATGGCCGACGTCCGACGAACTCGCGCAGGAACAGGCCGGCCGACAGCATCCCTCCGGCGCGGGAACCGACCTTGGTATTGCGCAGATCGGCGAAGGGCGAGTCCAGGGTGGCACGCAGGTGCGCTGGCAGCGGCATCGGCCAGAAGGACTCTCCCGCCCGCTGGGCCGCGGCTACGACCTCCTCGCGAAGGTCAGGTGTTCCCATGACGGCGGCCACATGGTCTCCCAGTGCCACGATCTGAGCACCGGTGAGAGTGGCCACGTCCAGGACGGCGTCGGGCTCCTCCGTGACGGCCCTGGCCAGGGCGTCGGCCATGACCAACCGGCCCTCGGCGTCGGTGTTCGTCACCTCCACGGTCGTGCCGTCGAACATCGTGATGATGTCGCTGGGGCGCTGGGCGTCGGCGCCCGGCATATTCTCGGCGAGCGCCAGCCAGGCGGTCACGCGGATCGGCAGAGCCAGGCGCGCGGCCGTGATGACGGCTCCCAGCACGGTGGCGGCGCCCGCCATGTCGGACTTCATCTCGGGCATGGAGGCGGCCGGTTTGAGGGACAGGCCCCCGGAGTCGAAGGTGATTCCCTTACCGATGAGTGCGACGTGCTTGGGGCGGGGCGCGTCATTGTCTCCTTCGGTCTCTGAGAGTGTCTGGTTCGCAGCGCCCTCGCCGGACTGCGGGGGCGCCCACTCCAGGCGGACCAGTCGCGCCGGGTGCACCGAGCCCTGCGCCACACCGAGGATCCCACCGAATCCTTGCTCGATCAGTGCTGGGGCGTCCCAGACCTCGACGTTGATCCCGGCCTCCTGCCCGGCCTCGCGGGCCCTGTCGGCGAAGACCTCCGGCGTCAGGCGGTTGGGCGGCTCGTTGACGAGGTCTCGGGTCAGCGCGGTGGCCTCGGCCAGTGCCAGGGCGCCGGTCAGAGCCGCCTGCCCCTCGGGCGTGTCCGAAAGAGATGAGACGATGGAGATGTCCTTCAACGGGGCGGCCTGTTTGGAGGAGGACTCCCGCCCCGGGCGGTTCCCGTTCTCCGTCGCCTTCCAGGAGTAGGCGCCCAGAGCGGCTCCGTGAGCGACGGCGGCGAGCTGCGCCTCCGAGAGAGCGGGCAGCGCCAGGACCGCGGAGCCGGTTCCGACCAGTTCCCTGGTGGCGCGTCCGGCGGCCCGGCGCAGCAGACCCGTCTGGTCGTGTCCCAGAGCGGCCTCGTCGTCGGTGGTGACGGCCAGGGGATCGGTGTCGGCCCAGCCCGTTCCGACGCCGACGACGAGGATCGTCGCCGGACCGTGGTACTTCGTGGTGCTCACCGACGACGCCGGTAGGCGCACCACGGAGTCCTGGGCGCCGGAAAAGCCCAGTGAGGGCAGCAGGGCGGCGAGCGCGTCGATGTCCAGGTCCTCCAGCGCGCTGCTGGAGGGAGGCACAAGGCCCTCTAGAAGGATCTCGGGCGCCTCGGCCCCATCCCTGCCCGGTGCTGCGGCCAGGACGAGCACGTCGGCCGCCGGCTCAGCGCCGGAGGAGGCTCCGGTGTCCTCATCGGCGTCCGCGTCCTGGTCGCCATCGGCGTCCTTGGCGCTGTCCGCCTTCTGATCGGCCTCCTGCTCCACGTCCGAGGAACCGGTCTCCGGCGCCTCGGCCCGATCCTGTGCGTCGGCGGGGGCGGAGTCCTCGGCGGACCGGGCCTCATCGACCGTGTCGACCTCGGCCTGATTGCTGAGGTCGGTATCCTTGCGGTCATCGTCCACCGAGGCGTGTGCGTTCAGGGAATTGGTCAACTTAATGGTGCTCACGTTGTGAATAGTAACGTTCTGGCATTGGTTAGAGGCTGAGTTGGCGCCGCGCGTGCCGGAGGTCATCACGTGGAAAGGTCGTTCCTTATGGACGAGCGCTCATCGGTACGCCCGGTTCAGGACACCCGCCGCCCCGCCTACGGATGGGGGCGCATCCTGGTCGGCGTCTTCGCCGTCTTCGGTGCGATAGTTCTCATCCCCTCCATGGTCTCGCTGGTGCGGAATCCCACCGAGGCGCCGGCTGTGTGGGCTTTCAATCTGTTGGGAGGCGGGTTGTACATCCTCCTGGCCGTGTGCGTGGCCCACAATGGGCGACGGATGCGCAACATCGGCTGGATGTGCCTGGGAGCGCTGGCCACGATGGCGGTGCTCATCGGTGTCCTGACCATGACCGAGGCCCCTTCCACGACTGCGGACCTCAGCGCGTCGGTGTGGGCGCATTGGGGCGGTTCCAGGTGGTATCTCCCGGCGATCCTGCCGGTCGTGGCCGCCGCATGGATGTGGATGTCCGATCCTCGGCGCATCGTGGCCAACGCCGAACGCATCACAGAGCTGTCCGACACCCTCACCGAGAGTTTCACCGAGAAGGCCCGAGCAGTCCAGGAGGGCCGCGCTCTCAAGAGCTCCCGGACCAGTGAGGCGGCATCCCCGGAAACGCCCGCGAACGGGACCGTCCCGCGCGACATGAAGCAGTGAACCGACAAGGCATCCGGCGCCTCGGTTGAGGGCAGATGTGCGTCACCGGCGCCTGGAGCGGCGCGAGCTGCGTGAGCTGATCCGGCTGATTCTGCTGATCCTGCGCCGGGGGACGGGGCAGGCACGCCACCTGTCCTGGAGACGCGAGCCCAATGAGGTGTACGTCGCCGCTGCGGCGCGAGCCCGGGCCTGGACCTCGTAGATCCGCTCGACGACAATCCGCTGGCACACCCAACCCACCAGCTGCTCGCCGCTGGAGTCCGACGCCCGGTTGCTCACCACAGGCAGCCCCTCCAGATCGGTTCGGGTCAGGGCCTCGAGCACATCGGTGGCCTCCGCCTCGCGACTCAGTCGGTCGGGGACCAGGGGCAGGCCCGCCACCGTCGGTACGGGTCGGGAGTCATCGTCGGCTTGGTCGGCCTGGTCGACCTCGTCGGGCTTGCCGTTCAGGAGCGCTCCGGCCAGTTGCGCGGCTGTCACGCAGCCGAGCAGCTCCAAGGCCTCCCCGGTTCTCGTCCTGACCACGGGTAGGACCGAGGCGCTGTGCCGGCTCATGAGAGCGGCGGCCTCACGCACCGTCATCGTGTCCTCCACTACGGCAGGCGGTTCCACCATGAGCTTCGAGGCGTGGGTGCGCCCCAGAAGGGTGGTGGTCATCGGATCCTCGACGTCTTCACCGCGACGGCGCAGCTCCTCGGTGAACAATGTGCCGCGCGACAGGAAACGGCTGGTGAAGGTGGCCAGCACCGTGGTCAGCATGAGGGGCAGCAACAGCGCGTGCTGGCCGGTCATCTCGATGATGAGCAGCACCGCCGTCATCGGGGCGCGAGCCGCGCCGGCGAAAACCGCGCCCATTCCGAGCACCCCAAAGACCCCTGCCGCCGGGGCGTAGCTGGGCGCCACCAGGGTGCCGAAGGCCGCACCGAGTGTTCCGCCGATGAACAGGGACGGGGCGAACACCCCGCCGACGAATCCCATCCCCAGCGTCAACGAGGTCGCCAGCATCTTGCCCACGCACAGCACCAGTAACAGGGACAGGGCGTAGCGGCCTGCCAGCGCCCGGTTGAGCGCCGCAGAGGACTCCCCGTACATCTCGGGCAGGATTAGCAGGACGGCGCCGACGGCCAGACCGCCGATACCGGGGCGTGCCCAGATCGGGATTCCCAGTCGCTGCCAGGCGCGGGTCAGGGCGTCGAGCACGATGAAGCGAAGGCGCATGAAACCGATGCCGACGCCCCCGCCCGCCACTCCCAGGAGGGCGACCCACCCCAGCTGGGCGTCCCCGGACAGGTCCAGGTAGGGCAGGGACAGTGACAGAGTCGTTCCCAGAAGATGGTGCGACAGGACTGTCGAGGCTACGCAGGACAGGACGATGACGATGAAGGCGTCGGCGCTGAAGCCCATGAGGACCACTTCCAGGGCGAAGAAGGCGCCCGCCAGCGGGGCATTGAAAGCCGCGGCGATCCCGGCGGCGGTGCCGGCGGCCGCCAGGTAGCGCACCGGGAGCTTCGGCAGGTGCAGCCCCCGTCCGATGATGTTCGCCGTGGACGCGCCCAGCTCCGCGATCGGCCCCTCCGGTCCCACAGAGCCTCCGCCGCCGATCGTCAGAGCCGACGACGTCGTCATCGCTAGAGCCGCGAGCGGCGCCATCGTGCCGTCCCCGTGGCGCGTCGACCAGATGACCCCGGCCACCCCATGACCGGTGGGAGTACGGCCCAGCCGCGACATGAGCGGACCGACGATGATCCCCGAGAGCACGGGCGCCACCAGGACGAACCAGGTGCCGAGCGCCGCCAGCGATCCGACCGAGGGCCCCATCGATACGGTGTAGTCGTCGGCCCCGCTCAGCAGCCGGGACCAGGCATCGATCCCCAGCCGGAACAGGACCGCCCCCAGACCCGAGGCCAGCCCCACCAGCACCGCCAGGGTGTAGAGCCCGAGGCGATGATGACGGAAGAGGCTGCCCGCGCGCCTTGACAGGGGCTGGGACAGCCTCTTCCAGGCATGATCCATCAGCGCAGGTTCTCCACTTTGACCATGAAGGTGTCCTCCTCGCTGCGCCGCTCGGCCTCGGGGCAGGAACCACCGATGTTCCACACCTGGCGGTAGAAGCTCAGCTCGGCCTCATAACGGCGCCGGATGTTCGCGGCCAGGCGGAAGCCATGGCCCTCGCCCTGGAAGACCTCCAGGGCCACCGGAGCTCCTGCCGCCTTGAGGGCCTCGTACATCGCGGTGGCCTGCTCTGCCGGGACGATCGGGTCCTCCGAGCCCTGGATGAGCAGCAGCGGGACGCCGATGTTCTCGATGTGGTTGATGGGGCTGCGTTCGTCCAGGACCGGATCGTCGATGTCCTGGGTCCCCATGAGCTGGCCGATGTAGTGCGACTCGAACTTGTGGGTCGTGCGCACCAGCCTCTTGAGGTCGGTCACCCCGAAGCACGAACTGGCCGCCGTGAACACCGAGGAGCGGGTGATGGCCGACAGCACCGTGAAGCCCCCGGCCGACCCACCGCGGATCGCGATGCGGCGCGGATCCACGAGCCCGGCGTCCACGAGGTGCTGGGCGCCGCTGACGCAGTCGTCGACGTCGTAGATGCCCCACTTGCCCTCCAGGGCCTTGCGGTAGCCGGTGCCGTAGCCCATGGAGCCGCGGTAGTTGACGTCGAGATAGGCGAAGCCCCGACTGGTCCAGTATTGGATGCGCAGGTCGTAGCCGGGCACGGCCGTCGCCGTCGGGCCGCCGTGGACGTTGACGATGAGGGGCGGCAGTTCGCCCTCGCTTCCCACATGGGAGGCCGATGTCGGCGGGTAGTAGAAGCCGTGAGCGCTCGCGCCGTCGCTCGTGGGCCAGGACACCGGGTCGGGGAAGGAGACCCCGATGTCCTCGGGCTCGAACTCGCCCGAGCCGCGCAGCACCTGCACCGTGCCGTTCTTGACCTCCACGATGCTCGGCATCGCCATCTCGTTGGAGGCCAGCATGACGACGCGACCGGCGCTGGAGGCCACGTTGCCGATCGGCTGCCAGCCCACATTCCACTCCTCGAGCTCGCCGTTGGCGAGCCTGATGGTCCCCAGGTGCGACACCGCGTCCCGGGCCCAGGAGGTGATGATGTGCTCGGCGTCGAGCACGTCGAAGGAGTGCGGACCCAGCTGCCAGGCGGGGTTGGTGAAGGTGGCCTCGGCCGGGTGCAGTGGTCGGGTTCGCAGTTTCTCCGACCAGGCCGGGCGGTTGGTGCCCCGCACCGGGAAACCCTCGGTGCGGTAGAGGTTCCAGAAGCCCGAGGCGTTCGATCCGTGAACCAGCTCGCACTCCTCGGTCCAGCGCGGCTCGGAGACCGAGTGCCCGTCCCCGCCATCCACCAGGGCCTGTTCCCCGATCGACCCGTCCGGGCCCAGGTCACCCACGTGCAGGGAGGCGTTGTCCCACGGCATCCCCGGGTGGTCCCAGGTGATCCAGGCCAGGTGCTCGCCGTCGGGGGACAGCGTTGGGGCGACGACGAAGTCCGTCCCCGACACCAGCGTGCGCACGCGCGAGTCGTCGCGGGCCGCCGAACCGTCTAGGGGAATCGCCACCAGGGTGTTGACGGCCTCGCCCTCGCCGCGGTGGTCCTCGCGGACGGCGTAGACCAGGCCCCTGCCCGTGTCGATCTCCAGGTCGCCGTGACGCACGTCCCCGTAGATCGTCAGCGGGACCAGGCCGCGCAGGCGATGGGCCACGTCATACCGGTACAGGCGCCCGTCCCCAGCGTGGGAGACCACGATGATCCCCCCGTCGACCGCATAGGCCTTCCCGCCGTACTCGTGTACCCGGGTGCGCACGTCGACCAGCTCGTCGGCCGGTGTCAGCGGAAGCACCTCACCGGTCTGCCCGTCGCCGTCACGGCGCAGCAGGACATTGCGCCCGGCCTGCGAGGCGCGCTGTTCCACCCAGTAGGTGTCGCCGCCATCGACGCGGACCTGCGAGAGCAGGACCGTACGGGTCGTGATCGTGCCTGGAGTAATGGGCGAGGGCCAGGTGCCGAAAGGGGCTGTGGTGCTCATGGTTCCTCCTGGAGGGCTGTCCTGAGGGCGATCGGGCGTTCGGGAGCGACGCCGTGGACCGGCGGGCGCGAACGGTTCCGACGGTCAGGGGATACAGTACGTGCTTATCCGTGACCAGCGTGACACGTGACCGTGAGCGGGCTGGGACGGCCCTATGCTGAGGATCGCCCCTCGGGGCGCCCTGGACTGTCCGAGACCGTCGTAGGGCGGCGATCTCGGAACAATACGCCATGGAGGCATCTCCGCCGGTACAATGGCTACTCTTTCCCGGGTGCCGCGCCGGCGCCCTCGCCAACCTGGTCGTCAACGACGCAGCGCCAGCGCCGCACGGACGACCCGCCATCATCACCTTCACCTTCGACAAGGAGGCGCACCGTGCCAGCAGCTGAGCATACTGGTCGGCCCGCCGAACAGGCCGGCGGAGTGCTCCTGCCCTCTGTGCGAAAGCCCGCCGACCTCAATCGGCTCACCAGCGACGAGCTGGTGGCGCTCGCCGCGGAGATCCGCCGCCACCTCGTCGCCTCCGTCGCCCGCACCGGCGGTCATCTGGGCCCCAACCTCGGCGTCGTCGAGCTGACGATCGCCCTGCATCGGACCTTCCGCTCGCCACGGGACACCATCGTCTTCGACACCGGTCACCAGGCCTACGTCCACAAGCTGCTCACCGGTCGGCAGGACTTCTCCCACCTGCGTGAACGCGGCGGGCTGTCCGGCTACCCTTCACGGGCCGAGTCCGTCCACGACGTCGTGGAGAACTCCCACGCCTCCACCTCGCTGTCCTGGGCCGACGGCATTGCCCGCGCCAACCATCTCCAGGGGCTCCAGGATCGCCATGTGGTGGCCGTCATCGGCGACGGCGCCATGACTGGGGGCATGGCCTGGGAGGCCCTGGACAACATCGCCGACTCCTCCGACCGGCACCTGGTCATCGTCGTCAACGACAACGGCCGCTCCTACGCCCCCACCATCGGGGGACTGGCTCACCACCTCGACGCGCTGCGCACCAACCCCGGCTACGAGCGCGTCCTGTCCGGAGTCAAGCGCACGCTCCTGTCCCAGGGAGCGCCCGGTCGAGCCGCCTTCGACGCCCTGCACGGCCTCAAACGGGGGCTCAAGGACGTCCTGGTCCCCTCGGCCTTCTTCGAGGACCTGGGCATCAAGTACACCGGACCGGTCGACGGTCACGACATCACCGCCATCGAGTTCGCCCTGACCCGGGCCCGCCAGTACGCCGAGCCGGTCATCGTCCATGTCATCACCGAGAAGGGGCGCGGATACACCCCGGCCGAGGAGCACGTTCCCGACCGCTTCCATGCCGTGGGCCGGATCCACCCCGAGACCGGGCTGCCGGTCGTGGCCGAGCGCTTCGGGTGGACCTCCGTCTTCGCCGAGGAGATCGTCTCCCTGGCGCGCGGCGACGAGCGGATCGTCGGGGTCACCGCGGCGATGCAGGCCCCGGTGGGCCTCCAGCCCCTGGCCGACACCATGCCTGAGCGTGTCATCGACGTCGGCATCGCCGAGCAGCACGCGCTCACCTTTTCCGCCGGGCTCGCCTTCGCCGGGATGCACCCGGTGGTGGCCCTCTACGCCACCTTCCTCAACCGGGCCTTCGACCAGGTCCTCATGGACGTCGCCCTGCACCGCGCGGGCGTGACAATCGTGCTGGACCGAGCCGGTATCACCGGCACGGACGGAGCCAGTCATAACGGTATGTGGGACATGGCGCTGTTGGCTCACGTACCGGGCCTCCACCTGGCGGCTCCCCGGGACGAGGCGACGCTGCGCGAGGGGCTGCGCCTGGCCGTGAGCGTCAACGACGCCCCCACCGTCGTGCGCTACCCCAAGGGCGCCCTGCCCGAGCCCCTGCCGATCGTGCGCCGCCTCGGGCTGGAGCATCCTGAGAAGAGCCCGTATAACGCAGGCGCCGAGGTGGATACCCCGGCGGGGGAGTCGGTGGGGGAGGCTTCCGCCTTCGACGTCGTCGACGTGCTGCTGGAGAACCTGGGCCCCTCCGAAACCCCCCGGATCCTGCTGGTGGGCGTGGGCGTCATGGCCGCCGAGGCCTGCCGGGCCGCTCGTATCCTCCAGCAGGAGGGCCGGAGCGTCACTGCCGTACACCCGCACTGGGTCATTCCGGCCCCGCGTCCCCTCGTGCGGGCCGCCGCCGAGGCCGACGTCGTCGTGGTGGTCGAGGACGGACTGGTCGACGGAGGTATCGGATCCCAGTTGCGCGACGCCGTCGAGGAGTACCGGGCTTGCCAGTCCACCAAGATCGGTTCGACGGGATCGCCGGTCTTCCGCCGCATCGGGATTCCGCGCCGTTTCATCGACACCGCCACCCGGGCGCAGCTGCTGGAGGACTTCGGTATGCGGGCCGCTGATGTCGCCAGTGCTGCCGGCACTGCGGCCGACGGCTTCGCAGGTGCCCCCGGCGGTCGGGACCTTGGGACCGAATGAGGGCTCCGAGGTGGTGTTCGGAACCTCCCGGAGCGCCCATCCGCGGTGGCGCGATCGATGAAGATTGGGACACCCGTCCTAATTGACTCGGCAGTCCCGGAATCTGGAAGCGCGCCCAGATTCGCTGGATATCGTCGGAGGAAGAGCGGCATTGTTGTCAGGTGATGAACGTCTTTCTGAACGGCAAATTTAGGGACTTATGTCCCAGATCGAATCGACGCCGATTGGCCTGTGAGTCATCACACCGGTGCTTCTTGGGACTAGTGGCCCACAAGACCCTTTCGGAGTTCTAGTCTGATACCGACGGCGCGCCGATGTGCCGCCTCGCCTCACAAGGGCGATCGCAACCGGGTGGCCCTCCGGTCACCCACACGAGGAGGGCACGGATGACCACTGAGGTCACAACATCTGCCACCACGGTGAGCGGCAATGACGCCTGGGAGGGCTTCGTTGCCGGACCGTGGACCGAGGACATTGACGTCCGCGACTTCATCCAGCGCAACTACACCCCCTACGATGGTGACGCCTCGTTCCTCGCCGGCGCCACGGACAAGACCCTGCGCCTGTGGGACACCCTGGAGAAGGACTACCTCTCCGAGGAGCGCAAGGTCCGTATCCTCGACGTCGACACCCACACTCCCGCCGACATTGACGCATTCCCCGCCGGCTACATCAGCGAGGATGACGACGTCATTGTTGGCCTGCAGACGGACTCTCCGCTGCGTCGCGCCATGATGCCCAACGGCGGCTGGCGCATGGTGGAGACCGCCATCAAGGAGGCGGGCAAGGAGGTCGACCCCGAGGTCAAGAAGATCTTCACCCGCTACCGCAAGACCCATAACGACGCGGTCTTCGACATCTACACTCCGCGCATCCGTGCGGCGCGCTCGAGCCACATCATCACCGGTCTGCCCGACGCCTACGGTCGCGGCCGCATCATCGGCGACTACCGCCGTGTGGCGCTCTACGGCGTCGACTTCCTCATCGAGAAGAAGCAGAAGGCTAAGGACTCCGTGGCCGACAAGCCCTTCTCCGAGCACTGGGCCCGCTACCGCGAGGAGCACTCCGAGCAGATCAAGGCGCTCAAGAAGCTCAAGGTCATGGCCGCCTCCTACGGCTACGACATCTCCGGTCCGGCCAAGAACGCCCATGAGGCCGTCCAGTGGACCTACTTCGCCTACCTGGCCTCCGTGAAGTCGCAGGACGGCGCCGCCATGAGCATCGGCCGTCTTTCGGGCTTCCTGGACATCTACTTCGAGCGGGACCTGCGCAATGGCGTCATCGACGAGTCCCGCGCCCAGGAGCTCATTGACAACATCGTCATGAAGCTGCGCATCACGCGCTTCCTGCGCACCATTGACTACGACCAGATCTTCTCCGGCGACCCTTACTGGGCCACCTGGTCCGACGCCGGCTTCGGTGAGGACGGTCGAGCCCTGGTCACCAAGACCTCCTTCCGCCTGCTGCAGACCCTGCGCAACCTCGGCCCCGCCCCGGAGCCCAACATCACGATCTTCTGGGACGAGAACCTGCCGCAGGGCTACAAGGACTTCTGCGCCCTGATCTCGATCACGACCTCCTCCATCCAGTACGAGGCCGATGAGCAGATCCGTGACCACTGGGGCGACGACGCCGCGATCGCCTGCTGCGTGTCCCCGATGCGGGTGGGCAAGCAGATGCAGTTCTTCGGCGCCCGTGTCAACTCCGCCAAAGCCCTGCTCTACGCCATCAACGGCGGTCGCGATGAGATGACCGGTAAACAGGTCGTCACCGGCCTGCCCGGTATCGAGGGCGATGGGCCCCTCGATTTCGACGAGGTGTGGGACAAGTACGAGAAGATGCTGGACTGGGTGGTGGCGACCTACGTTGAGGCCCTCAACATCATCCACTACTGCCATGACCGCTACGCCTACGAGTCCATCGAGATGGCGCTGCACGACTCCGAGATTGTGCGCACCATGGGCTGCGGCATCGCCGGCCTGTCGATCGTGGCCGACTCCCTGGCCGCCATCAAGTACGCCAAGGTCACCCCGGTGCGCGACGAAACCGGCCTGGTGATCGACTACGTCACCGAGGGCGACTTCCCGATCTATGGCAACGACGACGACCGCGCCGACGACATCGCCGCCACCGTGGTCCACACGATCATGTCGAAGATCAAGGCCCAGCCCTTCTACCGCGACGCCATCCCGACCCAGTCGGTGCTGACCATCACCTCCAACGTCGTCTACGGCAAGGCCACCGGCTCCTTCCCTTCGGGTCACCAGAAGGGCACCCCCTTCTCGCCCGGTGCCAACCCGGAGAACGGGATGGACACCCACGGCATGGTCGCCTCGATGCTCAGCGTCGGCAAGCTCGACTATAACGACGCCCTGGACGGGATCTCGCTGACCAACACGATCACCCCGCAGGGGCTGGGCCGCACGCTCGACGAGCGCGTCGCCAACCTCGTGGGCATCCTCGATGCCGGTTTCGTCCCCGACGACTGCGCCGAGATCTGAACCAGTCGTCTCTGCGGCTGATCACCGCGGAAATTCTTCTTCACTCATCCGCAACACCACTTAGAAAGGGGCCACCATGGCCACATACGAAGAGCGCCTCGCCTCCATGAAGGCGCAGCGTCAGGACAACGGCGGCGTCAAGGGCCTGTACCACGCCAACATCAATGTCCTGGACCGCAACACCCTCGAGGACGCGATGGAGCACCCGGAGAACTACCCGAACCTCACGGTCCGCGTTTCCGGCTACGCCGTCAACTTCGTCAAGCTGACTCGCGAGCAGCAGCTTGACGTGCTCCACCGCACTTTCCACGCCCAGGCCTGAGCCCTGGAGCACGGCGAGCGGTCATGACGCAGACCACGACGACCGTGCGCGACGGCGGTCGGGACCAGGACTTCCTGGCTCCGGCCGCCCGTTTGCGCGGGGCGGGTATTGGCGGGCTCGAGGAGCTGACGGATCTTCAGCGCTCGGAGCGGCTGGCCCGGATGCGAGCCGGCGAACTGGGCTCGATCCACTCCTGGGAGCTCGTCACCGCGGTGGATGGTCCCGGCACCCGGATGACGGTCTTCTTCAACGGATGCCCCCTGCGGTGCCTGTACTGCCACAACCCCGACACCTTCCTCATGAAGGACGGAGAGCCGGTCGAGGCCACGGAGCTTCTCCGACGCATGCGCCGTTATCGGGGAGTATTCCGCGCGTCCAAGGGCGGAATCACGCTGTCGGGGGGCGAGGTGCTCATGCAACCCGCCTTCGCGGGCAGACTTCTGGCCGGCGCCAAGAAGATGGGCATCCACACCTGCATCGACACCTCCGGGTTCCTGGGGGCCAATGCCAGCGATGAGATGCTCGACAACATCGACCTCGTTCTGCTCGACGTCAAGAGCGGCGATGAGGAGACCTATAAGAAGGTGACGGGACGCTCCTTGGCGCCGACGATCACTTTCGGCGACCGCCTGGCGGCCAAGGGAATTGAGATCTGGGCCCGGTTCGTCCTGGTCCCGGACCTTACGGATGCCCCCGAGAACGTCCACAACGTGGCCCGCATTATCGAGCGCTGGGGCTCGGTCAGCCGTGTTGAGGTGCTGCCCTTCCACCAGATGGGCACCGACAAGTGGGACGCCCTGGGATTGACGTACCAACTGCGTGACACCAGACCTCCGGAGCCCGAACTCGTGGAGTCCACGCGCGCGATCTTCCGTTCCTACGGTTTCGAGGTTCACTGAGGCTCTTCGGAGCCCCGCTGGTTCAGTCCACCAGCGCAGCTGCGATGCTGGGAGCGGCCTGCTCGACCTGCCATGGCCTGGCGCCCATGGCAGTCAGGCGATCACCGATCTCCTGAGTGCTGGCGCTGCTGGTGCGCCCGGCCTCGATCTCCTCACCGAGGTCCCAGGCCAGGCGGCGCTGGCTGCAAGGCGCCAGGAGAAGCTCCTGGGGGACGCGAATGTCCTCGGAACGGAGCCTGACGGCGCTGCGTACTCGGATGAGCCGATCGGCTGCTTCTGCGTGGTGGCGCTGCCAGGTGCGTGGGTGGGGGAGCTCATCGGGACCCATGGGGGCCCGAGTGGGGGGAAGCTCGTCGTCGGGCAGCTCCAGGGCGCGTTCGATGGCTCGCCACCAGCGCTCTTGGTTCTGGCGCGCCTGGCGGGAAGAGAACTCCTTGAGGGCTGTCATCTTGCGCCGCGACCGGGGGCGGGCGACGGCGGCGGCGATAAGGGCCTGGTGGGACAGAACCTTGGAGGGCGTCCGGTCGAGCTCGGCGGCCAGCTCCTCCCGTGATGTCCACAGCTCGCGCAGGATGGCGAGTGAGCGGGGGGAGCGCACGGCGCTTCCGGCTCGCGGAGTTTTGCGCCACGGGTCTAGCTTGGCGGGCTTGGCCGGCCTGGTTCGCACGTACTCGAACTCCTGCGCGGCCCACTGATCCTTCCCGGCCGCCTCGAGCTCGGCGGCCAGGGCGCACTTGAGATCGATGAGCAGCTCGACGTCGAGGGCCGCATAGATGAGCCAGGAGGCGGGTAGAGGCCGGGTGGACCAGTCGGCTGCCGCATGGTCCTTGGCCAGACGTAGCCCCAGGGTCTCCTCGATCACGGCGCCGAGGCCGACGTGCTGGCGCCCCAGGAGGCGGGCGGCCAGCTCGGTGTCGAACAGGGAGACCGCTGTCAGACCGAGGGCCGCCAGGCAGGGGATGTCCTGATCGGCGGCGTGGAGGATCCACTCGGGGCCGTCGAGAGCGGCGGCCAGCTCGGTCAGCGGGCCGCAGGTGACCGGGTCGATGAGGAAGGTTCCGGCGCCGTCGCGCCGGAGCTGGACGAGGTAGGCGTCCTGTCCGTAACGGAAGCCCGAGGCCCGTTCGGCGTCGACGGCCACGGGGCCCTGTCCGCCGGCAAGGCGATGGGCGACTTTCCTCAGGTCCTCGGGAGTGCCGGTGATCTCCGGCAGCCCGTCCTTGGGACGCGGGTAGTCGACAATGTCGTGGGGTTCGATGGGATGATCCGTCGTCCCGGGGGGTACGGCTGGGCGGGGCACGGCCGAGGAAGCAGATGGGCGGGGCACGGCCGAGGAGCCAGCTGGGCGGGAGGCGCCGGTTATGCGGGTCGTCACCTGGCGACTCCGGCGAGGGTGAGGGGATGGACGGCGGCCGGCTCATGGCCGGAGGCGACCAGGAGGAGCTCGTGCCAGGCGGTCAGGTGGGGGCCGAGCTGTGCGGTCGTGGGGGACCAGGAGGCCCGGATCTCGGCGTGCGCGCAGGAGTCTGTGAGGGTCAGGCCGCCGAAGGTTTCCGACAGGACTCTGGTGACGGTTCCCACCAGTGCCCGGTAGCCGGCGCGGGAGTCCTCAAGGCCGTCGGTGAGCCAGCTCCAGGCTGCGGACTCGAAGACGGGATCCATGCCGACCTCGTCGTCGATGCGGGCACGTGCCTGGATTACGATGCGGAAGTCTCCGTCCCAGGCGTCTTGGCCGTTGGGATCGTACAGAACGACGAAGCGTCCGGTGGCGATGGGGGTGGCGCCCACGGTTTCCACGGTCTCGGCACTCAGCGCGGCGGAGTAGGGGGCGAGCTTCTTGGGCGCGGGAACCTCCTCCATGAGGAGCCCGCGCGGGCGGGGCGCGTCGCGAAGGGACAGGAGCGCTTCCTCGAATCGTTCGGGAATGGCACCTGCCTCGTTCTGGCGCGGCCTACCATTGACAGTCACGGTTGATACGCTAATGCGCTACCGCGTTGGGCAGATGAAGCCACGCCGCTGGGAGGGTTGCATTGTGTCAACGAGATACCTGCCTTTCTGAAAGAACGTGCGTCTGTTGGGTTTCGGTACGGCGGCGGGCGGCGTGTCCTCCGCAGCGTCCGCTGGAGCTTGTCAGCGCCGGGCGATGAGTGTTTGTCCGGGACAAAGGATCGGCGGGACGGCGTCGACCGAGTTCCAGGATAGGAGCACCGTCGTCGCCGCAGGGGCGGGACGATCCTGGTCGGAGAGGTTCGTCGCCACGACGATGTCCTCGTAGGTCACGGTGAGGACGTCGTCGGTCTCGTCGACCTGCGGCCAGGCAGTGCGCTGGGACCAGGCCAGCTTGCGGCGCAGGGCGATCAGCCCCTGGTACCACGCCAGCATGCGGGCGTGCTCGGCCTCGTCCAGCTCCTCCCAGCGCAGGCGCGAGGCCTCGACGGTACCGGGCTCCTGGGGATCCGGGATCTCGTCGGCGTCCCAGCCGAATCCGGCGAACTCCCTGACGCGTCCCTCGCTGACGCTTCGGGCCAGGTCCTCCTCCTCGTGGTCGGTGAAGAACTGGAAGGGGGTGCGCGTTCCCCACTCCTCGCCCATGAAGAGCATTGGCGTATAGGGCGATAGGAGCACCAGGGCGGCGGTGGCCGCCAAGGTGGCGTCGTTGAGGCTGGTCGAGGGGCGATCCCCGACGGCGCGGTTGCCGACCTGGTCGTGGTCGGAGCCGAAGACCACGAACTTGCGGGGGTCGGTGTTCTCGGGTACGGGCGCCCCCCAGTTCCTCTCCCGGAAGGTGGACCAGGTGCCGTTATGGAGGAAGGCCCGTCCGTAGGCCTTGGCCCAGGCCCCGGCCTCGGCGAAGTCGCCGTAGTAGCCCTGGGTCTCTCCGGTGAGCCGGGCGTGTAGGGCGTGGTGAACGTCGTCGGCCCATTGGGCGGTCATGCCCAGGCTCGGTATCTTGGCGGGCGGTTGCTCACCGGTGGGGGTGATGACGCCGACGTCGTTGAGGTCGGCCTCCGCCACCAGGCTCAGGGGGCGGCCGATCTCGGCGGACAGTGCGGCCACGGCGTCGGAGAGCTCGGCCAGGATGTGCGTCTGGGGCGGGTCGGCGGCTGCGGCGTCGTCCTTGATCTCGTGGATGGCATCCAGCCTCAGAGCGTCGATGTGGAAGTCCCGCAGCCAGCGCAGGGCCGAGTCGATGACGAAGGCCCGCACCTGTTTGCTGCCGTCGTGGTCGTAGTTGACGGCCTCGCCCCAGGGCGTGTGGTGGGCGCGGGTGAAGTAGGGGCCGAAGACGCCGAGGTAGTTGCCCGACGGACCCAGGTGGTTGTAGACGACGTCGAGGCACACGCCGATACCAGCATTGTGAGCGGCATCGACGAAGCGGGCCAGGGCGTCGGGGCCGCCGTATGCCTCGTGGACGGCCCACAGGCCCACCCCGTCGTACCCCCAGCCGGCCTTGCCCGGGAAGGCCGCCAGCGGCATGAGCTCGACGATGTCGACACCCAGATCGGCCAGGTGGCCCAGACGGGTGATGGCGGCATCCAGGGTGCCCTCGGGGGTGAAGGTGCCCACGTGAAGCTCGTAGATGACCGAGCCGCGCAGGTCCTTGCCCGCCCAATTCTGGTCGGTCCACTGCCAGGCGTCCGGGTCCACGGTGCGCGAGGGGCCGTGGACTCCGTCGGGCTGCAGGGCGCTGCGAGGGTCGGGGCGATTCGGCGAGCCGTCGACGCGGAAGGCGTAGTCGGTGCCCGGCTCCAGGTCGAGGGGGGCGGTCCACCAGCCGCCCGGGGCGGGGATCATGTCGACCAGGCGGTCCTGGCCCGGCAGGTGCAGCTCGACAGTCTGCGCCGCGGGGGCCCACACGGGCACCCGCGGTCCCACGGGAAGGGCGGGGGAGGTCCAGGTTCGGGGCGTCGGGCTCATGGGGCGGCCTCCTCAGCGGGCTGGACTAACGGGGCGGACTCGGTGGTCGGGGAGGTCTGAGAGGCGACCTTGGCCAGGACGACCACCGGTGCGTCTGCGACCACGTCGGCCAGGGGCTGGTTGCCGCCCTCCACGGTCCCGCCGTGCAGGACATCCTCCCAGGTCCCCTCCGGAAGGACGACGCTCTCCTCGCGCCACCCGCCCAGCTGCTCGAGGCGCTTAGACAGGCGCCTGACGATGACGACGACGTCGGGGACCTCGTCGAGCAGGCGGGCGTAGGCGAAGGCGAAGGATGTGGTGACCGGGATCGCCCGGTAGCCCGACCGGGGCCCGACGAAGGTATCGGGTCTCGAGGCGCGCAGGCGCGCCAGACGGGAGGTGAGGAGAAGCTTGTCCTCGTCGAGGTTGCGGGGGGTGGCACCGGAGTCGAGGCGCTCCAGGAGACTGACGAGGCCGCCGGGTCCGGCGTAGTCGACTGTGCGACGGTTGTCGGGGTCCACCAGAGAGGTGCGGGTGGTCTCGCTGCCCTGGTAGATGTCGCTGACCCCCATCCAGGTCAGGGCGAGCGCCTTGTTGGCCAGGATGGCGGTGCGCACGGCCTTGGCCGTCAGAGTCGCGAAGGCCTCGAGCTCGTGGGAGACCTCCTCATTGGTGAGCAGGTGCGTGGCGTAGTCGGTCAGGGCCTGCTCACGGGGCAGGTCCGGGGCGGTCCAGGTGGTCCAGATCTTCTGTTCCCGGGAGGCCTTGATGAGGTAGGCGCTCAGGCGCTCGGGGTCCATGGGGTCGGCGCTCTCGGGCGCCCAGGTGCCCCACAGCGTCTGCCACAGCAGGTTCTCGCTGCGTCCGTCGAGGTCCAGGGGACGTTCCTGGGCGGTCATGGCGCGCAGGCGATGGACGAGGTCGCTCCACTCATCGGCGTAGGAGGCCAGCACGTCCAGGCGTGCGCGCACGTCCTCGCCGCGCTTGGTGTCGTGGGTGGTGGAGGTGACCATCGTGTCGGGCCAGATGTTCTGGACCCGGTCGGCCCAGGCATGGGCCTCATCGGCACTCAGCGCGAAGCCGGCCGGGTTGCCCCCGACCTCGGTGAGGCTGGTCAGATGGGTCCAGCGGTAGAAGGCCGTGTCCTCCACGCCCTTAGCGGTCACGGCTCCGCACACCTGCTGGAAGCGGATGATGGCCTCGGCGCGCTCCGGGGACTCCGACAGGCCCTCGGACCCGACTGGCTCGCCCAGGAGGATGGCGACCACCAGGTCGAGGGTCTCGCCCTGGTCCGGCTCGAGGCGCTGACGGGCGCGCTCGGCATCGGCATGCAGGACGGCGGCGGTCTCCGGGCCGGGCGGCGTTCCCGGGACGACGTAGACTCGGTACTGGTCGGCGGCCACCAGCAGCTCGACGACACAGGCCCTCAGATCGCGCAACGTGTGGTCGCGCAGACGCACGTCCTGGGACGTCAGGGAGTCCAGAATACGGGCCAGACGGTCGACTTCCGCGGCCAGCGACCCGGCGATCACCTCGCGCTTGGCCTCCTCGACGATGCGGTCGTAGTCCACCGGTGCATCGCCGGTGAGCTCCTGCATGAGCGCACCCAGCCGGGCGGCACCGGCGGGATCCACCTGGAGCTGGTCGATCCTCCAGGCGGCGTCATAGCCGGTGGTCCCGGCCACCGGCCAGGAGGTGGGCAGGGACTCACTGGGGGCGAGGATCTTCTCCGCCGCGATCCACGACCCCCCGGTGGCCTCGGCCAGCTGGGCGAGGTAGCCGCCAGGGTCGGCCAGACCATCGGGATGGTCCACTCGCAGGGCGCCGATGACCCCTGCCCCCATGAGTTCCAGGATGAGGCCATGGCTGCCTGCGAAGACGTCGGGGTTCTCGACCCGGATCGCGGCCAGCGTGCCGACGTCGAAGAAACGTCGGTAGTTGATCTCCTCATCGCCGACCTTCCAGTAGGCCAGCCGGTAGTGCTGGCGCTCGACGAGTACGTGCATCGGCAGGGCCTCGGTGCCCTGGGCGACGGGGAAGGCATGGTCGTAGTAGCGCAGCACCCACTGCTCGCCCAGCTCCTCCTGGCCGGGCACCACCACCTGCTCCAGGGTGAGCTCTTCGTCGGCCAGGACGGCGCCGATGCGCCTGCCCAGGATCGGCATGAGGATGGGCTCGTCCAGGGAGAGATCGAACCAGGCTGCGTAGGGGGAGTCCGGACCCTCGCGCAGCACCGACCACAGGGGCAGGTTGTGCCAGCCGGGAGTGGGCACCGCCATGTGGTTGGGAACGATGTCCACCACGATGCCCATCCCACGGGCACCGGCCGCAGCGGCCAGGGACTCCAGTCGGGCGCGTCCGCCCATGACGGAGCTGATCCGGCGATGGTCGACGACGTCGTAGCCGTGGGTGGAGCCCGGTGCGGCCGCCAGGACAGGGGAGAGGTAGAGGTCAGTAACCCCGAGGTCGGACAGGTAAGGGACCAGTTCCTCGACGTCGGCGAAGGTGAGATCCGCTCCCAGCTGGAGACGATAGGTGGTCACCGGGGTACGGTGCTCAGGGGCCGGCACGTGCCCCGACCAGGGGGCGTAGGCGGGGGTTTCCGCCGAGTCCACGGAAACCGCCGAAGCGGCCCTATCCGCTGAATCCACTGCTGCGTCCACTGCGTCGGTCATCTGACTTCCTGAGTTCGTCTGGTGCACCCCGTGCGGTGCGTTGTCGTCCGGCCGTATCGGTTTACGCCGACCCCTAGCGCTGGAGCCTCTCGGTCGTGGCGGCGGACTCGGGAGCGTCCATGAGGAAGAGCATCGAACGGGCCTCAACAGTGACTGTGTCGTCCGCGGCCAGCACCGGGTCGGAGTCCCCATCCACTGCCGGAGCCGTGTCCAGAGCGACCTTCCAGGTGGGGGAGTAGCCCTCGCCCGGGAGGGTGAAGGTGATGTCCTCGTCGGAGGCGTTGATGAGGACGAGGAAGGAGTTGTCCACGATCCTCTGGCCGCGCTCATCGGGTTCGGCGATCGCCTCGCCGTTGAGGAAGACCATCATGGCGCGGGCGTACCAGGTGGTCCAGTCCTGGTCGGTCATCGACTCCCCGGCAGGAGTGAGCCATTCGATCTCGCCGAGCTCGCTTTCGCCTCCGCGCCCGGCATCGCCAGTGAAGAAGCGCCGACGCCGCAGCACCGGATGGTCCCGACGCAGCCACATGATCGTGCGAGTGAACTCCAGCAGGTCGTTGTCCTGCTCATCGAGATCCCAGTCGATCCAGGAGATCTCGTTGTCCTGGCAGTAGGCGTTGTTGTTGCCTCTCTGGGTGCGCCCCAACTCGTCGCCGTGACAGATCATGGGGACGCCCTGGCTGAACAGGATGGTGGCCAGGAAGTTGCGGGTCTGACGATGACGCAGCTCCGTGATAGCCGGGTCCTCGGTGGGCCCCTCGGCGCCGCAGTTCCAGGAGCGGTTGTTGTTGCTGCCGTCGGCGTTGCCCTCGAGGTTGGCCTCGTTGTGCTTCTCGTTGTAGGAGACCAGGTCGTGCATCGTGAAGCCGTCGTGGGCGGTGACAAAGTTGATGCTGGCTACCGGGGTGCGCCCTGCGTGCTGATAGAGATCGGAGGATCCGGTGATGCGGGAGGCGAACTCGCCCAGCGTGGAGGGCTCCCCGCGCCAGAAGTCGCGCACGGTGTCGCGGTACTTCCCATTCCACTCGCTCCACAGGGCCGGGAAACCGCCCACGTTGTAGCCGCCGTCGCCCACGTCCCAGGGCTCGGCGATGAGCTTGACCTGGGAGAGCACGGGGTCCTGGTGGATGATGTCGAAGAAGGCGCTGAGCTTGTCGACCTCGTGGAACTGCCGGGCCAGGGTGGAGGCCAGGTCGAAGCGGAACCCGTCCACGTGCATCTCGGTGACCCAATACCGCAGCGAGTCCATGATGAGCTGGAGAACCGCCGGTGAGCGCATGAGCAGCGAGTTGCCGGTGCCGGTGGTGTCGAAGTAGTGGGCCGGAGAGCCATCGACGAGCCGGTAGTAGGAGCTGTTGTCGATGCCCCGGAAGGACAGGGTGGGGCCCAGGTGGTTGCCCTCAGCCGTGTGGTTGTAGACCACGTCCAGGATCACTTCGATGCCCTCCTCGTGGAAGGCCTTGACCATGGACTTGAACTCCTGGACCTGCTGCCCCTCGGTGCCGTAGGCGGCGTAGGTGTTGTGCGGGGCGAAGAAACCGATCGTGTTGTAGCCCCAGTAGTTCGACAGTCCCTTCTCCTGCAGGTGGGTGTCGTTGACGAACTGGTGGACCGGCATGAGCTCGATCGCAGTGACGCCCAGAGTCTTGAGGTGCTCGATGACGGCGGGCTGGGCCAGGCCCGCATAGGTGCCCCGCAGGTTCTCGGGGACTAGCGGGTGCAGCTGGGTCATGCCCTTAACGTGGGCCTCGTAGATGATCGTCTCGTGGTACTCGTGCCCCGGTGGGCGGTCGTGGCCCCAGTCGAAGTAGGGGGTGATGACCACCGAACGCATGGTGTGACCGGCCGAGTCCTCCTCGTTGCGCTCCTCCGGGTTGTCGAAGGAGTAGGAGTACAGCGTCTGGGACGGGGTCACCTCGCCGAAGATTGCCTTGGCGTACGGGTCCAGCAGCAGCTTGGAGGGGTCGCAGCGGTGCCCGGAGGCCGGGTCGTAGGGGCCCGCCACCCGGTAGCCGTACTTCTGGCCCGGCGAGATCCCGGGCAGATAGGCGTGCCAGACGTCGCCGTCGACCTCCTCGAGGGCCACTCGTTCCTCGTTCCCGTCGGCGTCGAACAGACACAGCTCGACGCCGCTGGCCGCCGAGGAGTAGAGGGCGAAGTTGGTTCCTGAGCCGTCGTAGGTCGCCCCGAGCGGATAGGGGTGGCCGGGCCAGATCTGGCGCTGCGGAGAATCCTGAGGTTCCTGAGTGGCCCGGGGCGTCGGTGTCGTCGGCGTGGTCATAGGGACAACCCTGCCACGACTGAGGTGTGAAGGCAGGCGTGTGGGAGAAAGACATGTCACGTCGCTCCGCCGCGCGCCGATGAGAGCCCGCCCGCGTCCGTGCGCTCCTCGCCCGTCTCCCCTCAGGGCCTTCCTATTTCGCTCACAGGTGTCTCCTTGGGCGTGAGACACCTCATGGAGATCCGATGACGGGATGGTTTTGCCTCCGGGGGATACCTCTGCTAACTTTCTTCCCGCACCCCACAAGGGTGTGACGCGGATGTGGCTCAGTTGGTAGAGCATCACCTTGCCAAGGTGAGGGTCGCGGGTTCGAGTCCCGTCATCCGCTCGGGCGATTGGCGCAGCGGGAGCGCGCTTCCCTGACACGGAAGAGGTCACTGGTTCGATCCCAGTATCGCCCACCGGAACTGAATGTTTGACCGAGCCCGGAGCGCCCGCTCCGGGCTTATTCCGTATCCCGGGCGACGGGCGTCGTCGTGGGGCTCCCTTGGTGGTGTGCGTCACCGGGAGGTCGAGTGCCCGCTGTCCCGTCGGGACGGGATTCGCCCGGATTCCGGCCGGATCTGCGACGCCGCTCCGCAGTGGCTGGGGCCGACTGCGTCTCTGGATCGCGACCTCGCCGCGACGGTCGGGAACGGGGTGTCCCAGTGTGCTCTACCATCTGGGGAGGAGTTGGTCCCTGCGGCAAGAAACGGATGGTTATGACGGAACGCTTCAGGCACCTGCTGCCCGTGGTCCTCGGCGGCGACATCGGCGCCTACGCCCTGGCTCGGCAGCTTCACGAGGTCACCGGCACGTCGGTGACGGTCGTGGCCTCGGATCCGATCGTGGCGATCTCCGAGTCGACCTACATCACCGTTGTCCACCAGGAGGCCGGGGCTCCACCGGAGCGGACGATTGCGCTCCTGCAGCGGTTGGTCCAGGGACGAGAGCCCCGCAGCGCCGTGCTCATGGCCAACACCGACGCCGCGGCCGCCATGATCTCCGCTCACCGCAGTGATCTCGAGCCCACCTATGTCCTGCCATTCCCGGACATCGACGTACTCGATACCGTTAGCGACAAGGCCTCCTTCTCCCGGCTGTGCGCTGAGGTGGGGGTGCTCACGCCCCGGGAGGTCGTCGTCGACCTGGCCGACCCCGACTGTGAGCCCCCGGCTTCGGCCTCCGAACTCGGCCTGGAGTTCCCACTCGTGGCCAAGGCCGCCATCGGCGCCGACTACGACCGCATCTCCTTCCCCGGCAAGCGCAAGATCTGGTTCATTGACGACGCCGCTGAGCTGGCCGGCATGTGGAAGAGCCTCAAGCAAGCCAGCTACCGCTCCACCTTCCTGGTCCAGGAGTGCATCCCCGGCGACGACACCGCCATGCGCTCGGTGACCGCCTACATGGACTCCACCGGCGAGCTGCGCCTCATCGGCTCGGCGCGAGTTCTCCTGCAGGACCACGCCCCGACCATGATCGGTAACCCGGTCGCCATGATCACCGAGGCCTTCCCCGACCTGTGGGACGCCACGAGCCGTCTGCTGCGCCACGCCGGGTACCGTGGATTCGCCAACCTCGACATCAAGGTGGACCCCCGCGACGGGCGAGAGCTGTTCTTCGAGGTCAACCCCCGTATCGGCCGCAACTCCTTCTACCTGACCGCCGCCGGCGCCAACCCCATGGCTGTCATGCTCAAGGACCTGGTCCTGGACCAGCGCGACGAGCCCGTCGAGGTCACCCGGCAGGTCCTCTACTCCCTGGTTCCCGACGGCGTCATCGCACGCTACGTGTCCGATGAGGCGCTGCGCCGCAAGGCCAAGAGCCTGGGGCGGGGCATCGATCCGCTGCGCGACCCGGCCGAGCGATCGCTTCGCCGGCGCGTCACGATCGAGCTCCAGCGCCTCAACCACTACCGCAAGTTCGCCCGCAACTATCCGCAACGAGTCGACAGGTCCCGCTGAATGCCCGAGAACGAGAACATGCCCGACAGCACCACCCCCGACGCCACGACTGACGCCACGGCCGATACTGCCGCACAGACCCCCGAGAAGGCTCAGACGACTCAGCTGAACGAGAAGGGGCGGAAGGACAGCGAGCCCGAGCAGCCCGAGCAGAAGGTCGACACGACTGACAAGTCTGCCAAGTCTGCCAAGACTGCCAAGACCGACAAACCCAAGGCCTCTCGGCCCACGCACCCTGAGCCGGTGCACTCCACCTCGGACCGCTCCGAGACCTTGCGGCGGGTCGACGGGCGCGAGATGCGCCTGGCCGTGGGCAACAGCCCTTTCCCGGTCGAGCAGACCGAGGCCTGGGAGCGCTTCGAGGAGGCCATGGGGCGTCCCCTGTGGGGGCGCTACCTCTATGAGGACGAGGGCAAGCCCGTAGCCGCCATCGCCCTGTACCGCTACGAGATGGGAGGTCAGACCTTCCTGTGGGCCAAGCACGGTCCGGTCTGGCTCAAGGAGCAGTCGCCCGAGCGTGAGGCGCACCTGCGTCGGCTGCTGCGCGCGGTGGTCAAGGAGCGCGACCGCTCCGTGCGCTTCATCCGCATGCACGCCCGCTACCGCGACACCGACCTGCGAGAGCTGCTGTCCACCATCACCTACGACCGTACCTACGTCATCGACCTGGTGCCCAAGACGCCTGAGAAGATGGCGGCGGTCATGCCCAAGGACGGGCGCCGCGCGGTCAAGCGCGCCGAGCGCGTGGCCCGGGAGGCTGGCTGCACCATCAGCGACGAGACCGGTCTGAGCCGTGAGGAGTTCGACAAGGTCTACGAGGTCCTGCGTGAGACCGCTGAGCGCGACGGCTTCAAGCCTCACGACGCCGAGGTCTACTGGACCATGTTGACGGCCCTGGGGGAGAAGAACGCTCGCCTGTTCGTCCTGCGCAAGGACGGGGTCCCCCACGCCTGGGACCTCATCCTCACCTCCGGCAAGGACTCCGTGGCGTACTACGGCGCCTCCTCCAACGAGTCGCGCACCTTCCGCGGAGCCGAGGCCCTGGACTGGTGGGCCGCCTGCACCCTCGCTCAGGAGGGCTACCGCGGCCTGGACCTCATGGGCGCCGGCTCCACCCGTGTCCCCTCGCTCTACACGGTGGGTCAGTACAAGAAGCGCTACGCCCAGCACGTCACCGAGGTCGACGGCGCCTGGGACGTCCCGGTCTCCCGGGTCATCTACTCCGGGATG
Organism: Actinomyces sp. oral taxon 849 str. F0330; assembly: GCF_000239715.1. Taxonomy (NCBI): domain Bacteria; kingdom Bacillati; phylum Actinomycetota; class Actinomycetes; order Actinomycetales; family Actinomycetaceae; genus Actinomyces; species Actinomyces sp. oral taxon 849. The sequence goes on along the minus strand of NZ_JH470350.1, from coordinate 270,728 downwards.
GCCACCGCCAAGCGCCTGCGTGACGCACTGCGCGCGCGGCGTGGCTCACGGGAGCACTGAGTCCGCGCGCCCACGACGTAGACTCGCGGCCGAACCGGGGTGCACCAGTACAGCGCCCCATACCGATGCAAGAGGAGACGAGCCCGTGTCAGACAAGCCCACGATCGATATCACCCTCGACGGCGCACCGCGCACCATCGAGGCGGGCACCACGGGAACGCTCCTCCTGCAGGACGCCGTCAAGAAGGACGGCGTCGTCGCGATGCGCGTCAACGGCGAGCCCTGGGACCTGGACCGCCAGGTCCCGGCAGGCGCCGTCGTCGAGCCCATCACCCTGTCCAGCGAGGACGGCCTGAACATCCTGCGCCACAGTGCCACCCACGTCATGGCGCAGGCCGTTCAGGAGATGTTCCCGGGGGTCGATCTCGGCATCGGCCCCTTCATCACTGACGGCTTCTACTACGACTTCGGCGCCATCGACGCCGTCACCCCCGAGATGCTGCGCGAGATCGAGAAGCGCATGAAGCGGATCGTCAAGGAGGGGCAGCGCTTCGTGCGCCGCGACATCACCGAGGCCGAGGGGCGCGAGGAGCTGGCGGACCAGCCCTACAAGCTCGAGCTCATCACCACCAAGGGCGCGGGCGCCGAGGGCGCCTCGGTCGAGGTCGGTGCCGGAGGGCTGACCATGTACGACAACGTCCGGCGCGACGGGAGCCTCGCCTGGACGGACCTGTGCCGTGGCCCCCACCTGCCCTCGACCCGTCTGATCGGGCAGGGCTTCGCACTGACCAAGTCCTCATCGGCCTACTGGAAGGGCGACCAGTCCGGCGACTCCCTCCAGCGCATCTACGGCACCGCCTGGGCCAGCAAGGACGACCTCAAGGCCTATCAGACCCGTCTGGCCGAGGCCGCCAGGCGCGACCACCGCAAGCTCGGCGCTGAGCTCGACCTCTACTCCTTTCCCGAGGAGATCGGCCCCGGCCTGGTGGTCTTCCACCCCAAGGGCGCCATGCTGCGCCACCAGATCGAGCAGTACGTCGTCGATCGCCACATGGATTACGGCTTCGACTTCGTCCACACCCCCGAGATCTCCAAGGGCGGGCTCTTCCACACCTCGGGTCACCTGCCCTACTACGCCGACACCATGTTCCCGCCAATGCTCGCCGACGAGGAGCGCGACGGACAGGGCAACATCACCAAGGCGGGCCAGGAGTACTACCTCAAGGCCATGAACTGCCCGATGCACAACCTCATCTTCCGCTCCCGGGGCCGCTCCTACCGCGAGCTGCCGCTGCGCTTCTTCGAGATGGGGCACGACTATCGCTACGAGAAGTCTGGCGTCGTCCACGGGCTGACCCGCATGCGCGGCTTCACCCAGGACGACTCGCACACCTACTGCACCCCTGAGCAGGCCGGTGAGGAGATCCGCGCTCAGATCGACTTCTTCCTGTCCATCCTCAAGGCCTTCGGACTGACCGATTTCTACCTCGAGCTGTCCACCCGCGACGAGGACGGCGCCAAGAAAGACAAGTTCATCGGCTCCGACGCCGACTGGGCCGCCGCCACGCAGGCCCTTCAGGACGCCTGCGACGCCTCCGGGCTCGAAGTCGTCCCTGACCCCGGCGGCGCCGCCTTCTACGGCCCCAAGGTCTCGGTGCAGGTCAAGGACGCGATCGGCCGGACCTGGCAGATGTCCACCATCCAGTACGACTTCAACCAGCCCGAGCGCTTCGACCTGGAGTACACGGCCGCCGACGGCACCCACCAGCGCCCCATCATGATCCACTCGGCCAAATTGGGCAGCGTGGAGCGCTTCATCGGGGTGCTCACCGAACACTACGCGGGCGCCTTTCCCGCCTGGCTCTCCCCGGTGCAGGTCCGCCTCATCCCCGTCGCCGAGGCCTTCGACGCCTACGTCGACGACGTCGCCGCTCAGCTACGCACCCGGGGGGTGCGCGTCGAGGTGGACCACTCCGACGACCGCTTCGGCAAGAAGATCCGCAACGCCTCCAAGGACAAGATCCCCTTCACCCTCATCGCCGGTGGAGAGGACGCCGAGGCCGGTGCTGTCTCCTTCCGGTTCCGCGACGGCGAGCAGACCAACGGCGTGCCCGTCAAGGAGGCCGTGGCGCACATCGTCGGCGTCATCGACGCCCGTATCAACGACTCGGCGGGGGAGAAGCTGCACAGTGACAGGTGAGACGACTGACGACGCGACTGTCGGAAACAATGTTCAGGCCGAAGCGCCTTTCTACCACGAGGGCGCTCCGCAGGCCTTCCAGCGCCTGTGGACCCCGCACCGCATGGTCTACATCGGAGGCCAGAACAAGCCCTCGGACAACACCCCCGCCCAGTGCCCCTTCTGCACGGGACCGGAACGCGGCGACGAGGAGTCGCTCATCGTCCACCGGGGGCGGACCGGCTACGTCATCATGAACCTCTACCCCTACAACACCGGCCACCTGCTGGTGTGCCCCTACCGGCACATCTCCGACTGGACCGAGGCCACCGTGGCCGAAAGGGAGGAGATCGGCGAGCTGACCGCCACGGCCATGAGCGTCGTGCGCTCGGTGAGTCACCCCCACGGCTTCAACCTGGGCATGAACCAGGGCGAGGTGGCCGGCGCGGGGATCGCCGCACACCTCCACCAGCACATCGTGCCGCGCTGGAAGGGAGACGCCAACTTCATGCCCATCATCGGGCGGAGCAAACCCGTGCCCCAGCTGCTCGGCGAGCAGCGGGACATGCTCGCCTCCGCCTGGGCCATCCATGTTCAGGAGCCTGGGGACTGATACCCCTGGCCCGCTTCGACGATCACCGTCATGCTGAGCGCATCAGTGCCCGTCCCAGCGCGTCTCAACGATCGTCTCCCTGACTCCGTCACCCGAGATCTAAGGACCCCATGCTCGGCAACCACGGCCGCGGTTTGACCAAGGCCCTGTTCACCCGCCCCGCGCTGGCGCTCGGCCGGCTCGGGGTGACTCCCAACATGCTCACCGTCACCGGGACGGTCCTGTCGGTGACGGCGGCGGTCACCCTGCTGCCCCGAGGACACTTCGTGGCCGGGCCGCTCGTCCTGCTCGTGGTACTAGCGGCGGACTCCTTCGACGGCATCCTGGCCCGCGCCACCGGTGAGAGCTCGGTCTTCGGCGCCTTCCTCGACTCCACCATGGACCGTCTGGCCGACGGCGCCGTCCTGGGCTCCCTGGCGGCCTGGGCCGCACTGACCATGCCGGCCGGCACGCTTCGCGCCGTTACGGTGGTCGCCGCTCTGGCGGCGATCGTCCTGGGCGCCACCGTCCCCTACGTCCGGGCGCGGGCCGAGTCCATCGGAGCCACCGCCAAGGTGGGGATCGCCGAGCGCACCGACCGGCTCCTCGTGGCCCTCGGCGCCACCTTCATCGTGGGACTGGGAGCGCCGCAGTGGTTACTCGCCGGCGCACTCATCTACGTGGCGATCGCCTCCTTCATCACCGTGGTTCAGCGCGTATGGACCGTCTACCAGCAGACACTACTGAAGGCGGGCGAGCCCGCATGAGGATGCGCCTGCCCACGGTTTCCGACGCCTACCGCCTGGCCTGGCGCGGTACGCGCCGCCTGCCCGCGCCCTTGGGATACGGTCTGGCGCACACGGTCGCAGACGCCCTGTGGGCATGGCACCGCCTCCGGCGCACCACCACCGGTGTCGGACAGCTCGAGCGCAACCTGTCCCGCATCCTTCCCCCGGGAACGCCACCGCGCTCGCTCCACCGGACGTCACGCGCGGGGATGCGCTCATACATGCGCTACTTCTACGAGGCCTTCGCCCTGCCCGGAATGACCCAGGACCAGGTACTCGCCCGCGTACGTGCCGACGTCGACCCTCAGCTCTATGACGACGTACGCGCCGGCAGCATCGTCATGGCGCTGCCGCACATGGGCAATTGGGACCTCGTCGGCGCCTGGGCCTGCCGCGAGCTCGCCACCGTCCTGACCGTCGCCGAGCGCCTCGAGCCCGACGACCTCTTCGACCAGTTCGTCGCCTTCCGGGAGGGACTGGGGATGCGGATCATCGGCCAGGCCCACGGGGAAAAGGTCTTCGACCGTCTCCTTGAGACTGCGGGCCAAGGCCACTACGTCATCGCCCTGCTGGCCGACCGGGACCTGTCATCAGCCGGAATCACCGCGCAGCTAGGCGGGGCCACCGCCCGAGTGGCGGCCGGGCCCGCGGCGATCGCACAGCGCCTGGACCTCCCCCTGTACGCCGTATCGATCCACTACGACGCCCCTGTCGGGCGAGCGCCGTCGTCGGGCGGCCTCGCCGTGGGGACTCGTCCTGACCGCCAGCCCTGTCCCGGCACCGCAGGGGCCGAAGGGACGCGAGCGGGTCGTGGCGCACACCCGCGCCTGGGTCGCCGAGCTGGGACCGTCGATCGCCGAGCACGCGGCGGACTGGCACATGCTTCAACCCGTCTTCGATGCGGACCTGGACCAGGACCGCCTTGCCCGCAGCCACGCCCGCGAGCAGCAGGAGCACCCATGAGGATCGGCATCGTCTGCCCCTATTCCCTCGACGCTCACGGAGGCGTCCAAGTCCACGTCATGGACCTGGCCGGTGAGCTCTTCCGGCGAGGGCACGAAGTCCAAGTCCTGGCGCCCGCCTCTCAGGACACCGACCTGCCGGACTGGGTGACCAGCGCCGGGGACTCCATAGCCATCCCCTACAACGGCTCGGTGGCGCGGCTCAACTTCGGTGCACTCGTCGCCAGGCGGGCCAGGCGCTGGCTGGAGGCCGGTGACTTCGACATCCTCCACATCCACGAGCCCATCACACCCAGTGTCGGAATGCTGACCCTCCAGGCCGCCGGCGGCCCGATCGTGGGCACCTTCCATGCAGCCATGGACCGCTCGCTCACCCGCGAGCTGCTGAGCCCGGCGACGGTGCCGCTCATGGAGAAACTCTCCGCCCGCATCGCCGTCTCGGAGGAGGCCCGACGCACCCTCATCCAGTACCACGGCGGCGACGCCGTCGTCATCCCCAATGGGGTCAATGTCTCCCCCTTCTCCAACGCGCCCAAGGACGACCCCCGGTTCCTGGGAACGGACGACGCCCCCACCATCTCCTTCCTGGGACGCCTCGACGAGCCCCGAAAGGGGCTGCGGGTCCTGGCCGACGCCATCCCCACGGTGCTGACGTCCGTTCCGGGCGCCCGCTTCCTCATCGCCGGCCGCGGGCAGGCCCAGGAGATCCGCGACGAGCTCGCCCGCTTCGGCGACTCAGTGGTCTTCCTGGGGGGAGTCAGCGATCAGGACAAGGCCGCCATGCTGGCCTCGGCCACCTGCTACGTGGCCCCGCAGACCGGTGGGGAGTCCTTCGGCATCGTCCTGGTGGAGGCCATGGCCGCGGGCACCCGGGTCATCGCCTCCGACCTCAAGGCCTTCTCAGACGTACTCGCCGAAGGCCGCTACGGGGCGCTGTTCCGCAACGAGGATGGGGAGGACCTGGCCCGGGTCATCATCGATACCCTGCAGGACGCCCCAGCCGCTCAGGCCCGTCAGGAGGCAGCCTCCCAGGTCGTCGGGCGATATGACTGGTCCACGGTCACCGACCAGGTCCTCGACGTCTACGACATGGCCCTGTCCACCGCCCACACCCGGGTGGCGCCGGCGCCCGGTTCACGTACGATGCTGGGCCGACTGCGCGACGCCCTGGACGACTAGCATCCGCGGCGGGCGCGGGATCGTGCGACGGACGAACGATGACGACCGGCGAAGACCATCTCAGGAGTGATGAAGGACCGACAATGACAGCCATGACAGAAGCGATCGGCCTGCCCGCAGGCACGACTGCGGCCCTCGCGGCGCAGTCCTCCACGACGCCTGCCGCAACGGTGCCGGTGTGGAGCGTCGTCGTGCTGCTCGTCGGACTGGCCGCAGTCATCGGATGGGCCCTGTACGTCAGGGCGGTGAGAGTGGACCGACTGCACCGTCAGGTCCTGGGCTCACGGGCGACTCTGGAGGCCCAGCTCGTCCACCGGGCCGAGGCTGCAGCGGACCTGGCCACCACCCGTGCCCTGGACCCGGCCTCCAGCCTGCTATTAGCACAGGCCGCCCGCGAGGCGCTGGACGCCGAGGGTCCCATCGTCGACGACGGCCTGGACCCCTCTCCGCGCCTCGACGCCGCGCCCGTCAACGGCGCTGCCGGCGGCGTCACGCCGACCACCCGCAGTCGGGCCCTCATCGAGTCCGACCTCAGCCGGGTCCTGCGCACGGTGGTCTGCGAGTCCGCCCGCCGAGATCTCACCGAGGACCCGTTGAGCGCGCCCGCGCTCGGCCGACTCGACCGGGCCTGCTCCCGCCTGGTCCTGGCACGCAGGTTCCACAATACCCATGTCAGCGAGGCCCAGGCATTACGGGGCAGACTGCTCGTCCGAGTGTGTCATCTGGCCGGGCGCGCCCCCATGCCCCAGACCTTCGACGCCGACGACGACACCACCCCCGAGGTGCAGCCGGCCCACGACGACCAGGCGCAATCGAGGTGAACTGATGAGTACGACTCCCAGCCCCTGGGCACCCCGCCCCGGATACCATCGCTCAAACGGACTGCCCCAGCCCTCCACGGCTCCCAGCGCGCTTCCCGGGACGGGACAGCGCTACCAGGTCCACCGGGAGAGCGCGCCCTTCGCTCCGGAGGGACAAGCCGGTCCGCAGGCCGTGCCTGCCTGGACCCGCCCAGGTCCGCACTCCGCGAGAAGAACGGGCGAGTTCATCGCACGTCTGGTTCTCGCACTATTCGGCGCCGTCCTCATGATCGGCGTCATCTGGATCGCCTCCCAGTCGGCCTCGGACTCCTCCGTGCTGTCCACGGCGATTCTCCTGGCGCTCGTCCCCCTGGGGCTCGTGCTCGTCGTCGTGTTCTGGATCGACCGCTGGGAGCCCGAGCCGCTTCCCACTCTTATCGTCGCCTTCCTATGGGGGGCCGGTGTGGCCACCGCCATCTCCATGCTGGTCAACACCACGGTGCTCTACGCCGCGGCCGAGTCGACGCTCAGCCTGGAAGGGGCCTTCCAGATCTCGGCCGTGGTCTCGGCGCCGCTCATCGAGGAGACCACCAAGGGGCTCGGCGTCCTCATCATCTTCCTCATCTGGAGACGTACCTTCAACGGGGCCGTCGACGGGCTCGTTTACGCCTCCGTCATCGCTGCAGGCTTCGCCTTCGCCGAGAACATCGGCTATTTCATCAGGTTCTGGGACTCCATCACCAGTATCTTCATCGTCAGGGGCCTGTTCTCGCCCTTCGCCCACGTGACCTTCACCGCCTGCACGGGGTTAGCAATCGGCATGTCCGCAAGGCGCCGTTCGCCGGCGGCCTGGGTCTGGATGACCCCGATCGGCCTGGTCTGCGCGATCACCCTCCACGCCATCTGGAACGGAGTCATCGCAGCCAGCGGAAACCCCTTCGCGATGTTCATCCTGGTGAGCCTTCCGATCTTCATCGTCTGCATGGGGATCGTGGCGTGGCTGCGCTGGGCCGAACGCATGACCATGCGCAACAGGCTCGACGACTACGCCCGCGCAGGCTGGTTCGCACCGGCCGAGGTCCAGATGCTCACCACAGGCGGAGGGCGGAAGGCGGGCAAACGCTGGGCCACCACCCGGGGGCCGCAGGCGGCATACGCGATGAGGGTCTTCCAGAAGAGCTCCGCAGAGCTCGCACAGCTGCGTCAGCAGGCCGTGGACGGCCACGCCCAAGGCGATTTCTCCATCAGGGAGACCGAGCTGCTCGACCGCATCACCTCGGCGCGCCGCACCTTCATCGGCGCCGAGTAGGAGCCGTGAAGGCGCCCGCAGACGGTCCGGGTCTCACAGCACGAGCGTCTCGGGCCGCCTGCGGACCGAGGAGTAGCATGCGCAGTGTCAGCATCTTTTCACGGAGCCGTCGGCCCCGCCCCGGCGCGGATGACGACGGCCCACGAACCGAGGACCACGATTGAGCACAGAGCAGACCACCCCCAGCACCGGCACCCTCACCGTCAAGCGCGGCATGGCGGACATGCTCAAAGGCGGCGTCATCATGGACGTCGTCACCCCCGAGCAGGCCCGGATCGCCCAGGACGCGGGAGCGGTCGCCGTCATGGCCCTCGAGCGCGTCCCCGCCGACATCCGCGCCCAGGGAGGCGTGGCCCGCATGAGCGACCCTGACCTCATCACGGGCATCATCGAGGCGGTCTCCATCCCGGTCATGGCCAAGGCCCGCATCGGCCACTTCGTGGAGGCCCAGGTGCTCGAGAGCCTTGGCGTGGACTACATCGACGAGTCCGAGGTCCTCACCCCCGCCGACTACGCCCACCACATCGACAAGCAGTCCTTCACCGTCCCCTTCGTCTGCGGGGCCACCAACCTGGGCGAGGCGCTGCGACGCATCACCGAGGGCGCGGCCATGATCCGCTCCAAGGGGGAGGCCGGTACCGGGGACGTCTCCAACGCCGTGACCCACATGCGCACGATCCGCGACGAAATCCGTCGCCTGACCTCATTGCCCCAGGACGAGCTCTACATGGCCGCCAAGGAACTGGCCGCCCCCTACGAGCTCGTCGCCGAGGTCGCCCGCACCGGGCACCTGCCCGTCGTCCTGTTCACCGCCGGTGGCATCGCCACCCCGGCCGACGCCGCCATGATGATGCAGATGGGCGCTGAGGGCGTATTCGTGGGCTCGGGCATCTTCAAGTCCGGAGATCCCGCCAAGCGCGCCGCCGCCATCGTGCGCGCCACCGCCCAGTTCGACGCCCCCGACGTCATCGCCGAGGTCTCGCGCGGCCTGGGGGAGGCCATGGTCGGGATCAACGTCGACGAGCTGCCTGAACCCCACCGTCTGGCGGAACGCGGCTGGTGACTGGCGCACCGGGCAGTATCGATCGCGCCACCGATCGCCGCACCGAGCGCACTGACGGAGCGGGCACTCCTGCGGTCCCCGGACGGCTGACCTCCGACGGCCGTCACCCGGTACTGGTCCCCGAGGACTGGGACCAGTACCTCAACGCCTCCGAGTGGAGTCTGGGAGGCGACGGCCTGCCCTTCAGGACGGCCGCGCGGGTCCTGGTCGTCACCCGGAAGGCGGACATGCTGCTTCTGGTAGGTCACGACGCCGCCGACCCGGATCACACCTGGGTCTTCACTCCGGGAGGCGGGCTCCGACCCGGCGAGGACCCGCGCGCCGGAGCCGTGCGCGAACTGGCCGAGGAGTCCGGGATCGACGTCGCTCCCTCAGATCTCGAGGGTCCCGTCGCCCACCGGGAGGCGGTCTTCCGCTTCGCCACCGTCACCTGCCGACAGGACGAGATCTTCTTCCTCCTGCGCCTGCCCGCCAGGTGCCCCGTCGACAGGGAGAGCTGGACCGACCTGGAGCGCGACGTCGTCGACTCCATCGCGTGGTGGAGCCCCCATGATTTGCGGGTCGCCCAGGAGTCGGGCCGGGAGATCTACCCGGTGCGCCTGCCCGCGCTCGCGGAGGAGCTGGCCGCCGGCTGGAGCGGCGAGCCGATCGACTTCACCGATCCGATGGACGCCGACATCCTGACCGAGCTCACCGTCTCCCGCCCAAACGTTCCGTCCCAACCCGCCCAAGGCTGCAGATGACTAGCCCGAACCGCTCCCACCGCCTGGCCCACACGATGGACGCGCGCCATCCACGGGCGCTCTTCCCCGCACCCGCGCCCGCCGACTCCCGCCCCACGATCGGTGTCCTGGCGCTCCAGGGCGACGTGCGCGAGCACTGTCTGGCCCTCGAGGCGGCGGGCGCGCGCCCCGTCGTCGTACGCCGCGCCGCCGACCTGGGCAGCACCCCCGGCGACCGGCTCGACGGCCTGGTGATCCCTGGTGGGGAGTCGACGACGATGAGCACTCTGCTGACCTCCTTCGCCATGCTTGAGCCCCTGCGCACGCTGATCGGTGCGGGTCTGCCCGCCTACGGATCGTGCGCCGGGATGATCATGCTGGCCGATCGGGTCGAGGGGGCGCAGGAGGGCCAGGCCTTCCTGGGCGGCATCGACATGACCGTGCGCCGCAATGCCTTCGGACGCCAGATCGACTCCTACGAAGAGGACCTCATCGCCCCGGCGCTGGGCGCGGGGCGGGACCAGCCCCTGCACGCCGTCTTCATCCGGGCCCCCTGGGTGGAGGAGGTGGGCCAAGGCGTCGAGATTCTCGCCACGACCCGCGCGGGACGAGCGGCTGGGGTCAGAGGTGTCGACGGCGGTAGGATCGTCGCGGTTCGTCAAGGTGCCCTGCTCGCCACGTCCTTCCACCCGGAGGTCGGAGGCGACCATCGGGTCCACGACGTCTTCGTCTCCATGGTGACGCGCCGGGTCTGAGTACCGCCTGGCTGCGCCCTCATCATCGACTCCCAAGGAGCACATATGTCGGGTCACTCCAAGTGGGCCACCACCAAGCACAAGAAGGCCGCCATCGACGCCAAGCGCGGCAAGCTCTTCGCGCGCCTCATCAAGAACATTGAGGTCGCCGCCCGCACCGGCGGCGGTGACCCGACCGGCAACCCCACCCTGTTCGACGCCATCCAGAAGGCCAAGAAGAACTCCGTCCCGGCCGACAACATCACCCGCGCCGTCAAACGGGGCAGCGGTGAGGAGGCCGGCGGCGCCGACTGGCAGACCATCATGTACGAGGGCTACGGCCCCGGCGGCGTCGCCTTCCTTGTCGAGTGCCTCACGGACAACCGCAACCGGGCCGCCTCCGACGTGCGCGTGGCCTTTTCCCGCAACGGCGGCAACCTGGCCGATCCCGGATCGGTGGCCTACAACTTCACCCGCAAGGGCGTCGTCGAGGTCGCCAAGGCCGACGGCGTGGATGAGGACTCCATTCTCATGGCCGTTCTGGACGCCGGAGCCGAGGAGGTCGAGGACATGGGGGAGTCCTTCGAGATCTACTCCGAGCCCGGTGACATCGTCGCCGTGCGCACCGCTCTGACGGACGCCGGCATGGACTACGACTCCGCCGAAGTCCAGTTCGTCGCCGGCACCAAGGTTGAGGTCGACGTCGACGGCGCGCGCAAGGTCTTCCGCCTCATCGACGCGCTGGAGGACTCCGACGACGTCCAGAACGTCTACACCTCCGTGGACCTCAGCCCCGAGGTCGCCGCCGAATTCGCCACCGACGAGGACTGAGCCCCTGAGCACCACCGGCTCGCGGGCGCGATCGGCTCACGCCGTCGTCGCCCAGCAGCGGGTCCTGGGGATCGACCCCGGGCTCACCCGCTGCGGTCTGGGATGCGTCGACGTCGATCCCCGTCGCCGGGCCCGCCTGGTGGAGGTCGGCGTCGTGCGCACCCCGCCCTCGCAGAGCCCCGAGCTGCGGCTGCTGACCATCACCGAGGCCATCGAGGACTGGATCGCCCGCCTGGGGCCCTCGGTGGTCTCCATCGAACGGGTCTTCGCCCAGGACAATCTGCGCTCCGTCATTGGGGTCGCCCAGGTCATGGGCACCGCCATGGCCGCCGCGGCGCGCGCGGGACTGGAGGTCGCCCAGCACACCCCCAGTGAGGCCAAGGCCGCCGTCACCGGTTCGGGAACTGCGGACAAGGCCCAGGTCCAGGCCATGGTCACCCGCATCCTCGGTCTCGACGCGCCGCCCCGGCCGGCCGATGCCGCCGACGCTCTCGCCCAGGCGATCTGCCACGGCTGGCGCGGTGGCGGAACGGGGACGGACGACGCCACCGAGATGGTCTCCGCAGGGGGAGCGGTGCGCGTCTCCGCACGCACTCCTGCTCAGCGTCAGTGGGCCGCTGCCCAGGCCGCCGCCCGTCGGACCGGCGCCGTCGACCCGCGGCGGATGCGGCGCTGACGGCGTCGGCGACGAAGGGCTGCTAGGATGCGAACAGTTGTTCGAGTCGCATTCCCGTATGTCTGAGTCCGCCCGAGTCCGGCCGACTCTCTGAGAACGTCCAGGAGAAGCTGCCCATGATCGCCTCGCTGCGCGGCACTGTCCTCAGTGTCGGTCTGACCGGTGCCGTCATCGAGACCGGCGGTGTCGGCATGAGCATCCAGGCCACGCCCACGACGCTGTCCGGCCTCAGGGTTGGCGAGGAGACCCTCATTCACACCGACATGGTCGTCCGCGAGGACTCGCTGACGCTGTTCGGGTTCGCCGACGCTGACGAGCGCGACAGCTTCCGTACGCTTATGAGCGCCAAAGGGGTGGGGGCCAAGCTGGCGCTGGCGATGCTGTCCGTCCATACCCCCAACTCGCTCAGACGCGCCATCGCCTCTCAGGACGTCGCGGCCCTCACCAGGGTTCCCGGGCTCGGGCCCAAGGGCGCCCAGCGCGTCATCCTGGACGTGGCGGACAGGCTCGGGCCCGTCACCGGAGACGACCACGATGCCCCGCCGCTCGGTCTGAGGGCCGCAGGCGACGAAGCCCTCGAGACCTCCGCCGACGATACTGCGCCCAATGCCGACGTCGTAGCGGCCCTGGTCCAGCTGGGCTGGAATGAGGCCGGCGCCCGCCAGGCCGTTGCCACCGTCGAGGCGGATTACGCCGAGGCCGGCGAGAGCCCCGATACGGCCGTTCTGCTGCGGGCCTCCTTGAGATGGCTGGGAGGTGGGCACCGTGGCTGAGATGGACGAGGACCGCGGGGGGCGCCTGGTCGGCGGCGGCGCCGATGCCACCGAGCGGGCCGCCGAAGCAGCCCTGCGGCCCAAGCGCTTGGAGGACTTCACCGGCCAGGAGGTGGTGCGCGGCCAGCTCTCGGTGGTCCTGCGCTCCGCCCTGGCTCGCGGCGTGACGGCCGACCACGTTCTGCTCTCCGGACCCCCCGGGCTGGGAAAGACCACCCTGGCCATGATCATCGCCGCCGAGGTGGACGGTTCCCTGCGCCTGACCTCGGGACCCGCCATCCAGCACGCCGGTGACCTTGCCGCCATCCTGTCCTCCCTGGAGGAGGGGGACGTGCTGTTCATCGACGAGATCCACCGACTGGCCCGCACCGCCGAGGAGATGCTCTACCTGGCGATGGAGGATTTCCGCGTCGACATCGTCGTGGGCAAAGGGCCGGGAGCCACCTCCATTCCCCTGTCCCTGCCGCCCTTCACCGTCGTGGGCGCCACCACCCGGGCGGGCCTCCTGCCCGCTCCGCTGAGGGACCGTTTCGGATTCACCGGGCACCTGGACTACTACGGGCCCGGCGAGCTCACCCGGATCCTCGCGCGCAGCGCGGGCCTGCTGGGGGTGAACCTGGATGCGGACGCCGCCAAGGAGCTGGCCTCGCGCTCGCGCGGCACGCCCCGTATCGCCAACCGGCTGCTGCGCCGGGTTCAGGACTGGGCGGAGGTTCACGGGCGGCCCGGCCACCTCGACCTGACGGCCGCCCGCGGCGCCCTGGATGTCTTCGAGGTCGACGCCCTGGGGCTGGACCGACTGGACCGCCAGGTGCTCGACGCCCTGTGCACCCGCTTCGGGGGCGGACCCGTGGGACTGACGACGCTGGCGGTCAGCGTGGGGGAGGAGCCGGAGACCGTCGAGACCGTGGCCGAGCCCTATCTGGTGCGTGAGGGTCTGGTAGTGCGCACCCCGCGGGGAAGGGCGGCCACTGCGGCGGCCTATACCCACCTGGGCCTCGAGCCTCCTACAGATGGAGCATTGTTCTTCTGATTGGCCGCCGGGTACTGTCATCATTTCGTGACCGGTTGGTACCCAGTTGTGCCCGATCACTCGCCAGTGGTAGGTAACGCTCTTGCCTACGTGTCTTAGACTCGCCACCGCCGGCCTGTGTCAGTCGTGGGTCCGCATCAACCGAGACTGCCTAGTCGAAACGGAGAAGCCTCCATGCCGCAGCATTTCCTCTGGATCCTACTCATCGGGATGCTCCTGATGATGTGGTTCGTCAGTCGTAGGCAGCGCGCGATGCAGGAGGAGCAGCAGCGCCGCACCGAGAAGGGCCTGGTGCCCGGCAACTGGGTGCGCACCATCGGCGGCTTCTACGGCACGGTCGTGGAGGTCGACGGCGACGTGGTCACCCTGGCCACGCCCTTGGGCGACGAGACCCTGTGGAGCAAGCGGGCCATCGCCGCCATCGAGGAGCCCCCCTTCGGCTCGGCCAGTGCTCAGGTGGAACCTGAGGACGACGACGCCGAGCAGGACGACGGTGCTCGCGAGTCCGAGCAGGACGCGGCCGAGCCGCATCCCTGATATCTCGCCGGCCGGCGCAGGGCACCCGGATCGGCAAGTCGCGATTCGACGAGCCGATGGCGCCGGCTCCACCGCGCGTCATGGCCCTTTGCGGGCCCGGCTCAGCCGAGCGGCATCATCCTCCCGCGCTGAGTGCACCAAGCCCGGCCCATACCACCGCGGTGCTCAGCAGCACACATACACCCCCATCTTCGCCTTCGGGCCGCGCGCCCGAACACACCCCACCCAGGAAGGGACCACGTGTCCAGCAAGCAGCGAATGCGGCCCGGGCGCCGCCTCCTGATGTTCGTCCTCGTCATCATCATCGGTTTCGGCGCACTGGTGGTGGGAACCATGAGACACAAGGCGTCGCTGACGCCCGGGCTCGCCCTCGACCTCGAGGGCGGTACCCAGATCATTCTGACGCCCACGACGTCGGACGGATCGGCGATCAGCGACAACGATGTTGAGCAGGCCATCGAGGTGATCCGTCAGCGCGTGGACGCCTCCGGCGTCTCCGAGGCCCAGATCTCTCGTCAGGGCGGGCAGAACATCGTGGTCTCGCTGCCCGGAAAGCCCAGCCAGGCAACCTTGGAGCTGGTGCGCACCTCCGCTGTCATGTACTTCCGGCCGGTCATCCGCATTCTGCCGGGCAGTGCCCAGCAGGCGGCGAAGAACATCGCCAGCCAGAACCCCTCCGCCGCTGCAACACCCGCCCCCGCGGATCAGCCCACCGCCCAGGCCCAGCCCGACCCGAACGCCGGCCAAGAGGCCACCCAGCCGGCCGAGGACTCCGCAGACACCGAGGGCGGCTCGAGCGAGGGCGGGCAGACGGCTGGCCAGGAGGGGCAGGACGGCGCTGCCGCCCAAGAGCCCGCCGCCACCTCGCAACCCACCGCCCAGAGCACGGAGCAGCCCAAGACTCCGGAGGAGATCGCCAAGCGGCTGGCGGACGTCAACCAGGACGGCGTCATCTCCTCCGACCCGCTGCCCGCCACCTCCCAGGACAACTCCTCCGACTCCTGGATCACCGAGCAGCTCCTCTACGACGGTTACATGACCGACTGCTCCGACCCGAAGAACCTCACGGGTCAGACGCAGGACCCCAAGGTCGCCGTCATCTCCTGCTCCAAGGACGCCGGATCGCAGCAGCACGGCGCCTACATCCTGGGTCCCGCCGACATCACTGGCACCGAGCTCAAGAGCGCCAACTCCGGTCTGGAGACCGATTCGCGGGGACAGACGACTAACAAGTGGATCGTCTCACTGGCCTTCAACCCCGACGGCACCAAGAAGTTCTCCGAGCTGTCCAAGCGGCTGCTGGCCTACCGCGACCAGGCGACCGCCGCCGGCGCCCAGGGGGCTCAAGGCGCTCAGAACCAGGACAGCCAGGCCAAGGCCCAGTTCGCCATCGTTCTGGACGGTCTGACCATCATGGCCTCAGGCTTCAACTCGGACGTCCACTCGCCGATCACTGACGGCCGCGTCCAGATCACAGGCGGTTTCAACCAGAACCAGGCCAACACGCTGGCCAATCAGCTCTCCTTCGGCTCGCTGCCGCTGAGCTTCACGGTCCAGTCCGAGCAGCAGATCTCCGCCACTCTGGGTACCGAGCAGCTGCGCAACGGCCTGATCGCCGGACTGATCGGGTTCGGACTCATCATCCTCTACCTCGCCTGGCAGTACCGAGGCCTGGCGGTGGTGGCGGTGGCCTCGCTGGTGGTGGCCGCAGCGGGCACCTACCTGGTCATCGCGGCGCTGAGCGCCTCCATGGGCTACCGCCTGTCCCTGGCTGGCGTGGCCGGACTCATCATCTCCATCGGTATCACGGTCGACTCCTTCATCATCTACTTCGAGCGCGTCCGCGATGAGGTGCGTCAGGGACGGACCCTCAAGACGGCGATCGATGAGGGATGGAAGCACGCCAGACGCACGATCCTCGTCTCCGACGCCGTCAACCTCGTGGCCGCGGTCGTGCTCTACTTCCTCGCCGTCGGCGGAGTCCAGGGCTTCGCCTTCACCCTGGGAGTGACCACCTGCGTGGACCTGGCCATCATCATCTTCTTCACCCACCCGTTCATGGAGTGGATCGTCCGCTTCCGCTTCTTCGGCGAGGGGCACCGGCTCTCGGGACTCGATCCCGAGCACCTCGGGGCCACTTCCTCGTCCACCTACGGCAAGGGGCGCGAGGCCATCGCCGACCGCGTGGCGGGTTCCTTGGCGCGTCGCAAGGCCGAGGCCCGCAGGGCCGCCGAGAACCCGGAGAAGGCTGCGGACGACGCCGTCGATGAGGCGGCCGAGCAGGAGGAGGATGACGCGGTCGATGTCACGGCCGACAGCGGAAAGGATGGTGAGACGAAGTGAAGTCTCTCGCGACGCTCGGTAACGAGCTCTACTCGGCCAAGACGTCCATTCCCTTCGTCGGTAAACGCCGGATCTGGTACCTCATCGCCGTCGTCGTCATCGCGGGCTCGGCCGCACTCCTGGCCTTGGTGGGACTCACGCCGGGAATCGATTTCAAAGGCGGTTCGGAGATCACCGTGACGGGTCTGTCCTCGCCCTCGGAGCGCCCCGCCAATGAGGTGCTGTCCAAGGAGGACATGACGGCCGGATCCTCGGTGACGACCATGGGCTCGTCCTCGGTGCGGGTCCAGACCAGCCAGCTGAGCAAGGAACGCCTCGACTCGCTGGCGGGCGAACTCGCCACCGCCTATAAGACCGACGCCTCCAACGTGTCGGCCACGACCGTGGGGCCGACCTGGTCATCCGACGTCACCAAGAAGGCCGCCCGCGGCCTGGTCCTGTTCTTCATCTTCGTCGGTCTGCTCATCTGGGCATACTTCAGAACCTGGAAGATGGCCGTGGCGGCCCTGCTGGCCTTGTGCCACGACATCGTCGTCACAGTGGGCGTATACGCCCTGTCCGGTTTCGAGGTCACTCCGGCCACGATCATCGGTGTGCTGACGATCCTGGGGTACTCCCTCTACGACACGGTGGTGGTCTTCGACAAGATCCGTGAGAACACCGACGGCTTCGAGGCTCAGAGCCGATCCACCTATGCCGAGCTCGCGAACCTGGCGGTCAACCAGACCTTCATCCGCTCGATCAACACCTCTGTGGTCGGTGTGCTCCCGGTTGCCTCACTGCTGGTCGTCGGCGCCTTCATCCTGGGGGCAGGGACTCTGCGCGACATCGCCCTGACCCTGTTCATCGGCATGATCGCCGGTACCCTTTCCTCGATCTTCCTGGCCACCCCGCTGCTGGTGGATCTGCGCTCGCGCGAGAAGGCCATCAAGGATCAGGCCGACAAGGTCGCCGCGGCGCGTCAGCAGCGCCGCGAGGAGGCGGGCGACGATGTCGAGGAACTGGCTAAGATTGACGCGGCCCCTGCCGCCTCGCCTGTCACCCCCGGCCACCATCTCGGTGTGGCGGCTCAGCCCAAGAGGAAGAAGAAGCGCAGATGACGACCACCTCCGCGGCGCACTCCGAGACGGTGCCCGAGTCCCTGACCAGGCTGGTCGTGAGCCACTTGCGGGAGATCCCCGACTTCCCCGAGCCCGGGGTCCTCTTTCGGGACATCACCCCGTTGCTGGCGGACGGAGCGGCCTTCGCCGAACTCGTCGACGGGCTTGCCGACCACTACCGCGGTCGGATCGACGCTGTAGCGGGGCTGGAGTCGCGCGGCTTCATCCTGGCGGCGCCCCTCGCGGTCAGGCTCGGCATCGGGATGATCACCGTGCGCAAGGGCGGCAAGCTCCCCGGCCCGGTCATCGGTGTCGACTACGCCCTCGAGTACGGTTCGGCCCGCATGGAACTGCGCCCCGAGACCGTCACCCGGGGATCACGCGTCCTGGTGATCGACGACGTCCTGGCCACCGGGGGGACGGCCGCGGCCTCCATCTCCCTCATCGAGCAGGCCGGCGCCACGGTGGAGGCCATCTGCATGCTCCTGGAGCTGGCTGACCTTGGTGGCCGGCGTCAGCTTCAGGAGCGCGAGGTCGACTCGATCGTCGTCTTCTGAAATAGCGACATCGCACGAATGTCGGTGACCGTGGCGGGCCTCGGGGCACGGGCCGCTATATGATGCGTCAATGACGGAGACGAAGAGCAGCCCAGGCACGTCAGGTGACAGCGTTGTCCCCGGCTCGCGCGTGCGCAGCCGTCTGGCCTGGTTCGGTTCCCGTGGACACTCCACGCCGGCGGCCATCGAGCCACTGCTGCGCGCCGTGCGCGCCAATCATCCCAAGGCGGACACGAGCCTCATCGTGCGTGCCTACGAAGTCGCCGAGAAGGCCCACGCCGGCCAACGACGCAAGTCCGGGGAACCCTACATCACCCACCCGGTGGCGGTGGCGACGATCCTGGCCGAGCTCGGCATGACGGCCCAGACTCTGGCCGCCGCCGTCCTGCACGACACGGTGGAGGACACCGACTACACCCTTGACCGCCTGCGGGCAGACTTCGGTGACGAGATCACCCTGCTCGTCGACGGCGTCACCAAGCTCGACAAGCTCCAGTACGGTGAGGCCGCCCAGGCCGAGACCGTGCGCAAGATGATCATCGCGATGTCCAAGGACATCCGGGTCCTGGTCATCAAGCTCGGCGACCGCCTCCATAACGCCCGCACCTGGAAGTACGTCTCCGCTCAGAACGCCGCCCGCAAGGCCAAGGAGACCCTGGAGATCTACGCGCCTCTGGCTCACCGCCTGGGAATGAATACGATCAAGTGGGAGCTGGAGGACCGCTCCTTCAAGGCCCTCTATCCGGGCGTGTACGAGGAGATCGAGCATATGGTCGCCGAGCGTGCCCCGGCGCGTGAAGAGTACCTGCGCCAGGTGCGCCTCCAGATCGAGGAAGACCTGCGGGTCAACAAGATCAAAGGGGCCGTCACCGGCAGACCCAAGCACTACTACTCGATCTACCAGAAGATGATCGTACGGGGTAAGGACTTCGACGACATCTACGACCTGGTGGCGGTGCGGGTCATCGTCGACACCGTCCAGGACTGCTACGCGGTGCTCGGCTCCCTGCACTCGCGCTGGACACCCATGAGCGGGCGCTTCAAGGACTACATCGCCGTCCCCAAGTTCAACCTCTACCAATCACTGCACACCACGGTCGTGGGGCCGGGCGGTAAACCGGTGGAGATCCAGATCCGCACTCACGAGATGCACCGAATGGCTGAGTACGGCGTGGCCGCGCACTGGCGCTACAAGGAGGACCCCAATGCCTCGGGTCCCAGCGCCCTGGGCGGCAGGCCCGGCGACTCCGACCAGGGAGACATGGGCTGGCTGCGACAGCTGGTCGACTGGCAGAAGGAGACCCAGGATCCCTCCGAGTTCCTCGACGCCCTGCGCTACGAGATGGCCGGGGACCAGGTCTACGTCTTCACCCCCAAGGGCGATGTCCTGGCCCTGCCCGCGGGGGTGACCCCGGTGGACTTCGCCTACGCCGTCCACACCGAGGTCGGTCACCGCACGGTGGGCGCGCGTGTCAACGGCCGCCTGGTGCCCCTGGACACGCGCCTGGAGAACGGCGACACGGTCGAGGTCTTCACCTCCAAGGCCATCAACGCCGGTCCCTCGCGCGACTGGCTCACTTTCGTCGGTTCCACGCGCGCCCGCAACAAGATCCGCTCCTGGTTCTCCAAGGAGCGCCGTGAGGAGGCCATCGAGGAGGGCAAGGGCGCCATCGCCCGTACTCTGCGCAAGCAGAACCTGCCGATTCAGCGCCTCATGAGCCACGAGACCCTCATGAACGTGGCCAAGACCCTCGACAAGGTCGACATCGACGGCCTCTACGCGGCCGTGGGAGAGGGGCACGTCTCCGCCCAGCACGTCGTGGACACCCTCGTGGCCACCATGGGCGGGGAGGACGGCGCCGAGGAGACCCTCGCAGAGGGGGTCCTCCCCACCCGGGCGACGGCGCACCGGCGTCCGCGCACGGCCGACGCCGGAGTCGTCGTCGCCGGCATGGAGGAGGGCGACATCTACGTCAAACTGGCGCGATGCTGCACCCCCATGCCGGGCGACCCCATCGTCGGATTCATTACCAGGGGCTCGGGCGTCTCGGTGCACCGGGCGGACTGCCAGAACGTCGACCAGCTCCAGCGCGAGCCCGAGCGGCTCATCACCGTCTCCTGGGCGGACCACGCCCAGTCCGCCTACCTGGTGCAGGTGGAGGTGGAGGCTCTCGACCGCGGAGGGCTGCTCGCCGATGTCACCCGGGCACTGGCGGACAGCCACGTCAACCTCGTCAGCGCGAACATCGCGACCAGCCGCGACCGGGTCGTCACCGGGCGGTTCGTCGTCGAGTTGGCGGAGGTCGGCCACCTGGACCATACGCTGGCGGCCCTGCGGCGCATCGACGGCGTCTTCGAGGCGCGTAGGAGCCTGTCCGCAGCCCGGCGCTCCAGTTGACACCCGGGTTCAGGCGCCTGTCCCGAGCACCGGCGGGGTGGCCGCTGAGTATGACGCGCCGGACATGACCGCCTCGATGATGTGCTGCGCCCGTGGACGCCCCCGGCTGGCCGCCCCTTGGCAGTGGTTGAGTGTCAGCAGCAGTCGAACTTGGCTGACCCCGTGATCGCGGGCGGTCATGATGGCCTGGACGGCGGCCACCGGCGGCCCCAGGCGGGCGACGTCGACGGCTGCTCGCGCGATGGTGGCGCAGGGGACGCCGTTGATCACGGTGGTGTCGGAGCGGGGCAGTCTGCCCCGCCTGGTCACCAGGTATGACATCCGGCTTCGGCGACCCCCGGGCAGACACACCTCCAAGGTGTCGGGGGGCGGTCCGCCGACATGCACCCACAGGGCGGTGCTCGCCAGGAGCACGCCCTTGCAGGGCAGAGCGGCGGTAATGGCTCGCAGGCGCCCCTCCTTGGAGCGAAGAAGATCGACCGGTTGCGGTCTTCCCAGAACGCAGACCAGCAGCCGGGAGTCCAGTCCCGCGCACCGCAGCACCTCCATGTCCTGGGGCGGAAGCGCGCCCAGGACGGGGGAGAGGGGACGGGCCGACAGATGAGCCACGGCGGCGTGACCCGGTACCGGAACGAAACGAGTCATATTCCATCGTGGACGTCTCTTGGCCTCCGGCGCCACAGTGAACTGGCCGCCTGTGGATAACCTTGTCATGTGTGCGAGGAATTGCCGCCCCTCACGCGGCGAGAGGCATCAAGGTGGACGACACGCGCCAGGACACCTACCAGCGGAGCAGACGCTGCTGAGGAAGGAGACACAGTGAAGGAATCTCAACAGCGTCATGACGGAGCCGGGAGGCGCGATATAGCAGCCGACACCGCGGTCGACGCCGTGTCCGACGACGCGGACATCGCCATGACGGTCGGTGAGGTTTCAATGCTCCTGGGCATCAGCGTCAGGGCGCTGCACCACTGGGACGAGACCGGTCTGGTGCATCCATCTCGACGCAGTGCCGCCGGCTACCGGCTCTACTGCGAGGCAGACATCATGCGCATCCAGCAGGTCCTCGTCTACCGGCAGACCGGCATGAACTTGGCCGACATCAAGACGGTCCTTGACGAGCCGGAGACGGATGCCATGACGCACCTGCGCCGTCAGCGTGAGCTGGTGCAAGGACAGATCTCCCACCTGCAGCAGATGCTCAGCTCGATCGACATGGTGATGGAGATCCATCAGTCTGGAGCGAGGATCTCTGTAGCTGAGATGGCGGAGATCTGGGGGACCGACTGGGATCCTGTCTATGTTGAGGAGGCTCAGGCCCGGTGGGGTGACACTGAGGACTGGGCAGAGTCCTACCGGCGTAAGGCCCGGATGACGCGCGCCGACTGGGAACGGGCGCACGAGGAGACGGTAGCCCTGGAAACCGCACTGGCCGAGGCGATGCGCAGCGGCGTCGAGCCGGGCAGCCCCGAGGCCAATGCCCTGGCGCGGTGGCATCGCAAGGACTTCAACCGGTGGTTCGAGGTCTCCATCTCCAAGCAGGTGCTCATCGCCCGCGGCTACGTGGCGGACGAACGCTTCGCCCGGTACTACGACAAACGCGCGCCAGGGCTGGCGGCCTGGCTCAAGGACGTTATCGACGCCGGCGCCAGGTCTGAAGGAGTGGACCCCGCGACCGCCACCTGGGAGTAGCAGATCTCCCGACGAGGGACGCCAGGACGAGATACGAGGCGGGGCCGACACCAGTGGGTGGTTGGTGTCGGCCCCGCCTCAGGCGCTCTTTAGGTCTCAGAACTGAGCCGAACGTGCTCGGGTCACGCCTTGGCCGAGCGCAGCACCTGCTCGAGCCAAGCACGGCGGGCCGTCAACGCGGCCTCGGTCTCGGCGATCTTCTTGGCATCGCCTGCAGCCCGGGCAGCAGCCAAATCCTTCTCCAGGCCCGCGATCGCGTCCTGGAGCTGGCCGGCAAGGCCCTCGGCACGGGCCTTGGTCTCCGGGTCGGTACGACGCCACTCGGCGTTCTCCGCCTCGCGAATGGCGTCTTCGACGGCGCGCATACGGCCCTCGATACGGCGCACGGCTCCGCGCGGGACCCGACCGGCCTCCTCCCAGGCGTCCTGAATGGGACGCAGCGCCTTCTTAGCGGCCTTGACATCCTTGATCGGCAGGAGCGCCTCGGCCTTGGCCACCAGCGCCTCCTTGACCTTGAGATTCTCGGCGAACTCGGCGTCGACGGCCTCGTCCTTGGCACGGCGGGCGTCGTAGAAGACCTGCTGCGCGGCCCGGAAGCGGGCCCACAGGGCGTCGTCCTCCTTGCGGGAAGCGCGTCCGGCCTTCTTCCACTCGGCCAGCAGATCACGGTACTTCGCGGAGGTGCCGGCCCAGTCGGTTGAGTTCTGCATCTCCTCGGCGCGCTTGATGAGCGCCTCCTTGGCCGCGCGCACCTGCGCCTGCTTGGCGTCCAGCTCGCTGAAGAACTGGCGGCGGTGACGGTCGAAGGTGGTGCGGGCGTGGGAGAAGCGCTTCCACAGCCCGTCCTCGGTGGGGCGGTCCAGGCGCGGACCGCGCCGCTGCGCCGACTTCCAGGACTCGAGCAGCTCGCGCAGCTCGGTGCCGGAGTTCTTCCACTGCGTGCGGGCCGGATCCTGCTCGGCGATGGCCTCGGCCCGCTCGACGATCGCGGTGCGCTCCTTGAGCGCCTGCTCCTTGGCGGCGGCGCGCTCGGCGGCCACGGCTTCGCGACGCTCGGCGGCCACGGTCTTCAGGGCCGCGAAGCGGGCCCGCAGCCCTTCCAGATCGCCGACGGCGGCGGGTTCGGTGAGGGACTCGGAGATGGATGACAGGGTCGTATCGATCTCACGGACGCTCAACTGGGGCAAACGGGTGGCGAACAGGTCGATGGTCGCCTTGAGGTCCAAGTAGCGGCGCACATAGAAGGCCATGGCTTCGGCGATCGGAGCGTCGGGGAACTGACCGACCTCGCGCTCGGTCCCGCCGTCCTGGACGTAGACCCGGCCCTCGCCGTCCACGCGCCCCCACTTGGCGGCATCCATAGCCTCCTGCGGGTCGACGGCGGGCTCTGCGGGCACTGCGGGAGCCACGGCCGGGGCGGGGACCTCGGCCGGGGTCGGTGTGGCCCCCTCCTGCGAGGTCTCGGTCTCGGGCCTCTGAGTCTCCTCGGCAGGCTGCTCGGTCGGCGCGGGATCCTCGGAAGCCGAAGAGACCGACTCGTCAGAGACGGCCTGCGCGGACTCCTCGGTGGGCCGGTCCGAAGGCTCGCTGGGCTCGGACTCCTTCGGGGCGGCGACGTCGGCCGCTACGTCGGTGGCGGGGGCGGAGCCGGCTTCAGATGCCTGCTCCGCCGGGATGGGCGCTGCCGACTCGTTCAGGTCGGTCGGCCGGTCAGCCTGCTCAGCCTTGGGCTGGTCGTCAGGCCGGTTGTCGGGCTGGTTCCGCTCAGTCACGGGATGCTCCTTCATGGGTTGACGGGGAGGGAGCGGCATGACCGCTCCGTTCCGTTCGCGCCCGGCTCTCAAGCCGGGTGGTGGTGACGTGCCGTCGGAGGACGGCCGTGCCGAGAGTCTACGTTCCTGCGGGCGGCAACCACCATCCCCGGCCCCAATGATTTCAGTTGATTCGTTGACCGCCGATGTCCCTCACGAGCGGGCCGGTGTCGGTTCCCCAGGCCTTGTCGACGGCTGGCGCTGTTAGCATGTGACCATGCTCGCGTGACTCGCCCCTGTGCCCCCACCGCCTCATGCCAAGGACGAGTCATGCCTGCGATCAGTTTCTCCCATGTCAGCTTCTCCTACACCTCCGCCCCCTTGCTGGAGAGCATCAACCTTACGGTCTCCGACGACGAACGCGTCTGCGTCGTCGGCCCCAACGGATCGGGGAAGTCCACGCTCCTGCGCCTGGCCACCGGTGAGCTGTCCCCTGACCACGGGGCTGTCAGCATTCCCGAGCATCATGGCCCGCCGGCGACCGACTCGGCGGATGCAACGTCGATCGAGGGCTACCTCGACGCCGTCTGCGCTGAGACCCTGGACGCGCTTGATCGTTTCGAGCGCATGGGCGAGGCCATTGCCCAGGCCGGAGCTGAAGCCGGCTCCCTCGCTGAGGAATACGACTCGTTACTGACCCGGCTTGAGTCGCTCGACGCCTGGAACCTGCCGGCTCGACGGGCTGAGGCGCTCGCCGGGCTGGGACTGGGGCGCGTGGATACAGGCCGCCTTATCTCCTCCCTGTCGCCGGGGCAACGGGGGAGGCTGGAGATCGCCGCTCTGCTTCTTTCAGCCGGTCAGGCGCTGGTGCTCGACGAGCCCACCAACCACCTGGATGCCGGTAGCAGTAGCTACCTGAGCGAGATGATGGCGTCATGGCCCGGACCGGTCCTGTTCTCCTCTCACGATCGTGCCTTCATCGACGAGGTGGCCACCGCCGTCGTCGACCTTGACACAGCGCCGTGGCAGGCACTCGCCACCGCCTCCGGGGACAGCGGCCCCATGGGTGCCTACCGGTGCACGGGGCGATACAGCGACTACCTCGTGGAGAAGGCGCACGCCAGGTCGTCCCACCACAGTCTTCACCAGCGTCAGCAGGAGCAGCGGCGCAAGCTCGCGCGTCACCGTCGCGCCTCCGAGATCGTTGGGCACAGCGGGGCAGCGCCCCGGACCGAGGCCCGCATAGCCCGGAAGTTCTACGCCGACCGCGCCCAGCGCGTCTCCACCCGGCGCCAGACGCAGGACGACCGCCGGCTGGAGGCGCTCGCCAGTACCGAGGTGCGCAGGCCCCGCTCCTACGACCTGCAGCTGCGTCTGACTGAACCGGCGCCGCGAACAGGGATAGCGGTCTCGGCCCGGTCAGCCGCCGTACCCGGGCGCCTTGCACCGGTCACGGTCGACGTCATGGCAGGCGAGCACCTGCTGGTCACCGGCGCCAATGGGAGCGGCAAGTCCACGCTTCTGACCTGGATGGGTAGGCGGTCAGCACCCACGGAGGACTCCGTCGGCAGCCTCACGGTATCCGGTTCGGTGCTCCGGATACCCCAGCACCTGCCGAATCTCGGCGACCCTGGGGTGGATAAGAACGTGTGGACCAAGGGGATCGGGGACCGTGGCCGGGGAGCTCTGCACCCGCGCCTGTGGAACCATCCCATTAGCGAGCTCTCCGACGGCAACCAGCGCCGCGTTCAGCTGGCCCTGGCCGCTGCTGCTGGGCCTGAGGTGCTTGTCGTCGACGAGCCCACGAACTACCTGGACCTGGACGCCCTCGAGATGCTCGAGGCCGCTCTGAGGACATGGACGGGCACGCTCATCGTCGCCAGCCACGACCGCTGGCTCATTGAGCACTGGTGGGGGCGGCGGCTTCACCTTCGGTGAGCCAGCCGGGTCCTGTGAACCTGAGCAGCTCTTTTACCCGTATTGACACTGTTCCCAGGCGGCCCAAGTAGGCTGGGGGCATGATCTTGGAGCGCACCATCGCACCTGTGTTCGCAGCCAACTGCTACGTGCTGGCCGCGGGCCCGGGTGAGCCCGCCCTCGTCGTCGATCCGGGAGCCGGTTCCGTTCGCGGAGCTCTGGCCCTTCTGCGATCCAACCGCCTCACCCTGGGCGCGATCCTGCTCACCCATGGTCACGCCGACCACGTGTGGGACACCCAGGCCCTCATTGAGGCCGCCCACAGCGAGGGGCTGCTCGCCAGCGACGACACCGTCGACGTGCCGGTCTACATTCCCGAGCCTGACCGGTACCGGCTCGAGGAGCCCGACATCACCACCGGCATCAGCGCCAACGGCATGACCTTCACCGACATGGCCGGCACCCCGTGGAGGCAGCCGGCGGACATCCGCCTCTTCCCCGGAGACGGTTTCTCCCGCGCCGTCGAGCTCGTCCCCGGCATCGCCCTGCGGGCGGTCCCCGCACCGGGCCACTCGGAGGGCTCCACCCTGTTCTTCTTCGAGGCCCGGCTGGTCGACAACGCCCTGCTCTACGAGGCCGAGGTCATCGAGGACGACCCCTGCGCCGTCGAGGAGCACGCCTACCTCATGGCCCTCGATGGTGACGTCATCTTCAAGGGATCCGTGGGTCGTACCGACCTACCCGGCGGAGACCAGGTACAGATGCTCGCAACCCTGCGGTTCCTGGCCACCGCCATCGACCCGGCCACGATCCTGCTGCCCGGGCACGGTGCGGTGACCACCATGGAGCACGAGCACCACGGCAATCCCTACCTCGCCGAGGCCAAGATCCGCGGGGGAGACCTCAAGGCCTGACAAGGTGCGACCGGCATCGCCTCGGCTTCCCCGGGGGCGGACGGTGCCTCGCCGCGCCGCCCGTCATGACACAATGCGGTCCATGGCACAGGCACGACAAGCTCTCTCCTCACTGTCCGGCTTTCCCGAGTGGCTCCCCGCGGGCCGCATCGTCGAGCAGCACTTCGTCGACATCCTGCGCCGCACCTTCGAGCTCCACGGATTCAGCGGTATCGAGACCCGCGCCGTCGAGCCGCTGGTCGAGCTCACGAAGAAGGGCGAGACCTCCAAGGAGGTCTACCTCCTCAACCGCCTGCAGGCCGACCCCGGCGAGTCCGAGGCCGATACGGACCCGCGCAAGCAGCTGGGCCTTCACTTCGACCTGACCGTCCCTTTCGCCCGCTACGTCG
This sequence comes from Actinomyces sp. oral taxon 849 str. F0330, assembly GCF_000239715.1. NCBI lineage: Bacteria > Bacillati > Actinomycetota > Actinomycetes > Actinomycetales > Actinomycetaceae > Actinomyces > Actinomyces sp. oral taxon 849. The sequence continues at coordinate 243,489 of NZ_JH470350.1, read as the reverse complement.
TCGACAACGCCGGGCTGCTCGCCTTCCCCTTCAAGCGCTACCAGATTCAGAAGGTCTGGCGCGGAGAGCGTCCCCAGGAGGGGCGTTTCCGCGAGTTCATCCAGGCCGACATCGATATCGTCGGCGACGGCTCCCTGCCGCTCTACCACGACGTCGAGGTCCCCCTCATCATGCACGAGGCGCTCAGCGCCCTGCCGATCCCACCGGTCACCATCCACGTCTCCAACCGCAAGGTGGCCCAAGGCTTCTACCAGTCCATCGGCATCGGCTCCGACCTGCTCATCGAGGTCCTGCGCGTCGTCGACAAGCTCGACAAGATCGGGCCGGAGAAGGTGGCGGCCGAACTCACCCTGAGCGTTGGCGCGAGCGCGCAGCAGGCGGCACAGGCCCTTGGGCTCGCCGCCATCACCGGAACCGACGGACAGGACGTCTCCGACCAGGTTCTGCGAGCATTGGGCGGGGCCGAGCCCACCGGTCTCCTGGAGGAGGGCCTGACCGAGCTGACCGCCCTGCTGGAGGTCGCCGGTCGGCGCCGCCCCGGCGCCGTCATCGCCGACCTCAAGATCGCCCGCGGGCTGGACTACTACACCGGCACCGTCTACGAATCCTTCATGTCCGGCCACGAGGACCTCGGCTCGGTGTGCTCCGGCGGCCGCTACGACTCCCTGGCCACCAACGGCAAACGCACCTTCCCCGGCGTGGGCATCTCGATCGGCCTGTCGCGGCTCCTGGCCCGCGTCATCGGCGAGGGACTCGTGGAGGTCAGCCGCCCCGTGCCCACGGTGGTCCTCGTGGCAGTCACCGACGAGGCCCACCGCTCCGCCTCCGACGCGATAGCCGACACGCTGCGAGCCCGCGGCATCAGCGCCGACGTCGCCCCCAGCGCCGCCAAGTTCGGCAAGCAGATCAAGGCCGCCGACAAGCGCTCCATCCCCTTCGTGTGGTTCCCGGGGGCCGACGGCGGGCCCGACTCGGTCAAGGACATCCGCTCCGGCGAACAAGTCGAAGCCGACGCCGCCATCTGGCAGCCGCCGGGCGACGACGCCGCTCCACGGATCACGGCTCGCCTCAGCGGAGCCGACTCAGCCTCATGACCGGGAGCCGGGCCGAGTCCAGCAGCACCCAGAAGGTCCAGGAGACGACCAGAGCGCTGTCCGCGTTGCGAGACAGCCTGGCCGCCTTGTCCATGCCCTACGTCCTGCAGGGAACGGCAGCCGCCTCGGACAGGGCCACGCTCACCCGCGACCAGCTCGGCGACTACATCCTGCCGCGCCTGGCCAGCCTGGACGCGCCGCTGCTGGTCGTCGTCGGAGGCTCCACCGGAGCGGGCAAGTCGACCCTCGTCTCCTCGCTCGTGCGCCGGCACGTGGCCAGGGTATCTGCAATCCGCCCCACCACGCGCCGCCCCCTGCTGCTGCACGCGCCGACGGACGCCGCCTGGTTCGACACCGACCGGGTCCTGGGGTCCCTGTCGCGCCTGCGCGTGGACCCCGACGCCCCCGCGAGCCCGCCCACCGACCACACACCAAGGGAACTCGAGCTGCGCTCCTGCCAGGAGCTGCCCGAGGGACTGGCGATCGTGGACGCTCCCGACGTCGACTCCGTGGTCGAAGACAACCGGGACCTGGCCGCCACTCTCCTGGCGGGCGCAGACCTGTGGATCTTCGTCACCACGGCGGCGCGCTACGCCGACGCCATCCCCTGGGAGCACCTGCGTGCCGCGGCGCAGCGACACATCACGACCGCCATCGTCCTGGACCGGGTGCCGGCCGGTGCGGAGAGTGAGGTGGAGGCCGACCTGCGGCGCCGGCTCGCGGCCTCGGGGCTGGGGGAGGCCCCCGTCTTCGCCATCCCGGAAACGCCTCTGGACGACGACGGATTCCTGCCCGAGTCCTGCGTCTCCCCGGTGCGCCAATGGCTGGGAGCGTTGGCCTCCGACGCGGCGGCCCGCCAGGACATCGCCCACCGCAGCCTGACCGGCGCCATTGATGCCGTTCTGGCGCAGAGCGAACTGCTCGCCGTCGAGTTGGACTCCCAGGAGGCCGAGTACGCCGAGCTCCGCCGCGCCGCCACCTCCGAGCACGACGAAGCACTGGAGCGCGTCATCGAGGCCACCGAGGACGGCTCCATGCTGCACGGCGAGGTGCTGGCCCGCTGGCAGGAGTTCGTGGGAACCGGTGACCTCTTCCGGTCCTTGGAGGTCCAGGTCAGCCGGGTACGAGACCGCATCACCTCTCTTCTAAGGGGACGCCCGGCGCCGGCCAAGCGCGTCGAGCAGGCCATCGGCTCCTCCCTGGTCGAGCTCCTCGTCGCCGAGTCCCAACGGGCCTGCCTGGCCACGGAACGCTCCTGGCGACGCGCTGGCACATCCCAGCAGGCCCTCAACCGTGCTCTGGCGGAGGTGCCCACCCAGACCGGACTCGAGGTCATCGCCGCGGCTCTCGTCCACGACTGGCAACGAGAGGTGCTCACGCTCATCCGGACGGAGGGGGCCGACAAGCGGCTCACCGCCAGGCTGCTGTCCTTGGGGGTCAACGGCGCCGGCGTCGTCCTCATGATCCTCGTCTTCGCTCATACCGGCGGTCTGACCGGGGGAGAGGTGGGCATCGCAGGAGGTACCGCCATTCTGGCCCAACGCGTCCTGGAGGCCGTCTTCGGAGATCAGGCGATGCGCGGTATGACCAGGAGAGCCCGAGAGGACCTCACCAAGCGCGCCACCGCTTTGTTCGCCAACCAGGCGAAGTGCTTCACAGGCGCCCTTCCGGTACCGGCGCCCAGTGCGGATACGTTGCGAGAGCAGCTCCAGACCTGTCAGAAGGATGCGAGCGCCCTGCGCGCCACGGCCGTCCCCAGCCGTCGGCCCGCCAGGAGGAGGACTCGGTGACGACCGACCATGCCGACGCCCCCGGTCTTACTGCCATCCTCGAGGGGCTGGAGCAGGCCGTCGGCCTGGGCGAGCAGCTCGGCATGCATGCCGAGCTCGTCCGGGCCCGAGACGTCCTCGCACAGACCTCCCACCGCAGGCGCCTCGCGCCGGAGACCACAGTGGCGGCTCTTCTGGGCGCTACCGGATCGGGCAAGTCCAGCCTCACCAATGCCCTGACCGGTACCGAGGTGACCCGCACCGCTCGCATTCGCCCGACCACCACCCGGCCCATCGCCGTCGTGCCGGACACCGCCGCGGGGGCAACAGAGCTGCTGGACTGGCTCGCCATCGACCAGCGGGTGCGCGTCGATGGAAGCTGGGCGCCGGGCGAGGCCACCGTGCTGGTCGACCTGCCCGATATCGACTCCGACGAGCCCTCGCACCGAGCCATCGCGGAGCGCATGGCGGGTAAGGTCGACGTTCTGGTGTGGGTCCTCGATCCTGAGAAGTACGCCGATGGCGTCGTCCATCGCGACTTCCTCATCCCCATGGCTGCGCATGCCGAGGTCATGGTCGTCGCCCTCAACCAGGTGGACCGGCTCGATGCGGACAGCCGTGACGCCGTGGTGACGGATCTGAGACGGATCCTTGAACGCGAGGGGCTGGGAAGCGCTTCGGTCGTGCCCGTCAGCGCCCGCACCGGCGAGGGCGTTGAGACTCTGGCGCGCACCGTGGCCCAGGTGGCCTCCGATCGTCTGGCCAGTGCCCGTAGTCTTGCCGCCCATGCCCAGCGGGCCGCCAGGGAGCTGGCGGACCGGACGGGGCTGATGTACTCGGCCCTTCCAACTGTCGGCGAGAGGCCACCTGAAGGGGGCCGAACTCGACAAGATCGGCAGGATCAACAGTCCCTGACCGCTCTCAGACGGGCGGCTGCGAGTGTGGCCGGCGTCGACCTCGTCGCGCGGGCTGTGGAAGAATCCGACCGGCACCGGGCGCACACCCGGGTGGGCTGGTTCTGGCTGCGGTGGATCGAGCACCTGCGACGCGACCCGTTGCGGGCACTCCACCTTGGAATCGGGCACCCGTCCTCCCCGGCGTCCGAAGGCGCCGACGATCCTGACTCCGGTCAAGGGCGGGGTGTGCCGGACCTCGGCTCTCTTCCGCCTGCTGGCCCCGCGGCAACCGGAAACCTGCGCAACACCGCCCACGTCTACGCCCTGACGGCCTGTTCCGGGCTGCCGGGAGACCTGGCGGCGCAGGCCGTCCTCCGCAGCGACGAGCGCGCCGAGAACCTCGCCGCCCCCTTGGACCTGGCGGTGTCGGCGGTGGATTACGGAGCATGGAAGCGCCCGGCCTGGTGGGCCGTGGCCAACCTGCTGCAGTGGGTGACCGCACTGACCGCGCTGATCGGTGGGCTGTGGCTGGTGGTGATCCACGTACTGGAGGACTATCTCCTCCTCATCAGCATCGACGTCCCCCGCTGGGGAAGAGTTCCCTGGCCCACTATCCTCCTGCTCGGCAGCCTGCTGATCGGTCTGGCGCTGGCCGGTCTGGGCTCGTTCCTGGCCCGTGTCCAAGCCGGGCATCACGGCAAGCAGATCGCTCACCGCCTGCGCCGGGCTACCGATGAGGTCGTTGACACCGAGCTCGTCGAGCCGCTCAGGACCGAGACGTGCCGGTGGGCGCAGCTCGCGCAGATTCTGAACCGAATCACTTCGACCGACATCAGTTGACATCATTCTGCGTTATCAGATCCCGCATTCAATGCCATGATGGTGTCATAGTGACTAGACGGAATCGATTAATGATGTCAAAGTGGTGTCATGCATATGGATGCCTACATAGACACCTTGCGCCGGACTCTCATGGAGACCTCGTCCCTGGGCGATGAGCGCACCCAGGAGGTCGCTCGTTCTCTTACCGCCGCGTTCGACCCGGCTCTACGGCTCGTGGCCCTGCAGATGCTCACGGATATCGCCGACGAGCTCAACAGTGAGCTCGACGATGCGCACGTGGCCGTCGTCATGGACGGCTCGACGCCTCACCTCCTGGTGACTCAGGCCTCGACGTCCTCCGAGCCGGGTCCGGATTACCCGCAGACGTCGGATCGTCCAGCCGGAACTCCGGTACCCGAGGACGTGCAGGAGGGACCGGAGATTCGTACGACGCTGCGTCTGCCCGAGTCCCTCAAGCGGCAGGTCGATGCCGCGGCTCGAGCTCAGGGGCGCTCGGTCAACGCCTGGCTCGTGGAGGCGGCCCGGCGCTCGCTGGCAGCAGAGACGTCGCCATCGGACGTCCGAGCCGCTGGACACGAAACCTCCGGTACTGCGAACAACTGCGATGGCGCGGAAGGCCCCTTCGGTCGACCCGTCGATCCAGAAGGGCGGCGGGTCTCGGGCTGGACGCTCAGGGGGTGGTTCGGCTGAGCCGCACCGCCCGCGTCGCCACGTTATCGATCCGCCCCGAGTCCACTCACCCGTCTGCCGCCGCCTCCATCTCAGTGCGGCCCATTGACCCCAACCGAGCCTGAGGAGACCACCCATGCCGATCTGGACCTTCGATCTTCCCGAGAACACTCAGCCCGGACTCGTCCTGGACCTGTCTTCCCTGAGTGTGGTGACCGCTCCCGGAACGGGGCGCACGATCACCGTTGAGGCCGACGAGTTTCTCGAGCCCCTCCTGGACGTCACTGCCGACGGTGCGATCGTGACCATCCGGCAGATCGCGCTCGTGGGGCGCGATCGATTCGTGGGACTCTGGCCATGGGGCCCGAAAGGCTCTCGGTTACGGGTGACGGTGCCGGAAGGCGCGCGCCTCGACGCCCGGATCGACGCCGGCTCGATCAACGCCGAACACCCTTGGGACCAGGTGCAGGTGCACGCCTCAGCGGGATCGATCCGACTGGGTGACTGCAAGAGCGCCCAGGTCCACGCCGACGCCGGCTCCATCATCATCGGGTCCCTCCATGAAGGCAGCGTGCGGGCCCAGGCGGGCTCGGTGCGCATCCGGTCGACCACCGGCACAGTCTCGGCCCATACGGAGGCCGGCTCGGTCAAGGTCATCGAGGCGTATGAAGGATTCCTGGACCTGTCCAGTCAGCTGGGAACCGTGTCGGTGGGAGTCCCCCAGGGCACCGCGGTCCTGGCCGACTGCCGTTCTGAGTTCGGTCAGGCGACGACCGATCTGCCTCGCCAGGACCACCCCGATACCCTCGAGCGACGCCTCGAGCTGCGTGCTCGCGCCCAGATGGGGACCGTCCGGGTTCGTCGAGCCTGAAAGGTGTGAACGCTGATCCGGTCCCCGTCCAGCGCTCGAGCGGATCACCGAGGCCGACGGCGGAGCCGGCCGGTGCGCCGGGCCCACAGCCCCAAGCCCGCCGCCAGGACGATGGCGTTCGGAATGATGCCCACCACCGGGGAGACCAGCAGTCCCCAGCCCGGCGTGATCGGCAGTCCGCCCAAACTGACGGGGATCTGGCTGAGGTTCGCGATCGAGTGCGCGATGAGGCCCGGCCAAATACTGCCACTGAGGATCCGAAGCTCGGTGAACAAGGGGGCCCAGCAGATCGTGACGGGAACTGCGATGAGGGCGTAGGTGAGCGGAGGGACGTCTAAGACCGAGCGGAGGAGCGACTCGTCCAGGAACCACAGGTAGTAGGGCAGGTGCCACACGCCCCACACGACTCCGACGACGAGCCAGACTGCAGGGTCGGGCAGCCGCCGACGCAGGAGCGCGGGAGTGAGGTAGCCGCGCCAAGCCCCCTCCTCTGCGACGTTTTTGAGCACGGTCGGTAGGACGTTCACGGCGACGGCGCTCCCGAAGGCCCCCAGCCCGCCGAGGCTGAGCACCCCCGCCGCCCAGCCGACGGCGATGGCAGCGGCGAAGGACAGCGGGAAGACGCCGATCGCCACCCCGTAGGCCCGCAGCCTGCCCGGCAGCCACGAGACGGCGTAGGAGCGGCGCAGTGACGGGTCGCTCAGAGCCAGGACCGCACCTACCAGCAGCGGCGTCATGATCCATACGAGAGACCCCTGTTCCTGCAGGGAGTGGGCGGTGCCCAGGGCGTCGTCGACGAGGAGCCCGATCCAGCCGGAGCCGAGGGCGACGACACTGAAAACGACGAGACGGGTCAAGGAGCTCGCGGCGGGTGCGCCGCCGGATGGAGGTGCATCAGTCATACTCATATGATGCAATACGAGTATTGGACTACGCAACCATATGGCGTTGATACGTCTCCTCAGTGACCGTCCTCATCAGCGGTCTCAGTCCCCTCAGCTGTTCCCGACTGTGTATCGCCGACATCCGCGGCGATGGCGCACCGGGTTTGGGCGACCCACTCCAGCTGGGCCTTTGTGCCGTTGATCCCGCAGCGAAGGACTGCGGCCTTCATGGCGGTGTCGAGATCCACCACGTCGATGTCGATCGCCTCCAGTTCCTCCAGCTCCCGGCGGAACCTCTTCTCGGCCTCGGACAGGAGCGCATCGACTCTCTCGTGACCCAGTCGAGCGGCGAAGAAGATGCGTGCCAGCAGGGGATCTTTAACCGTATTGGGCTCGAGTGGGCTCAACAGCCAGGCATCGAGCTCGGCGCGTCCCGACTCCGTCAGGCTGTGCACCCGCCGATCCGGTCGGCCGCTCTGAGGGATGACTCGCGTCGATATTGCGCCGTCAGCCTCAAGGCGGTCGAGGGTGCGGTAGATCTGGGACTGGTCGGCGTACCAGAAGTAAACGACCGAGCTGTTGAAAGCTCGGTTGAGGTCATAGCCGCTCTGCGGTTGTCGGGACAGCAGCCCAAGGATGGCGTGTCTGAGTCTCATGTGCTCACAGTATGCGAAGACGATCCCGCAGCGCCGATCGCCTCGCGTGACCTGCTGCAATGATGGGTGGGGCGGCAACGTATGTTGCCGCCCCACCCATCGTGTCAGTGAGCCGCCGGGGACTCAGCGGTCGCCGCGCCCCCCACGGAAGCCGCCCCGGTTGCCGCCGAAGCGGTTCTGGTTGCGCTCGCCATAGCCTCGGCCGTTTCCACGGTCACTGCCTCGGTCACCCCGGTAGCCATCGCGGCCGTAGCCACGGCCGCCCCGGCGCTCGTCCCACCGGCGGTTGTCGCGGTGGTCCCCGCGGTCCGAGCGGTCGTAACCACCCCTGCCGCCGTGCCCGTCACGGTCCTTCCAGCCACGCTCACCGTCATCACGGCGCGGCCGGAAGCCGCGCTCGGAACGGTCTCTGCGCTCGCCGCGCTCACCACGGTCGTCCCAGTCGCGCCGCTTGGGACGACGCTCCCCACCGTTGGGACCGGACCAACCGTGGCCCGGCCCCTCATCCGGACGGATGCGCAGCTCACGGCCTGAGAACGTCGCCCTGCCCATGACGGACAGCTGCTCGGGGCTCAGATCGGCGTAGATGGTGACGAGTGAGAAGGACTGAAGGATGTCGATCTTGCCGATATCAGAGCCCTCGATGCCGCCCTCGTTGGCCAGGGCGCCGACGATTGCGCCGGGAAGGACCCGGTCTCGGTGGCCCACTTCGATGCGGTAGACGGTTCCTGGACCCTCGTGCTCGCGGCGCCCGGAACGCATGGCTGAACGACGCCCCTCGCCCCGGTCCCCACGATCACCGCGACGGTTCTTCTCGCGCCCGCCCTCGAAAGAGGCCGACAGGAAGGTTCCCTCGGAGTCGAGGTTCTCCTCGCGACGTGCGCGCTGGGGGCGGTCGCCGCCCCGGTCCTCGCGCCTGCGCGGTCCCTCGTCGCCCACGGCAAGGGCCAGAAGCGTGGCTGCCAGCTCCTCGACGTCGATGTCCAGCTCCCGGGCGGAGTCGCTGACCAGCGGCAGGTACATGTCCAGGCGACCGCGCTCGTGCCGGGCGGCGGCCCTGGACAGCAGCTTGCGTGCCCGGTGCTCGGAGACATCAGCGGGGGAGGGCAGGGTGATCTCCTCCAGCCGGCTGCCGGTGAGGCGCTCGATCTGGCGGAGCTTGCCCTTCTCCTTGGGAGTCAGGAAGGTGACGGCCTCGCCGTGGCGACCGGCGCGGCCCGTGCGGCCGATGCGGTGGACATAGGCCTCGGCCTCGCGGGGCACATCGAAGTTGACGACCAGGCCGATACGGTCCACGTCCAGCCCGCGGGCGGCGACGTCGGTGGCCACGAGCACGTCGAGAGTGCCAGCGCGAAGGCGCTCCACCAGACGCTCGCGCTCACGCTGAGGCACATCACCGGAAATTGCGGCGGCCTGGATGCCCCGACCCGCCAGCTCGATGGCGACGTCCTCGGCCGTGGACTTGGTGCGCACGAACACGATGGCAGCCTCGGCATCGGTGACGGCCAGGACCCGGGAGACGGCGCCGATCTTGTGGCGGAAGGGAACCACCGCGTAGGTCTGGTGGACGGTGGCGACGGTGGAGGCGGGCCTGGAGACCTCGACCTGGACGGGCTCGTGGAGGTGCTGGCGGGCCACGGCCTGGATGGCCGGAGGCATCGTGGCCGAGAACAGGGCGGTGCGCCGCTCGGTGGGAAGGGACTCCGCAATCGTCTCAACGTCCTCGGCGAAGCCCATGCGCAGCATCTCGTCGGCCTCGTCCAGGACGAAGTAGCGCACGTCGTCAAGCTGGAGTGCGCCCTTATCGATGAGGTCGATGACGCGTCCGGGGGTGCCGACGACAACCTGTGCCCCGCCCTTGAGCGCGCCGATCTGGGGACCGTAGGGGGCGCCGCCGTAGACGGCCACCACGTCCAGCCCACGGGAGCGGGAGGCCATGTCGGTGATGGCCTCGGCGCTCTGGAGGGCGAGCTCGCGGGTGGGAGCCAGTACGAGGGCCTGGACCACGCCGTCACGGGAGTCGACGGCGTCCAGGAGCGGCAGCCCGAAGGCTGCCGTCTTGCCGGTTCCGGTCTGGGCGACGCCGACTACGTCACGGCCGGCCAGCAGGACCGGAATCGCCTCCTTCTGAATGGCGGTGGGGGTTACGAAACCCATATCGGTGACAGCCTTGAGCAGGTCACCGGGAAGACCCAGGTCGGCGAAGGTGATCTCGTCGTCCTGCTGGTCGCCTACCACCTCGCGCTTGTCCTTGCCGCGCGGGGTCTTGGCGTTCTCGCCGTTGTCGCGCTGGCCGTCATCGGAATCAACGTCGGAGTCGATGAAGGGGGCATGGCCGTCGACCTCGTCCTCTTCGATATCGACGCCGTCGTCCTCCTCGGAGTCGTCGGCCTCGTCCTCGGGGTCCGCCTCGGGCAGGTTCCGGTCGACGTCGTCGGCCTCGTCCTCGTGATCGACGTCCTCGGGGTCTTCAGGGGAGTCGGAGGATGCAGGGGTGGCGAAGTCCTCCGGGGAGGATGCCGCGTCATCGGAGTGGTGAGGCGCGGCAACGGCGTCGCCGCCGGCTGTGTCGGCCGGTCGGCCGCCGGAGAGCTCGGCGGAGAAGAGCGCGTCAAGACTCAGGGGCCCGTTGCTCTGAGCGTCGTCGGAGGCGCCGGGCACAGTGCTGCTGGAGGAGGTAGTCATGAAGTTTTCCCATATCTGTCCCCTTGAAGTAACTGGGGACCGCGGCGGAGTGTGGGGGAGGACCCTTTGTCCTCCACTCTTTGCCGTACCTGGCCCACCACACTCGCCCAGCACCCGGAAATGGCCGGGTGACTCATGGGCTAACACGCACAGACTCACGGGAAGCACTTGCCGCACACCAGGTGCAGCAAGACCCGAACGGGGTCAACAGGGAACGGTTCGCTCCTGGGCCCAGGCTACGGGAGAATCGCGGCACCTTCCCCCTCCACGAGCTGGATCACAGGTGAGGTCGGTCTCGTGAGACTCTCAACGCCCCAGTAGGCCGAGGATCTGACGGCGCAGCTCGCGGAAATCATCGGCCGACTCATCGTGCTGGGGCACCTTGATGTCGGCGACGATATGCGCGGGCCGCTCGGATAAGACGATCACCCGACCGGCCAGACGCAGTGCCTCATCGACATCATGGGTGACCAGGACGGCTGTGAAGCGCTGGGAGTCCCATAGCCTGGCGATCTCATCCTGGAGCTGGAGGCGGGTCAGGGCGTCGAGCTTGCCCAGGGGCTCGTCCAGGAGGAAGAGCCGGGGCCGGTTGACCAATGCCCGCGCCAGCGAGGCCCGCTGGGCCATGCCCCCCGAGAGCGTGGCGGGGTAGGCCTCGGCGAAGTCCCGCAGTCCCACGATCTGCAGGGCCGCCTCCACCCGGCGCCGGTCCTGTTCCAGTCGGTGTCTCGCCTCGGGGCCCAGGGCGACATTGTCGCGCACCGTCCTCCAGGGCAGGAGTGTGGCGTCCTGGAAGGCCAGGGCGCGCAGCGGCGACGGCCCGGTCACGGCGTCGGAGTCGACTTCGACGACGCCCTCGACAGGTTCCTCTAGCCCGGCCAGCAGGCGCAGGATCGTCGACTTGCCGCAGCCGGAGGGACCCACCAGTGAGACGAACTCTCCGGGCGCCACCGTCAGATCGATGTCATCGAGCACGGGGAGCTGATTGGGCTTCGCGGCCTCAGCCTCGTGGCGCGCTCTGGCGGCGGGGGACAGGCGGCGAAGCAGGAAGTGGAGCCAGCCATGGTCCAGGTCGCGGGACAGGGGATAGCGGTGCGTGACGCCCTTGAGAGCCACCTGCGCGCCGCGGGGGACGGACGGGGCCGCGGCCTGTGGCGAGCCCTCGGCTGTTGCAAAACCGGCGGACATCGGTTCACCACCTCACAAGGTTCTGCTGCCATGCCAGCAGCGAGGAGCGGATCTTGAACAGGAGGACCATGAGGGTGCGGCAGAAGGCCACCAGAATGATGAGGCCCACATACATCCTGGGGTAGTCCGCCCAGCCCTTAACCCAGTTGATGTACCAGGCCAGCCCCTTGTCGACGCCGGTCAGCTCGGCGGTCATGAGCGCTGCGAGTGATGTGCCCAGGCCCGTGAACAAGCCGGTGAGCATGTCGGGCAGGGCCGATGGCACGGCCACCCGCCTGATGAGGAAGAACTCGTCGGCTCCCAGTGTGCGGGCCATGTCGATGTAGTCGCGGCGTACGGAGCGCACGCCTGCACGGGTCATGGTCGCCATGGGGAACCAGGCGCCGAAGCCGACGATGAAGGCCGCTGAAGCGTATGTCGTCGGAAGCAGTAGCAGCGCCAGAGGCAGGAGCGAGGCCGCGGGTACGGGCCCGACAGTCTGGAGGAGCGGGTGGAGCCAGTAGTCGGCGCGTTTCGACCAGCCCATGAGCAGTCCTGTGAGGAAGCCCAGCAGAGACCCCACGGTGTACCCGATGGCGAAGAGCAGCGCCGAGGCTCCCAGACAGCTGAGTAGCAGCCTCCAGTCGTGCGCGAAAGAGGCGATGAGCACCTCCGGTGCGGCGAAGTACGGAGGCGTGAGAATTCCGAGCTTCGAGGTTGACAGCTGCCAGACGATGAACCATGCGCCGGCGGCGGTGATCCAAGGCAGGAAATGCGTCAACGACTTCGCCGCAAAGGAGCCTGGCCTGATTCGTGAGGTCGCGGTCCACCCGATCAGAACGACGATCCATGCGCCGGTAAGGAGAATGACTGGAGTGGTCGATGCCCGGCGGAGCAGGTCGGCCTCCGGAACACCGATGACGATGGCCAAATAGGCCGGCCACAAGAACAGTGCTATGGCGCTCAGAAGAGAACCCGGGGCGGGGCGATCGTGTTTCGATACGCCGCGCTCAGGCTGAGAGGAGCTCTGTTCCCGCTGTTTCTCGTCGGAGATTTCGGTTGGTGCGCCGAGGGACGTTGCGGACATTATCAATCAGTCCTTGATACCGAGATCGGCGACGACGGCGTTGGTCAGACTCTGGGCGGAGACGTCGGCCTTGATGAATCCGGTCGTCTTGAACTTCTCAATACCGGGCTCGATTGCGGCACGGAACCTGGACGCCGAGGCCTTGAAACCGTATGTCTTGAGCACCCGCACGACGACGTCCTGATCCGCGGCGACGTAGTCGTTGTCGACCTCGAGCTTGGCGATCTCCTCGATGTGATCGGGCACGTAGGCCGAACCTTTCAACCACGCCTGCGTCAGCGCCTTGGCCCTTACAGGCTGTTTCTTCACGAAGTCTCCGTTGAGGGCTACGGAGCAGCAGAACTCCTCGGCGTCGTTGTTGGCCAGCTCTCGGGCTGTGCCATTGAAGACGGGGAGCAGCGGCGCGGGATCGGATCCCATGATGGCGTCCACCTGCCCGTCTGCCAGAGCGGTCCCCAAGGAATCCGCATCAACCGTGCGCCAGGTGATGTCGCCCCCGTCCGGGTCGACGTTGATACCGGCCTCGGACAGTCCGATCGCGAAGTAGGCGAAGGCGGACGAGGACAGTGATGGTACGCCGATCGTAGAGCCCTTGAGATCAGCCAGGCTCTGATAGGGGGAGTCGTTGTTCACCACCAGACGCAGGCAGCCGGCGTGAAGACCCGCAGTGAGCTTGGCGTTGAGCCCGTTGTAGATTGGTTCCAGCCAGGAGAAGAAGATTCCCGGTGCGCCGATGTATTTGCCGGCGCCCACGCCGTCCTTGGTGTCCTCGGTCTGCTGGGTGCGTGCGAGTGTGACCTTCAGCCCGGCATCATCGAAGAAGCCCTGGTGGTAGGCGGCGTACAGCGGTGCGGCGCAGATGTCGCCGCCGATGACCAGCGGCAGCGCTTCATGGGCGCCGACCACGCCTTGGTTGGTGCGCCGGATCGTCAGGTACGCGCCGGTGCCGACCACTGCAGCAGCCGCAAGACCTCCAACCGTCAGCAGCGCCCGCCGCGACGGCTTGCTGCGGCCAGATGAGTCTGCCTCGGAGATGCTGGGATCGTCATCGGCGGCGAGGATCTCCGCCGCGTTATCGGCAGTGACCTCGTTGTCCCCGGGAGACTCAGCACCCGACGGGGATGAGGCGGAGGAGGGAGAGGGAACGGTCTTCGACATGGTGTCTCCTACGGAGGGGATATAGAACCGAATAGGTGTGAAAGCAGCGTCGTTGAGAGACGAGACTCGGCCGCCGACGCGGCGATTACCTGCGGGAAAGACAAATAAGACGAAAAAGGGTGATGAATCCTCGCACGGTCTTCAGATCATCCGGTCACGGAACTCTGAGGGACGGTCGCGCATAACCCGTCAAGGGCCCGCGAGAATGAGAGACCGGAAGCGGGGCCCGACTGCGCATCGCGCCGCCAGCTCCGAAGTGGTTGCCCCTTACCGAGAAGTCACCGCGTTTCCCGGGCGGCACATTGGACGAACAATCAACAAGGCTGACAACAACAGCACATTCGCGTACCACACATGACCGCGAGCGCCTGTGCGCCGGGGGCGGTGGTGGTCGTCAGAGCGATGTGCGTCATGAGCGCCACCCTACGCCATATCAGCCGGAAGAATGCAAGTTCGTTTCTCCTCCCAGGCGGTCCGTCTCGATCGGTCTGTGCCTCGTGGGGGCGGGGCGGAGGGGGTCCGATATGGTCTCCGGTGTGAGCGGAACCCGCCCTGACGATGTTCTGGTGCAGCGGACCCGGTGGCGGGAGCTGGCCCCCACCCCTCTGGGCCCGGATGGGAGTCTGATTCGCTCGACTCCGGTATGGTGGCCGTCCCATCCCGACGATGACGCCCTGGCGGCCGCTGCGGCTCGCGGCACCCCCGTCCTGGGGGAGTCCCGTATCGTTGCAGGTGTCGAGATGCGCGAGGTGACCTTCCTGTGGTGCGACGACCAGCGGCATGGTCCCGTGCCCAGCGTTCTCATCCATCTCAACACGCTGACCGACAACCATCGCACTCACATCGCCCCGGCGCTCGCCGTCCGAGTTGCCGGGACCAGCTGGTGGGTGCACCACCTCCTCCTGCCTCAGGACGCTCTCCTGGGATACCGGATCGTTGTGACCCGCGAGCCGTTGCCCGACGACGCCGGGACCCGTCGGGAGAGCTGGAAGCATGTTCACGAGCAAGGGCGCCCAGATCCCTTCAATCCCGATCGCCTGCACGATGGTTTCGGCTTCGTCTCCTCCCTGTGGGAGGGACCGGGCGCCGCCACCCACCCGGAATGGTTGGCTGCGGCGTGCCCCGGGGACGACTCGGCGTTCAATGGCGGCGGGTACTCCGGCAGTACAGAGCTCAGTGGTGTTGCTGCGCTCGAGGGCTTCGACGCCCCCGGCGATTCTTCGCGACGCATCACCCTGTGGCTGCAGGAGCCCGTCGGCGGCGGACAACGCGGGGAAAAGGCCGAGAAGAAGCGCGGACTGCTGGTTCTGCTCGACGGAGAGATCTGGCGCCGCAACGACGTCGTCCGCCGTCTTGGCGCCAGGGCGGCGTCCTGGGACCTATTACTCATCGACTCCGGAGACCTGTCCATGCGCACCCGTGACCTGGCGGATCCGCGCCGCAGCAGAGAGCTGCTGAGCAGGTGCCTGCAGGCGGCTCGAGTCGGCCGGCGGCCGTGGAGCCCGCGGCGGGTGGTGGTGGCCGGTCAATCCCTGGGGGGCGTGGCCGCAGCGGATCTCGTCACGCACCGGCCCGATATCGCCAGTCGCGCTATTGTCCAGTCGGCGTCCTTCTGGTTGGGGTCAGGCCGCCGGGGCGAGGGGGAGGGGGAACTGCTTTCCTGGTTGCGCAGTAGGGCCGAGCTGAAGTCTGCTGAGCCGCTGGAGGCGCGACTGGTGATTCAATGCGGCGTCCACGAGGAGGTCCTGCGTCAGGGGGCGCGCACGGCCGCGGGTCTTCTCGCGGCCGAGGGGGTTCTGCTCGAGTATCGCGAGGAGCGCGGCGGTCACGACTACGCCTGGTGGCGGCACGGGCTGTCCTGGGGGCTCGACGCTCATGAGCAGGACCTTTCCTCAGGACGTGGATAGCGGCGCCGAGGTGACCGCAGTCTCACTCGTCTATAAAACAAGACAACGTCGCCAACGTTTGCCTGCCAGTCATTGCGCCACTGACCTCTGACGCGAGTCGGAGCGCTGCTGGCGCGCGTCCGTCGTCGTGCCCGACTGGCCTGCACCCGGATCAGATCAACACGCCTGAGCAGGAGGAGCCCTGGCCGATCGTCTCAGGGGCCGTTCAACGCGGAATACGCGTTGAACGGCCCCAGTCCTCTCCACAATAAAACCGTGACAGAAGTGAAACCTGGGCAACAGCATGATCACGTTACCCGATTTATCGTTACCAATGCAGGAGTTTTCGCAGTGATTCCGGAACTGATTGATCTCGCTCCGACCGATTGTCGGGTTACCGCCGTGTATACTTGATCCGGATTCGATGTCGCAGCCGATGTTTTCTGGAGATAGTGGATTCTTAGAGGGGAGTAGTCCGTCTATCATCGTTTGTGAAAGGCAGTCGTATCCGTTGACCGGTGCGTTCCTTTCCTCGTTGTCCTCGCCTACCGGCTGCGGATTGAACGAGTAAGTCCACCTCATCCCTGCTCACGAACGAGACCACTTGATGCACTACGCTCAGCGGCTGTTTGCGGCCCGCCCCTCTACCATGCACGGTGCTCGCGCGATTCTTGCCGTCCTGACGGCCTTCGGCATTATTCTGTCCACCGCTGGTGTGGCTGCCATGCCCCTTCTGAACGAGGGCAAGGCCGTCGAGGAATCCGGGAGCGGCGCGGCCTGCCGCCCTGCAGCCAGAATGGTCTACCCCGAGGGCCAGTCGGCGCCCGAGTACGTGGTGCCGGTCTATGAGACCGGGTTCGGTGTGGGGGTCGAGTCGATCCTGTCGGACTGGTGCGCCACCGCCGGCGAGGTCCTGGAGGATCCTTCCATCACGCTCAACGTCGTCGAGGGAAAGACTGTCACTCCCCACCTGTTGCCGGGGCTCAAGGCCGAGCTCGAGCGCCCAGCTCCCGCCAACGGCGAGCAGGACGTCTTCATTCCGACCAACTACCTTGTCAAAGGAATGCGAGAGGCCACGGGCGACACGAGCTGGGACGTCGGCACGCGGGTCTTCAGCCTCACCTTTACCAGCGGAACGGTGAGTGCGACGACGGGCCTGTTCTCCTTCGTCAAGCAGGATCCCGACATCATCAATCCTCCTTCTCCGGAGCCCACGCCAGACCCCACGACCGAGCCCAGTGCTGAGCCTTCAGCGGAGCCGACCACTGAGCCAACAACCGGGCCGACGACGGAACCGACCGCTCAGCCCACCACTGAGCCCACCACTGAGCCAACTGCCGCGCCGACCACCAAACCGACGACGGAACCAGTTCCGGACCCGACGCAGGCCCCGAGCCCGTCGCCGACAGCGACACCCTCTGCGCAGCCGACGGCGACACTCACGCCGGATCCCACACCGACTCCGACGAACGCAACCTGCAAGGCGGCGCCAACCGTCACCGTTCTCAACCCCGATGGCTCAAACCCCAAGGGGGCTGAGCCCACCTACGATCCTGAGATCGCTGTCAGGGCCTCGGGCACGGGCTGGTGCTCACAGGGAACCGTGCTCGACGGTGAGAAGTCGGTCGAGATCAAGATGATGGCCCACGGTGGATACGCGGTTCCGGGAACCGTCTCGGTGCCCGTCACCTTCCGCAACGGTTCCTTCAATACTCAGCTCAACCTGTCTGCGCTCTACGCCGCAGGGAAAGCCGAAAAGGGACGCTACTATCTTCAGATCTCATCCGCCGATACCGGGCTGACGGCCAGCACCAACGTCTTCGTCCTCAATACGCCGGTGACTCCGCAGCCGACCCCAACCCCTACAGCCGGTCCTACAGCCGAGCCCACGCCGTCTCCAACGCGGATGCCGACGGCAGAACCCTCGGCATCCACGTCTGCTTCGCCGTCCCCGACGCCGTCGACCAGCCCAGCGCCCGCCCCCTCACCGGCTCCTTCCAACGAGCCGACATCAGAACCGTCCCCCGCTCCGTCTGTCCAGCCCTCAACCGCTCCGTCGGATCAGCGCACGCAGTCACCGGACTCGGTGCAGACCTCGGGTCCCTCCGCAGCCACGCCACATGTGAACGTCACCGATGGCCGTGATGAGGAGGACCCCGGCAGCCAGTCGGACGCAGAAGGTATCGGTAGCGGTTCCGGTGGAGGCGTTTCTGCCAACAGCGGGTCCCAGACGGATTCCTCGGCCGGCGGTATCCCGGCCGGGCCCGGCGCCGACCAGGGGCGGACTCAGGACAGTGGGTGGGGCGGTGCCAGCGCTTCCTCCGGCTCGGACGACTCCGAGGCCCCGGCGCAGGCCTCAGCCGAAGCGACCGCCCCTGAGGACAGGACTGTCCGTCCTGACAGGGCCCCCGTACCTCCGGTGACCAGCGCTGCGCAGTTGAGCGCGGACAACGCCGGTTCCCTGTCCGGGTCCCGCCAGGGCAATATCGTCAACCTCGTCCTTCCCAAGGCCAAGGTCTCAGCGGGGGAGTGGGTCTCGGTATTCGTCTTCCCCGGAGCCACCACCAAGGGCTGGGTACAGGTCGACGGCGCCAACAGCGTCTCCATCGATATCTCGACATTCAAATCCGGATCCTACGAACTGGCGGTGGCCGATCGTGAGAACAGCCTTCTGGGGTGGGCCAAGCTGGAGATCACCTCGGCAGCCTTCGACACTCAGAACCCGGGCCAGGCCCAGCTTCTGACATTCCCGGACAAGGGTGCCCCCACCTCCATGAGCCTGAGTGCCAACGACATGCTCCTAGGAGGCGCCGGAGGACTGCTTGTCATCGGCGCCGGCAGCCTGCTGGTCGCCGCGCGTTCAGGACTGCCTCTTCGCGCTCCGCGAGCCCCCCGGCTACCGCGGATGCCGCGCAGACGCTGAGCAGGCGCTTCAGCAAGTTGTCAACGAAATCGTCAGGGGATCAGAACATGCAGCGGCACGAAGGAGGTGAGGGGCAGATGATCCGAATGCTCCGGCTCGTCCGGCCGGATCGGCGCACGCAGACCGATCGACGTCGGATCGACGACCGCCACCCGGCGGGCGCGCCACGCGTGCTCGCCGTCGTCTGCTCAGTCCTGCTCGCTTCCTTGGCGGCACTGATTCCCATGGGTCCCGTTGCCGAAGCGGACACCACGACAGGCCCCTCCACCAGGGGGACGGCCTCAACCGTCAGCCCATCGACAGTTGCCGTCGGGGGCACGATCATGTACACGATCTCGGGCTTCCCCAGCGGCGCAACGGTTCAGGTTCTCATCGATGACGGAACGCCGGGCGGCTCCCAGTCCCCGGAGAACGAGGTCGTCACCACCGTGACGGTCAAGGAGGACGGCACCGCCTCGGGATCCTTCGAGCTGCCCGATTACGTCGAGCAGGGCAACCACTGGCTGCGCTTCCGGGTCTCCGGAGCGCAAGGGGGCAACGCGGCGGACTACACCAACAAGAGTCCCTACTTCACTGTCTCGGGTGTCACAGTCATCGGAGGGGCCGCGCCTCCGACCGTTCCGGCGGCACCGACGCCGCCGCCCCACCAGGTGGCCGCAACGGGCGGATCGAAAGGTGCTAGCGCCTCGGGCATTCAGGCCGCCGGCCCAGGGGCGGAACCGGCCGGCTTTCCGATCATCGGCGCCTCCATCCTCGCGCTCAGCATGATCCTGGTCGTGCTCTCGGTGCTCGTAGCGGTCAACCGTCGCAGAATGGCTGCCTACCAGCGCCGTCGAGCCGTGGTCTGACGTAGGGCGAGTCACTGCGTGTGCGGCTGCTGCGGCGCCGCCTGACGCCCGAGTGCCGGGCTCCTTGTAAACTGCGGCCGGCGCCCACCCGTCTCGTGGTGCGCCCCGACGGGCACCGGTTCAGTGCCCCACACGGAAGGAACCCAGCACCGTGCTGCGAACCCGCACCGCAGGCTCCCTGCGCGCCTCAGACATCGGCCAGGTCGTCACCCTCACCGGATGGGTGGATCGACGCCGTGACCACGGCGGCGTGGCCTTCATCGACCTGCGGGACGCCTCGGGCATCGCCCAGGTCGTCATTCGCGAGGAGGTCGCCCACGACCTGCGCGCCGAGTACGTCCTGGCCGTCACCGGCGAGGTGAGCGCCCGGCCCGAGGGCAACGCCAACCCGAACCTGCCCACCGGCGATATCGAGGTCGTCGTCTCCGACGTCGAGATTCTCAACGCTTCTGCCCCGCTGCCCTTCCAAGTCTCTGATCACGCCGAGGACGCCGGGCAGGTCGGGGAGGAGGCGCGCTTGCGCCACCGCTACCTCGACCTGAGGCGCAGCCCCATGCAGCACGCCATCCGGCTGCGCGCCAAGGTCAACCAGGCCGCCCGCAGGGTCCTGGACTCCCACGACTTCGTCGAGATCGAGACCCCGACCCTGACCCGATCCACCCCGGAAGGAGCCCGCGACTTCCTCGTGCCCGCCCGCTTGGCACCGGGCTCCTGGTACGCCCTGCCGCAGAGCCCGCAGCTGTTCAAACAGCTCCTCATGGTTGCCGGCATGGAACGCTACTACCAGATCGCCCGCTGCTACCGGGATGAGGACTTCCGCGCCGACCGCCAGCCCGAGTTCACCCAGCTCGACGTGGAGATGAGCTTCGTCGAGCAGGACGACGTCATCGCCGTCGCCGAGGACGTGCTGCGCGAGGTGTGGGCCCTCATTGGCTACGACCTGCCCACGCCCATTGCCCGCATGACCTATCACGACGCCATGGAGAAGTACGGCTCGGACAAGCCCGACCTGCGCTTCGGCTGCGAGCTGGTGGACCTGACCGACTACTTCAAGGACACCACCTTCCGGGTCTTCCAGAACCCCTACGTGGGTGCCGTCGTCATGCCCGGTGGGGCCTCCCAATCGCGGCGCACCTTCGACGCCTGGCAGGAGTGGGCCAAGCAGCGCGGCGCCAGAGGCCTGGCCTACGTCACCGTCGCCGAGGACGGGGCCCTCGGCGGCCCCGTCGCCAAGAATATCACCGACGCCGAGCGGGCAGGCCTGGCCCAGGCCGCTGGAGCCGAGCCCGGTGACTGCATCTTCTTCGCCGCTGGCCCCGTGGACTCCTCGCGCGCCCTGCTGGGCGCCGCCCGTCTGGAAATCGGCAAGCGCTGCGGTTTCATCAACGATAATGAGTGGTCCTTCGTGTGGGTCGTGGACGCCCCCCTGTTCAAGCCCTCCGCCGAGGCCCGCGCCGACGGCGACGTGGCCCTGGGCAAGTCCGCCTGGACCGCTGTCCACCACGCCTTCACCTCGCCCAAACCGGAGTGCCTGGAGACCTTCGACACCGACCCGGGAGGCGCCCTGGCCTACGCCTACGACATCGTGTGCAACGGCAACGAGATCGGCGGCGGCTCTATCCGTATCCACCGCAGCGACGTCCAGGAGCGCGTCTTCAACGTCATGGGGATCGGCGAGCAGGAGGCCCAAGAGAAGTTCGGCTTCCTGCTGGACGCCTTCAAGTTCGGCGCCCCGCCGCACGGCGGCATCGCCTTCGGCTGGGACCGCATCGTCTCCCTACTGACCAGGGCCGACTCCATCCGCGACGTCATCGCCTTCCCCAAGTCCGGCGGCGGCTTCGACCCGCTGACCGAGGCTCCCGCCCCGATCACGCCCGAGCAGCGCAAGGAGGCCGGGGTCGACGCCGTCCCGGACGACGAGTCCGGCTCTGCGGTGCAGGGCAAAGAGGACGGGATGAAGCAGAGCTGAGTTCGGAGGTCGCGTCGTCAGGTTGAGACTTGCGGATGGGGTGCTGATCCCGGCGTCGCGGATGCTCCCGGGGGCCTCGGCCCCCGGGAAGCACCGAACTCGACGACTTTCGCCTCAGGCCCAAGAAGACTTGCCCTCATCGGAATCGATGAACTCAGCCGGGACCGACGTGAGCACGGAGTTCGTGCGCGCTCTTCGCCTACACTCGATGAGGTGACGATGCTTGCGCTGCACGAGTGGGGCGCTCCGGCGGATCCGCCGCTGCTCTTAGTCCACGGCCTGACTGAATCGGCTACCGCATGGCCTGACGCTGTGGCCCGCTGGTCCTCCCGGTATCACGTCCTCGCGATCGATCAGCGGGGGCACGGGGCATCCCCGCGGTGGGATGACGAGACCCTGGCCCGGGCGCCGCAGACCATGCAAGAGGACCTTGAGAAGACGTTGGCCCTGTTCTCGGAGCCGCCGGTCGTCGTGGCGCACAGCCTGGGAGGGCTCATGTCGCTGCGGGTGAGCGTCGCCTGGCCCGAGCTGGTTCGGGCACTGGTCCTGGAGGACGTCGCGCGTCCCACCGGGCACTGGGCCCCGGCCCCCTGGTTCGTAGAGCATCAGGAGCGGTTCCTGGACGCCTTCGCCGACGGCGGCACGGCCGAGCGGGAACGCATGAGGCGCGAGACCTCATGGAGCGAATCCGAGATCGAGGGCTGGGCCGCGTGCAAGAGGCGGGTCGACCGCCGTTACATCCGCGAAGGCACCTATCTCGGCGAGGCCGACCTCGTCAGCGCGATCAACCGGCTGAGGACGCCGACGCTCTACCTGGCACCCCGCCGCGGCGACATGGCTCCTGACCCCTCTGAAGTGACCAATCCGCTCGTGCGCCTGGTGCTGCTCGACGGCGTCGGCCACTGCGTGCGGCGGGACGCCCCAGAGGCCTACCACGGGCTGGTCGATCCCTTCATCGAGGAAGTCTTCGCCGGCACCGGCCGGTGACTCGCCCCTGGATCAGCACAGTGCCCGTGGCCTGGTCCAGGGTCGCCAGGAGATGCAGGGCTGGGTCCTTGTCGGTGCGGGCCCCGCGCACGGCGGGGCACGTGAGACCGCTGCAGACTTATAACCGGCCCAGGACGCAGGCGAAACCGCGATTGCCCGCGGCCCACTCCTCATCACTGGGACCGAGCGTGTTGATCGAGTAGCTGGTGGACAGGTCGAGTCCGTAGCGCTTGGCGTAGGTGCTGGTGCAGGTGACCTTGACCTGCGGGTCATCCGTTAGCGCCTCGGAGGCGCTGGAAGCGTTCGTGGTCGGGTCGAAGGTGCCACCGGCGAAGACAATCCAGTCGGCTTGGGAACAGTCGACCTGGCTCACGCTCGTGCCGCCCACGACTGAGGTGGCCCGGCTCAGACAGGTCCCCAGAGGCCAGGGCATGTCATCTGAGTAGGGGATGCCCTGAGCGTTGACCTGCGCGGGAGTAGGGGCGGGCGTCGCAGACGGCGAGGCCTTCTCGGGGCTGCGGGCATCTGGCCGAGCCGTGGCCGTGGCTTCGCCGCCGGCCCCCCGTTTCTCAAGGCTCTTGGCACTCGGGACGGTTGAGGCCGAGGCCCGCTGGGCGGTCCGGTTCGCCGAGGACGCCGACGGAACCAGGTTCGTACTCGCAAGGACGACGGCGGAAATGACGACG
The DNA here is from genome assembly GCF_000239715.1 of Actinomyces sp. oral taxon 849 str. F0330. NCBI lineage: Bacteria > Bacillati > Actinomycetota > Actinomycetes > Actinomycetales > Actinomycetaceae > Actinomyces > Actinomyces sp. oral taxon 849. Next base: position 220,411 of record NZ_JH470350.1, on the reverse strand, counting down.
CCTGCTGTCACGCCGAGCGCCAGGAGCGCGAAGGCCCTGCCCGAGCGTCTTGCCTCGGAGGCCGGTACTGGGGCGGAGGCTGGAAGGGGCGTCCGCATCACTGCGGGAGGAACAGCGATCGCCGAGCGCGGGATATCGCCGACTCGGGCCAGCGCCTCGGCGAGCTCGTTGCCGTCGCGGTAGCGCTGCGCCGGGTCGGGGTGCAGCGCCCGGTCGAGGAGCGGGCGCAATGCCTCGGGGATACGCAGATCCGAGGTGTCCGCGGGCACGGACAGGCGGTTGATGATCTCCGGCAGACTCAGCGCCCCGCCGTCGGCAGTGCGACGAGGACCGCGTCCGGTGAGAAGCGTGAACAGAACAGCCCCCAACGACCATACGTCGCCGCTGGGTGAGGGCTCGGCCAGGGTGAAGGCCTCCGGTGGAGCGAAGTCCGGTGTCATCGTCTCCAGGGTGACGGAGGACTCGATGCCCTCGCGTTGGATGGCGGCAAGGCCGAAGTCGCTCAGGCGCGGGCTTCCGTAGGCGTCGATGAGGATGTTGCCGGGTTTGATGTCGCGGTGGAGGACCCCGGCTCGGTGAGCGGCCCCCAGGGCGGAAGAGACGGCCGAGACGATGCTGACGGCCTCGGCGGCGCTGAGTTCGCCGCTCTCCAGGACCTGGGCCAAGGAGCCTCCGTCGCAGCGTTCCATGACCAGGTAGGGACGCCCGTCTGGTAGGACTCCGGAGTCGATCAGCGAGACCACGTGCGGGTGCCCGCTGATGCGGCTGGCGGCCGCCATCTCCCGCATGAAGCGTCGACGGTTGCGTTCGTCGTGCAACGGCCGGGAGTCGATCTTGACGGCCACCGGACGTTGCAGCGAGATCTGCTCCCCGGCGTAGACGGTGGCGAAGCCTCCCTGCCCCAGCGGTTCTCCCAGACGGACACCGGGAACAGGCGGCGCGACGTGCGCAAAGGCGTCGGGAATGGGGAAGGGGCTACTCATGGGCTCATGATCGTTGCGAGGGTGCACCGGCGCAAACCTGTTCAGACCTGATCCTCATTTTCTCCGCCGCTCATCGCCGTCTGCCAGTATTCGTCCCGTTTTCGCTGCGGCACCGTGAAACCCGCGGTGGCCTTCTGCCGAAGAGCTTCCTCCGGCAGAAGGCCACCACAGCAGTACACCGCAAGCGGCGCGCGTACAGGGGCTACCGACTGAATCGATTAGGCGGCGTGCGTGCAGGTCGGGCAGGAGCAGTCCTCGCAGGTGCACGAGGAGCAGGAGTCCGAGCAGTGCTCACACGAGCAGGTATTGTGGTTGCAGGTCGGGCAGGAGCAGTCCTCGCACTCGCACACGGCGCAGGAGTCCGAGCAATGCTCGCACGAGCAGACGTCGCACTCGTCGTAATGGCCGTTGTCCTCGTGGTGAGCGTGGCCGTTGTGGATGTAGTCCACGTGGTCGCCATGGATGACGGCGAGGTGGCCGCAATTCGGGCCGTGAGTGTGGCGGTGGGCCTCGGCGGGGCGGTGCTCAGTGGTGGCAGTCATGATCGTGCTCCTTCGTATGCTCAAGGGTGTCGATGAAGATCGATGCGACATGGTCGTCGATGAGGGAATAGCTCTGCCGCCTGCCGTCGCGGACCGACTCGACCAGGTGGGCGTCGCGCAGTACCCGCAAGTGATGAGAGACCAGGGGCTGGGACACGCCGAGGAACGCCACTAACTCGGTGACGTCGGCCGGTGAGCTGATGAGGCGATAGACGATGCTCGCCCTCATGGGGTGAGCGAGAGCCTTGAACAGCTGCACCACGGCGGAGTCATCCCCGAGAGGAGCCTCCGGCGGCGTCGCGACCTTTCGCATGTAGGAGATTTTATATCAATCTGTCTTGATGTCAATGCTCGGAAGAGCGCGTCGTGCTGCCGGATCCGGAAAGAATGCGCTGGTCAGGTGCTGTGACAGCCCAGCCGTCCCAGAACTGGCAAACCGGCTTGGACGCCGCGTCCCAGTCGTTGAGAGCACGTACCGCAGCCGATCGACGGTGGCTTTCACTCATCTTTTGACGGGAATGTCGGTGAGGCGGAAGGGGTTGTTGGGGCGGGTGGGGCGTTTGGAGGGTTCGAGGTCAAGGGTGACGGTGTCCTGCCCGGTGTCGGGCCACACTACTGTCAGGGTGGTGGCGTCGCCGTCACCGAGCTTGTTGTCGGCAGTGATCTCGCTCAGGGGGTGGTGGGCCCCTTTGGCGGTGGTGTAGTCGACCGGGTATTAGCGCGTCTGAGCGGTCAGCAGGCTCAGCCCCGTGATCGCGCCCAGCAGCTTGGTGTCCTCCTCACCACGGGCGCTTCCGGCCAGCTGGGTCGGTTGCAGCCAGTCCGCCGGGCCGACGTTGGTGCCTCCGGGACCGCCGGTAGCCTTGACCTCACCGACGAGGTACTTCCCACGGCGGGACACCTCCTTGAGCACGAAGGTCAGCTTGTCCTCCCCGCTGCCTCGTTTGACCGTGACTCCCTCACTGCCCTTCGCGACCGGCCCCTCGGCCTTAGGAAGATCGCCACCGCCCTTGCCAGACGGGTCCTTGCCCGCATCGGACTTGGTTGAGGTGGACTCTGTGGGCACCAGGGTAATCTCCACGCGGCGGTTGAGCTGACGGTTCTCATCGGAGTCGTTGGGCACCCGCGGCTCGCTTTCACCCTTGCCCGAGACACTCACACTGTAGGCCGACATGCTGGTCAGCTGCCCCAGCCGGTCGGCCACGGCCTGGGCCCTGCGGTTGGACAGATCCTGGTTGTGAGCGTCGTCGGCGACGTCGTCGGTGTGGCCCACGATCGTGACCTGTCCACCGGGGTAGGTGGACAGCTGGTCGGCCGCTTTCTTCAGCGCAGTGTCGGCCTGGGCGCTCAGGTCGGCTGAGTCTGAGTCGAACAGGACGTCGGAGGCCAGGGTGATGGTCACCGACTTGCCCGTCACCCGGGTGTCGGAGGCTCCGTCCACTGAGGCGGTGAAAGTCTCCAGCGCCACCGGGTCCGGGCTGCTCTCGGTGTCGTAGGTGTTCTCCAGCGCCTTCTTGGCCTCCTCGGACAGCTTGCCGTCGCGTACCACCGGCACGCCCTCGAACAGGCCCGACTCGGGCACCAGCACGTTGATGGTGCTGGCGTCGACCGGCTTGAACAGGGCGTGCAACGTAGCATCATCGGGCTCCTTGTCCGTCAGGCTCGTGCTTTGGGAGGAGGCTTTGAAGGTCTCCTGGACGGTGCCGGCATCAAGGTCCACCAATCGCACACCATCAGCACCACTAAAACGATCATTGCGGTCCCAGGCCAGGTGCACGTCGAACTTCTTGCCATCAGACGACAGGCCGCCGGAGCCGGCCTTGTCCAGGTGGACGGCCAGGGGGACCACCATGACATCGTTGGAGACCACGGCCGGTCCCACCGTGACCTTCAAGGTCGCCCCCACGGTCGACACCGTCCGGGTCACACCCTGACCCGAACCACCCGAGGGCTGCCGCCGCTCATGTAGCATTCCAGCCATGTCGTCGGCGACCTCAGACAGTGATGGGCTCGTGTCCGACGGCGAGCGCATGATCATCGGGCATCGTGGTCTGAGCTCGCTCGCCCCGGAGAACACTATGGCTGCCTTCCGCTGCGCAGTGGACCACCAGGTGGGCTGGGTGGAAGCGGACGTTGACATCATCGCCGACGGAACGGTCATCATCTGCCACGACTCGACCCTGGATCGCACTACGAACCGGGCTGGCCGGTATGACGACCTGACCGTCGCCGACCTGGCGGGCATCGACGCCGGAGGCTGGTTCTCCCCCCGATTCAAGGGCGAATCGCTCCCGACCTTGCGGAACCTCATTGATCTCATGAACGCCACCGGCCTCAACGCCAATATCGAGATCAAGCCCAATGGGACCGGGCGAGAGGCGACGCTGCGTCTCATCGACGGTGTGATCGCCCAGCTCGAACGCCTGCGTCCCGGTGCGGAGGTCATTGTCTCCTCCTTCAGTCATCTTCTGCTCCACCTGTTCAAGCAGCGCGCTCCACACGTGCCCGTGGGTTGCCTCTACAGGAGTCGCACTCTTTCAGACGACTGGAGGAGCACGCTTCAGATCGTGGGAGCCGACTACATTCACCCAGAGGACTCCGGCCTGACCCGGCAACAGGTTCAGACCTTTCGAGCCGAGGGCTACGGCGTCAACGTCTGGACCGTCAACTCGCTCGGCCGGGCCAACGAGCTCTTCAACTGGGGTGCCACCGGCATCTTCTCCGACATCGCCCATCAGATTCCTCGCCGCTGACTTCTCCGCAGTACACATCGCTGACATCATCCCTTGAAAGGACGGACCTGGTCCCATGACTGCGTCCACATCCGAGTCATCCCCTGATTCGTCTGCCGCCATCGTCTCAGAGGGGACGGGCGAGCATCTCGCCGATCTGCCCGAAGGCGCCGCTGCCCGGAGGCGTCCGGCCTTTCTGCGCCGTGACCGCGTTGGCGCGTTCCTCAGCATCGCGCTCTCCGGCCAGCTCGTGTACGCCGCCTTCGAGGCGCTCAAGGGCTCCCTCATGCTGCAGGTCTCCGACGTGCTGGGGATCGGCATTGACGGCTTCGGCGCCATGATGAGCGTTATCGGTCTGGCCATGTACATGTATGTCCCGGCCGGATGGATCAACAACCGCTTCACCATCCGCTCGATCCTGGTGACGTGGTGCGCCTGGAGACTTGTCACACTGCTGGTCCTCTACCTGACACCGGGGCTGTCGTTCACGACGATGCTCGCCATCGCGTTCTCCTGGGCGGTCTGGGATGCCATCGGATGGCCGGCGGTGGTCAATGGCCTCACCTTCATCTCCCGAGACGATCGCCGCCGCGGCAGAGGCATGGTCATGGGCTTCTTCGAGGCGATCAGACGCAGCGTGGAGTTCATCCTGGCCATGATCGTCGTCGGCTGTGTCTGGGCCTTTCCTCAGCACTGGAAGGTCATCATCATCGGCTTCGCGGTCGGCTACTCCCTGTTGCTCGCCCCGCTGATCGCCTGTCTGCTCCACTTCGTGCCGAGGAACGCGATCGCCCACCAGGACAACACCTCGGCGAACGCGGCCGCCCTCCTTGGGCTGCTCAAGGTCATGACTCGTCCGCGCATCTGGCTGGCCGGGCTGGCGGCCATGTGCCTGTACTGGGCCTATGTCAACCTCATCTACTCCTCGGCCCCCTACCTCAAGCTCGTCTACAACGTCTCCGACGGCGTGGCCGGACTGTTCGGGGCTGCGACTACCAGCCTCGTCGGCGCCCTTATCTGCATCCCGGCGGGGTTCGTCGCCGACTACGTCTTCAAGTCGTCAGCGGCCATGATGACGGCAGCGCTGACCGTCGTCGGGGTAAGCGCCGCAGCGGTGTACATGCTGCCGTCATCGAAGACGATGATGTGGCCCGCAATCATCCTCCTCATCGTCATGTCAGCGGGTGTCTTCATGGGCAAGTCGGTCATCCTGGCTCCGATCGCCGAGCTCGACCTGCCCGAGGAGATCAATGGTTCGGCTATGGCGGTCGCCTCGTTCCTCGCCTACGCCTCCATTATCTGGGGCAACTCGATGACCTCCGGCATCGTGGAGTCCCACCGCCACGACGCCTATGCGGGCTATCAGATCATCTTTCTCATCACCCTAGCCGTGGCGCTAGCAGGAGCTGCCTGCGCCTTCGTTCTGACCGTCGTCGGACGAGGTCGCCGGCACGTCTGACTCAATCTCAATTGACTCGATGCATGACCCGGAAGGCTGTGTGAGCGCAGTCACCAGGGGTAGGGTGGGGTCATGTCACGCTACATCGAGCTCCACCCCGTGAACCCGCAGATCCGCCTGGTTGAGAAGGTCGTCGGTACCTTGCGCGACGGCGGTCTGGTCGCCTATCCCACCGACTCCGGCTACGCCCTAGCCTGCGCACCGGGGAACAAGGAGGGCCTGGACCGCATCCGCACCATCCGCCAGCTCGACGGGAAGCACAACTTCACCTTCGTGTGCGCCGACTTCGCCCAGGTGGGCCCCCTGGCCATCGTGGGCAATAACGCTTTCAGGCTCATCAAGCGCCTCACCCCGGGGCCGTGGACCTTCATCCTCAAGGGCACCAAGGACGTTCCCCGGATGACGCTCAACCCCAAGAAGCACACGCTGGGCGTGCGCATCCCGGACCACGCCATCACCCAGGCCCTCGTGGCCGAGTTCGGTGCCCCCATCCTGTCCTCCACCTTCATCCGCCCCGGCAAGGAGGAGCCGGAGACCAACGGGTGGGAGATCGAGGAGTCCCTCGGCCACCTCATCGACGTCGTCATTGAAGGTCCAGTGGGTCAGGGAGAACCGACCACCGTCGTCGACCTGACCGATGATGTTCCCGAGGTGGTGCGTCAGGGCGCAGGAGACATCAGTCTGCTCTGACCAAGCCGGGAGCCGTGACTCCCGTCGTGCTTGCCGGATCCGCATCGACGCCGGACCAGGCAAGTAGCCGTCGCAGCCACCAGGGCGACCGCCAGTTCCAGCGGAGTCGGGGGTGGGGGAGGTTAGGGTCGTCCCATGGACCTGTTCGAGTCTGCCGGCACGGATGACGCCGGGCTCCCTGCGGATTCCCGCGCGCCCCTGGCCGTGCGGATGCGACCCCGCTCGCTGGACGAGCTTCAGGGGCAGGCACACCTGCTGACCCCCGGATCGCCTCTGCGGCGCCTTGTCGAGCCATCAGAGACGATGGAGCACCCGCGCGCGGGCGCTCAGGGAAGCGCCACCGCGCGGCATCCGGGCGCATCCCTGTCATCCGTCATCCTGTGGGGGCCTCCCGGAACCGGGAAGACGACGCTGGCCTACCTGGTGGCGCGGGGCAGCGGGCGACGATTCGTGGAGCTGTCGGCGGTGACCGCGGGCGTCAAGGATGTGCGCGCCGTCGTCACCGATGCCAGACGGCGCCTGGCGGCGGGGGAGGAAACGGTCCTGTTCATCGACGAGGTCCACCGCTTCTCCCGTTCCCAGCAGGACGCCCTCCTGCCCAGCGTGGAGAACCGGTGGGTCACACTCATCGCCGCCACCACAGAGAACCCGTCCTTCAGCGTCGTCTCGCCGCTCCTGTCCCGCTCCCTGCTCCTGACGCTCCACCCCTTGGGGGCGGACGACGTCGGGCGCCTGATCGATCGCGCCCTGACCGACGAGCGCGGCCTGGCCGGAGCTGCCCAGCTCAGCCAGGAGGCTCGCGAGCAGATCGTGCGCATGGCCGGCTCTGACGCCCGCAAGGCCCTCACCGTGCTGGAGGCCGCCGCAGGCACGGTTCTGGCGCGGGAAGCGGACGCCGACTCACTGCCCCTGATCGAGGTGGCCGACGTCGAGCAGGCCGCCGATGTGGCGGCGGTGCGCTACGACCGCACCGGCGATCAGCACTACGACGTCATCAGCGCCTTCATCAAGTCGATGCGCGGTTCCGATCCCGACGCCACCATGCACTACCTGGCACGCATGATCGCGGCCGGGGAGGACCCCCGGTATATCGCCCGACGCATCGTCATCCACGCCGCCGAGGACGTCGGTCTGGCCGATCCCGGAGTACTGTCCACTGCCGTGGCCGCGCAGCAGGCGGTCGCCATGATCGGGATGCCGGAGTCCGGCCTCATCCTGGCCGAGGCCGCGATCGCCGTGGCCACGGCCCCCAAATCCAACGCGGTCACCATGGCCCTGAGCGAGTCGCTGGCGGACGTGAACGCAGGCAAGACCTCAGCCGTGCCCGCACACCTGCGCGACGCCCACTACACCGGGGCGGAGGGACTCGGGCACGGCAAGGGTTACCGCTACCCGCATGACTTCCCGCACGCTGTCGTCGGTCAGCAGTACCTGCCCGAGGGGCTCGAGGGCAGTCGGTACTACCGCCCCAGCGGCAACGGATTCGAGAAGCAGCTGGCCTCCCGCCTCGAGGCCGTCCGACGCATCCTTGAGGAACGGTGACGATGATGGCCCCGCCCAGGATTGAAGCGGGAGCGGGACAGGGTTGAGGACCGCCTCACACCAGGCGATTTCGACATGGGTTTTCGCTGACGAGCACGCTACAGTTCTCGAGTTGTCCACATCGAAGATGATCGGCGGCGCCTACCGGTACCACCGTTCGATGACGATGCAGACCTCCTGGGGTCCCGGCCCGAACCGCGGCTGACCCCGCGCCGTCGGCACCAGCCCACGGCGTGCGACCACCAATCCGACAGGAAAGAAACACATGAGCTCTTCACGCTCCCGCCGTCAGGTGCGCCTGTCTCGCGCCCTTGGCATCCCGCTGACCCCCAAGGCCGTGCGCTACTTCGAGCGCCGTCCCTACGGTCCCGGCGAGCACGGCCGCGCCCGCCGCCGCACCGAGTCCGACTACGCCGTCCGCCTCAAGGAGAAGCAGCGCCTGCGCGCCCAGTACGGCATCCGCGAGGCTCAGCTCCAGCGCGTCTTCGAGGAGGCCCGTCGCGGCCAGGGCCTGACTGGTGAGTCTCTCGTCGAGCTGCTCGAGATGCGTCTGGACGCCCTCGTCCTGCGCTCCGGGATCGCCCGTACTATCGCCCAGGCCCGCCAGGACGTGGTCCACCGCCACATCCTCGTCGACGGCAAGGTCGTGGACCGTCCCTCCTATCGCGTCAAGCCCGGCCAGACCATCCAGGTCCGCCCGCGCTCCCAGGTGATGGTGCCCTTCCAGGTCGCCGCCGCCGGTGCCCACCGCGACGTGCTGCCCCCCGTCCCGGACTACCTCAACGTGGACCTCGAGAAGCTCTCTGCCACGCTGGTGCGCCGTCCCAAGCGCGACGAGGTTCCCGTGACCTGCGACGTGCAGATGGTCGTCGAGTACTACTCGCGCTGACGCCTGTACTTCATCTGACGCCGGGGCGCCCCGGACCCATCGGAGGTTCGGGGCGCCCCGGCGTGGGAGTAGGCTCGCCTGTAGCAATCCGACCGGCTCGCACGTCGTACGGCCACCTGGAAACCAACTGGATACCAGTCCCGCCGGTCGACCACACCACACTATCCACACGCCCCGGTGCAAGGCCCCAGCGCCGAGCGCCCGGGCACCCCTCGAACAGATGAGGACCCCATGCGCACATCCGAGATCCGCCGCCGCTGGCTCGACTACTTCGCCGCGAACGAGCACGAGATCCGTCCCTCGGTCTCTCTGGTGTCCCCCGAGCCCTCCATCCTGTTCACCGTGGCCGGCATGGTGCCCTTCATCCCCTACATCCTGGGCACGGAGGAGGCCCCCTGGCCTCGGGCGGCCTCGGTGCAGAAGTGCATCCGCACCAACGACATCGACAACGTCGGCATCACCACGCGCCACGGCACCTTCTTCCAGATGAACGGCAACTTCTCCTTCGGCGACTACTTCAAAGAGGGGGCCATCTCCTACGCCTGGGGCCTGCTGACCGGCAGCCGCGAGGAGGGCGGCTACGGCCTAGACGGGGACCGTCTGTGGATGACGATCTGGGAGGAGGACCAGGTCTCCTTCGACTACTGGACCCGCGAGATCGGGGTGCCCGCCGAGCGGATCCAACTGCTTCCCTTCAAGGACATCTCCTGGTCAACCGGGCAGCCCGGACCGGCCGGCTCCTGCTGCGAGATCCACTACGATCGTGGTCCCGCCTACGGTCCCGACGGTGGCCCCGCCGTCGACACACAGGGCGACCGCTTCCTGGAGATCTGGAACCTCGTCTTCGACGAGTTCCTGCGCGGAGAGGGCAAGGGGCACGACTTCGAGCTCCTGGGCAAGCTCGACCAGACCGCCATCGACACCGGTGCCGGCCTGGAGCGCCTCGCCTTCATCATGCAGGACAAGCCCAACATGTATGAGATCGACGAGGTCCTCCCCGTCATCAAGGCCGCCGAGGAGCTCTCCGGCAAGGTCTACGGTCGCGGCGCCGCCGGCCCCGAGGCCGGCGAGGCGCACCATGACGACGTGCGCATGCGAGTCGTGGCCGACCACGTGCGCTCGGCTCTCATGCTCATCTCCGACGGCGTGCGCCCCGGCAACGACGGACGCGGTTACGTCCTGCGCCGACTCATCCGCCGGGCCGTTCGCTCCATGCGTCTGCTTGGTGTGGACGAGGCCGCGATGCCCACCCTGCTGACCGCCTCCAAGGACGCCATGAAGGCCTCCTACCCCGAGCTGGAAACCGGCTGGCGCACCATCGCCGAGGTCGCCTACGGCGAGGAGGACGCCTTCCGACGCACCCTGGCCGCGGGCACCACGATCCTGGACACCGCGGTGGCCGCGGCCAAGAAAAAAACAGGTGGGACCGGACGCCCACTGGTGTCCGGCAAGAGCGCCTTCGAGCTGCACGACACCTACGGCTTCCCCATCGACCTCACCTTAGAGATGGCGGCCGAGCAGGGGGTCGACGTCGATGAGAGCGCCTTCCGCAGCCTCATGAACGAGCAGAAGGAACGCGCCCGGGCCGACGCGCGCGCCAAGAAGACCGGACACGCCGACATCCGCGTCTTCAGAGAGCTGGAGAAGGAGATGGGCGGCGGCTCGACCTTCCTGGGCTACACCGACTCCTCCGCCGAGGCCGTCGTCACCGGGGTGCTCGTCGACGGCGTCCCGCAGAGTGTCGTCACTGCCCCGGCGGAGGTCGAAGTCGTCCTGGACCGGACCCCCTTCTGGGCCGAGATGGGCGGCCAGCTCGCCGACCAGGGCACGATCCGACTGGCCGACGGGGGCACCGTCGAGGTCAACGACGTCCAGGCTCCCGTCAAGGGCCTGCACGTCCACCGCGGCAGCCTGACCGAGGGCACGATCGCGGTGGGGGAGAAGGCCTTCACCCAGATCGATACGGCCCGCCGCCTGGCGATCGCGCGCGCCCACACCTCCACCCACATGGTGCACAAGGCGCTCCACGAGATCGTCTCCGACAACGCCACCCAGGCGGGCAGCGAGAACTCCCCCTCCCGCCTGCGCTTCGACTTCCGCCACGGCTCGGCCCTGGTCGGTGACCAGGTGACCGGCATCGAGGAGCGGGTCAACGCCAAGCTCTCCGAGGACCTGGCCGTCACCGACGAGGTCATGGACATCGACGCCGCCCGGGCTGCGGGCGCCATGGCCCTGTTCGGGGAGAAGTACGGAAAGAAGGTGAGGGTCGTCTCCATCGGCGGCGACTGGTCCAAGGAGCTGTGCGCCGGTACCCACGTACCGACTACGGGCCATATCGGCCGCATCGCGGTTGTGGGCGAGTCCTCGATCGGCTCGGGCGTGCGCCGCATCGACGCCCTCGTCGGCGACGGCGCCTATGGCTACCAGGCCAAGGAGCACGCGCTGGTCTCCCAGCTCTCCACAATGGTCGGGGGCCGTCCCGAGGACCTGCCCGAGCGCGTCGAGGGGCTCATGACGCGCCTGAAGGACGCCGAGAAACGCCTGGCAGCGGCCGAGCAGGCCGCCCTGTCGGCGCGCACCGCCAGCATCGTCTCCGATGCCGCCCGCCTGGGCGAGATCCGGCTCGCCTCGGCCAACCTCGGCTCCGTCGGCTCCGCCGACGCCGTCCGTTCTCTGGCCCTGGACGCCCGCAGCCGGCTCGGCGACTCCGAGCCCGCCGTCGTCGCCGTCGGCGCAGTCCTGAACTCACGCCCGGTGGTGGTGGTCGCCACCAACCCCGCCGCCCGAGACAAGGGCGTTCGCGCCGGAGCTCTGGTGCGTACTGCGGCCCAGGTACTGGGCGGAGGTGGTGGCGGCAAGGACGACCTGGCTCAGGGAGGCGGGCAGAACCCCGACGCCCTGGACGAGGCGCTGCGCGCCGTCGCCGACCAGCTCCGGGCCTGATTCGGCGATCCGACCCCAGACTGCCGTAGCAGATCACGTGACAGACTCATCGGCTCATCCGGATGCCGGGGGACTGCGCCCCGGAGTACGACTCGCCTTCGACGTCGGGAAGGCGCGTATTGGTGTCGCGCGTTGCGATCAGGACGCGATTCTGTCCGTTCCTGTGGTAACTCTCAGGCGGGACCGTTATGGTGCTGATCTCGACGAGGCCGTTGACCTCGTCGAGGAGTACGGTGCCTTCGAGGTGATCGTCGGCCTGCCCAAGCACTTGGGCGGCGGCAGCTCGAGCTCGACCAGGGACGCCCGCAGGTGGGCCCGGGACCTGGCGAGCCGTCTGCCGTCGAAGGTGTGCGTCCGGCTGGTCGATGAGCGGCTCACCACCGTCACTGCTCACCGGGAACTGCATGCGGCCGGTCTGAAAGAGAGGAGCTTTCGCGGTATCGTCGACCAAGCGGCCGCGGTCGTCATCCTTGAGCAGGCCATCACCACCGAGCGAACGTCCGGGGTGCCGGCCGGTGAGCGAGTCCACCCGATCAAGAGAGGCAGAGCGTGAGCCACGACGATTTCTTCGCCGAGCTCGGCATCCAGCGCGACGAAGATGCTGGTGACGCCACAGAGAAGCCCAAAAGCCGCAAGCAGCGGCGTATGGAGAAGGTCGAGCGCCGTCAGCGCAAGCGGCGCCGGCACGGGCTGACGAGCCTCGTCATCGTCATTACCCTCGTGGCCGTCGGCGTCCTGGGCTACAAGGCCATCGGAATCATGCGTGACGCCTCCGCCCAGGCCACTCACGCCGACGACTACCGCGGCAATGGCGAGGGCGAGGTCACGGTGACGATTCCGGAGGGGGCCTCCGGACTGGATATCGGCGACATCCTCCAGGAGAAGGGCGTCGTTGCCTCCGGCAAGGCCTTCACCAACGCGGCCAAGAACAACCCGAAGGGCAACACGATTCAGCCGGGCACCTACAAGCTCAAGAAGAAGATGTCCGCCAACGCCGCGCTCCAGGCTCTGCTCGATCCCGAGACCAAGGGCGACCACACCCTGACGGTTTCGGCCGGCAACACCAAGGACATCATCAAAGACCGGCTCAAGCAGGTCAGCAATTTCACCGATGAGCAGATCGAGGCCGCCTACGCCGACACCGCCGCCATCGGTCTGCCGGCCGAGGCGGGCGGCAACGTTGAGGGCTGGCTCGCTCCGGGGACCTACGACGTCACGGAGAGCGCAACTCCTACCGATCTGGTCAAGCAGATGGTCTCCCGCACCATGACCCAGCTCAGCAATCTCAAGGTTCCCAAGGAGAACTATCACGTCGTCCTGACCAAGGCCTCCATCGTCGAGCGCGAGGTCCCGCCGAAGTATTACGGGCAGGCGGCCCGGGTCATCGAGAACCGCCTGGCGCAGGTCGACGGGGAGACTCAGGGAAAGCTCCAGATGGACTCCACGGTGCTCTACGGCCTGGGGCGTAGTGGCGGGATCCCGGCGCCGGAGGAGGCGACCGATCCCAATAACCAGTACAACACCTACGTGCACCCAGGGCTGCCGCCCGGCCCCATCGGCAGCCCCAGCGAGGATGCCATCAAGGCCGTGCTCAACCCGCCGGCCGGAAGCTGGCTCTACTTCGTGACGGTCAACCTCGACACCGGTGAGACCCTGTTCTCCTCCACGAGCGAGGAGCAGGCCGCCAACACCAAGAAGCTCAACGATTACTGCGCGAAGAACAAGGATACGTGCAACGGGGGTAAGAAGAGTGGCTGACGCGGTCGGCGCGGCGGCCCGATGGCGCTCCGCCGTCATCGGCCAGCCGGTGAACCACTCGTTGTCTCCAGTCCTTCACCGGGCCGCCTACGCAGAACTGGGCCTGAGCGACTGGCGCTACGAGCGCCGCGAGACGGCCCCCGAGGAACTTCCCGCCCTGCTTTGCGAGCTGGCGGCCCCGGTGGAGGCCGAACCCGTCTGGGCGGGTCTGAGTGTCACGATGCCCCACAAGCAGGCGATTCTGGCGCACCTGGACGTCGTCGATCCCCTGGCCGAGGCCGTCGGCGCGGTCAACACGGTGGTCGTCCAGCGCAGCGGCGAGGGAAAGGCGCTCCTGGCGGGTTTCAACACCGATGTCGCCGGCATCGTCGGCGCGCTCCGGGAGACCGGAGACCCGGTGATCAACCGCCTCCGTGCCGGTGACGCCGTCGTTCTCGGGTCGGGCGCCACCGCCTGTTCGGCCCTGGCTGCGCTCGGCGAGCTCGGAGCAGGCCATATCACCGTCGCGGCACGCCGCCATGCCGGCCCTGGGCGGGCGCTCAGCGCCGCGCACCGCATGGGGCTGGACATCGAGGCCCTCACCTGGAAGCCGGCCGACCCTGCCTCCAACGCCGAGGTGGCGCGGCACCTGGCCGCGGCCGACGTCGTCGTCTCCACCCTCCCCGCGGGGGCGGCGGATCCCTTGGCCGCTGTTCTCGACGAGGCCGTGGGTCCCGCGGGCGGAACCCGTCCAGGAGCCGTCATGCTCGACGTCGTCTACGCTCCCTGGCCCACCCCCATCGCCGAGGCCTGGGAGCGCGGCGGGGGAACCGTCGCCCCGGGATGGCTCATGCTCCTGCACCAGGCCGTGCCCCAAGTCCGGCTCATGACCGGGCGGCAGCCCGACACCGAGGGCATGCGCGCCGCGCTCCTGCCGGCCCTGGCGACGCCGTCGGCCACCAACGCCGACTGACTCGCACCCCTCCTGACGCCGAGGAGGGACGCCGGAGACGCCATGGGCGTGTGAGAGTATCTGTCTCATGCTTCGATGGATGACGGCCGGGGAGTCCCACGGCGAGGCTCTGACCGCGGTGATGGAGGGCGTGCCCGCAGGCGTGCGGATTACCAGTGAGGACATCAGGGCAGCGCTGGCCCGCAGGCGTCTGGGGCACGGGCGTGGCGCCCGCCAGTCCTTCGAGCGCGATGAGCTGCGGGTTCTGGGCGGGATCCGCCATGGCAGCACCATCGGAAGCCCGATCGCGCTGCAGATCGGCAACTCGGAATGGCCCAAGTGGTCCACGGTCATGAGCGCTGATCCCGTCGATCCCCGCGACCTGCTCATCGACGCCGGTACCGGCGACGAGCGCGAGATCGCCCGCAACCGTCCCCTGACCCGTCCTCGGCCCGGACATGCCGACCTGTCCGGCATGCTCAAGTACGATCTGGACGATGCCCGCCCGGTCCTGGAACGGGCCTCCGCCCGTGAGACGGCCGCCCGGGTCGCGCTGGGAGCGCTGGCCGAGGCCGTCCTGGCCCAGGTCGCCGGCATCGGGCTGGTCAGCCACGTCGTACGCATCGGCTCCGTCGTCCTGCCCGACGATGTTCCCCCACCGACCGCCCGGGACACCGAGCGCCTGGACGCCGACCCGGTGCGCTGCACCGACTCCGCCACCAGTGCCGCCATGGTCGCCGAGATCGACGCCGCCAAGAAGGATGGGGACACGCTCGGCGGCGTCGTCGAGGTCGTTGCCACGGGTGTCCCGGTGGGGCTGGGCACCCACGTCTGCGCCAACCGCCGGCTCGACGCCCGGCTGGCGGGCGCGCTCATGGGCATCCAGGCCGTCAAAGGTGTCGAGATCGGTGACGGCTTCGCCGAGGCGGCCCGGCGCGGTTCGGCCGCGCACGACGAGATCCTCTCAGTGCGCGATGGTGAGGTCGCACGTGCCACCAACCGTGCCGGCGGCATCGAAGGAGGTATCTCCAACGGCTCCGAGATCCGGCTGCGAGCCGCTTTCAAACCGATCTCGACGGTGCCCAGGGCCCTGCGCACCATCGACCTGGCCACTGGCGAGGCCGCCACCGGGCTGCACCAGCGCTCCGACGTGTGCGCCGTCGTCCCCGGTGCGGTCATCGCCCAGGCCATGACCGCACTGGTCCTGGCCGATCTCCTGCTGGACAAGACCGGCGGCGACTCGGTGGCCGAGGCCAGGGGCAATCTTCAGGCCTACCTGACCCGACTCGCCGAGAGGACGCAGTGGTGAACCGGGTGATGAGTCGGCCGGTGAGGGCGATACTGGTGTCGACGCTGAACTCAACGGTGAGGGAGACACGATCATGACCTGGAAGCGCGTTCCGACCATCGCTCTGCGCGACGATCAGCTGCCCCTGGTGCTGGTGGGACTGCCCGGCGCGGGCAAGACTACCCAGGCCCGGCTCCTGGCCCAGGCGCTCGGCGTCCAGGTGACCGACACCGACGCCGAGATCCGGCGTCGCGCCCGCATGACGATCCCCGAGATTTTCGCCTCCGAGGGGGAGGAGGGCTTCCGCAAACGCGAGCACCGGGCCATGCGGGCCGTCCTGGACTCCCCGGCGGCTGCTCAGGGCGTCATCGCCCTGGGCGGGGGAGCGGTCCTATGGCCCGAGAACCGCGAGCTGCTGCGCGGTCACACCGTCATCCATCTGACTGCCTCCCCGAGCACGGCCGCCAGCCACGTGGGCGACGGCACCGGGCGCCCCCTCATGGCCCCCGACGCGGACTCCGACCAGACCCGAGCCGCTCGGCAGAACAGCAAGAATCACGACGGGCTCCTGGCCCGGATGAAGGCCCTCCACGCCCAGCGCTCACCGCTGTACTCCGAGGTGGCCACCCTCACCATACCCACCGACGGGCTGAGCCCCCAGCAGGTCGCCGCCCTCATCCTCGTCGCACTCGGGGTTCAAGCACCTCAGGCGGTTGGCGTCCTGACACCCATGTTGGCGAAAAGCAACCGGACTGGGGCCCCGGAGCCCCCGCGGCCCGCAAGCTCCCAGACAGCCTCGGCATCCCCCTCCGCCACCGGCCGAACCACGACTGCGTCTCAGCTAGCCCGGATCCAGCCCTCTCCGGCAGCAGGCGACGACGGCCCGCAGCGCGTAGGCGTCACCGGCGAGCACCCTTATGACGTGCTCATCGGCCACGGACGCCTGGCCGATCTGGCAGACATCGTCCGGGACACTCCGGGTGCGGGTGCGGGAGGAGTCGCCATCGTTCACGCCAAGGTCCTGGCCGACCGCGCAGCAGACGCCGAGAAGCAACTGATCTCCCAGGGGCTGCGCGTGCTGCTGCTCGAGGTACCCGACGGCGAGGCGGCCAAGAAGGCACGCGTCCTGGAGTACCTGTGGGAACGACTCGGTTCCTTCCGCCTGGGGCGCGACGGGCTCGTTATCGGCCTGGGCGGTGGAGCGACCACGGATCTGGCCGGCTTCGCGGCCGCCACCTGGCTGCGGGGGGTCCCGGTGGTTCAAGCGCCCACCACCCTGCTGGCCATGGTGGACGCTGCCGTCGGTGGAAAGACCGGCATCGACACTCCGGCCGGCAAGAACCTGGTGGGAGCCTTTCACCCGCCTGCCGCCGTCATCGCCGACCTGGAGACACTGTCCACCCTGCCGGCCGCCGAGCTGCGGTCCGGACTCGGCGAGGTCATCAAGTGCGGACTCATCGCCGACCCGGTCATCCTCGACCGTGTTCTGGGCGAGCCCGCCGACTGCCTGGCCTGGGACTCGCCTGTCCTAGCCGACCTGGTCGCCCGTTCGATCGCGGTCAAGGCCGCTGTCGTGGGGGAGGATCTCACCGAAGCCGGTCTGCGGGAGATCCTCAACTACGGGCACACCTACGCCCACGCCATCGAGAAGGTCACCGGTTACTCCTGGCGCCATGGCGAGGCCGTGGCCGTCGGTTGCGTTTTCGCCGCCGAGGTCGCCCACCGCAGCGGCAACCTGAGCAGCGACGCACTGGCACTGCACCGTCAGAGCCTCGAGGCAGTGGGCCTGCCCATCTCGTTCGCCGAGGGCCGCGGTCGGTGGGAGGAGCTCAAGGCGGCAATGATGAGCGACAAGAAGGTGCGCGGCGGCAGGCTGCGGCTTGTTCTGCTCGACGACATCGCCAGGCCTGTGAGGGTGCAGGCACCCGATGAGGACGTCCTGATCAGGGCTCACGAGACCGTCACCGACCCAGCCGGATCGGCCGGTGAGGGGACACGGGCGTGAGCCCTCACGAGCACCGGGCGCTGGTTCTCATCGGTCCTCCTGGAGCCGGATGCTCCAGCGTGGGACGCGTCCTTGGGCGCGCTGCGGGCCTGCCCGTGCTCGATCTGGCCCGCAGCGTTGCCGAGGAGTTGGGAACCAGCCCCGACCTGGCGCTCGTAGCAGTGCCGGAGGGCAAGTACCGCCGCGTCGAGGCCGACACTGCGCTTCGGCTCCTGGAACGTGCGCGGGTCGAGGGCGCCATCGTCGCCCTGGGCTCGGGATGCCTGGGAGACCCGCGGATACGCCAGCGCCTTGCAGACCTGCGGCTCGGCAACGGGCGGGTCCACCGCGTCGTGGCCCTGACCTGTACCACCCGGGTTCTGGCCACCCGCAACGGTCTCGACGCCCCCCGGTCTGTGGCCCTGGGAGCCGTCCACCACCAGTTCGTCCAGATGCTCCATGAGCGCTGGACCCGGTGCCGGGAGTTGGCCGACGTCGTTGTCGACACCACCTCGACCACCCCCGATGAGGCCGGGGAGCAAATCATCGAAGCCGTGAGGTCCGATTCTTCCCGAAACTCGTGACGGGCGTGACACTCCTGTCGCGAGGAGAGTGTCGAGCACCGCGGTAAAATCGGCGCGTCCTAGACGCAACGCAACAGTGAGGAAACCCTCGTGGCAACGACGAACGACCTGAAGAACGGTATGGTGCTCAACCTCGAGGGCCAGCTGTGGCAGGTAGTGGAGTTCCAGCACGTCAAGCCCGGCAAGGGCCCCGCCTTCGTGCGAACCAAGATCAAGAACGTCCTGTCCGGCAAGACCGTGGATAAGACCTTCAACGCGGGCCTCAAGGTCGAGACCGCTACAGTCGACCGACGCGACATGCAGTACCTTTACAAGGACGGCGACGACTACGTGTTCATGGACACTAAGTCTTACGAGCAGACCTATGTCCCGGCGGCCACCGTCGGGGATACTGCTACCTTCATGCTGGAGAACCAGGACGTCATCGTGGCCTTCCACGAGGACTCCGTTCTGTTCGTCGAGCTCCCGGCCTCCGTGGTCCTGACGATCTCCCACACTGAACCGGGCCTTCAGGGTGACCGCTCCAGCGCAGGCACCAAGCCCGCCACCGTCGAGACCGGTGCCGAAATCCAGGTTCCGCTGTTCCTCAACACCGGAGACAAGGTAAAGGTCGACACTCGTTCCGGCTCCTACATCTCCCGCGTCAACGACTGATGGCAGAGCACTCCGAGGAGGGCTCATCCGGCTCGAGCCCAGCATCGCGTCACCCGGTCACCGCCCGCACCAAGGCACGTCGGCGTGCGATCGAGATCCTCTTCGAGGCCGACCAACGCGGAATGCTGGCCACCGACGCCGCCGAGGAGCTTCGCTCCTTCGCGCAGCTGCGGGCCGTCAGCTCGGCCAACCACACCGAGGCCCCCGCCTACACCCGGGAGATACTGAGCGGTGTGTGCGATCACCTGGCTGACGTCGATGAGACGATCCAGACCTACGCCCAGGGCTGGACGCTGGGCCGCATGCCGGCCGTCGACCGCGCCATCGCTCGGGTCGCCACCTGGGAGATCGTCTATAACGATGAGGTGGATGCGCCCGTCGCAGTGGATGAGGCCATGACGCTCAGTCGAATGCTCTCCACCGACGAGTCACCCAGGTACCTCGGGGGGCTGCTGGGGCGTATCGGCGACCTCGCGGACACGTTGCGCTAAAGCCATCGTTCTCCGGGCTCGCGGCATGGGGTGTTGTTCCCATGCCGCGAGTTATGTTCGGACGAGTGTTCTGCCCTAACCTGGGTTGAGCCCATCCGTTGATGCCGGAGCAACCTGTGAATCATTTTCCTTCCCAACGCCCCAGCAAGTGGCCCGGACCCGTCTTCATCGGGACGCGACGACGCGTCGCGAATCGCCGGACGGAAATTTCATCCGGAGTTGTCGGGATCATCACCTCAATCGCTCGGACGGCGATAATGATAACGCTCCAGCCAAGGGGGTTGATCTCAGCATCGCTGACAACCAGTGCCGTACTAGGAGTTGTTCCCCTTCTCACTCTGATCGACATAGTTTACTTGAAGGATATCGGGAGAATCTTCATCGAATCCTGGGAGCCGACATTCTGGGTCTATGCGATATCTATTTTCTTGCTGCTTGCCGCGCATGTTCTTCTGGCAAAATTCAAGGCGCTCAATGCAGCTGGAGGCGCGGGCGATGTCTCGGTGGGAATGGCATGATCGATCAGTACCGGTCCCGCACCTCTGACGAAGGCTGGGATGGCAGGTCGACCACTCTCCCGATGGTCGGTCGCTCGATCTCACCTTTCGTTGCCACGCAACATCAGCCCGATCCGCGCGCAGAGCTTCAGAGTCGTCGAGTCAGAACGCGGAGCGACGGTACATTCGGAGCCGCATTGGCTCTAATTGACGCAGCGCTTCAGGCGATTATGTTAGGTTTTCTATATGTCGATGGCCTGCACGGCTTCGTCGTAATGCTGTGGATCATGGCGCTAGCTTTGTGCCCGATCATCACAGTGGTTCTGTGGTTGGCGAGCCTTTCTTTTTCGACACGATTCTGCTCGATGGCATATGGTAAATACTATTACCTGCGCTCGGGGTGGCTGGAAGCGAGGGCTACATCGTCCGCCCTCGTTGTCGCGAACCTATTTCATGTGGTTCCGGTTGCGGTCACGTATTCATTCCTGTTCCGAGACGAAACGAAGAGAGTGATGTCTCTTAGCCTGGCATGGGCCATTGGCCTCATCGTGATAGATGTCATTCTCCTGCTCAGGATTCGTGATCTTAATCCACTGTCCTCGTCAACAGCAGGAGAATATGTCGCATGAGCGCGATTCCGGGCAACGCCAGTTATGAGCTGTTGACCGGACGCCGTCCCCTCGACCCGCGGGACCTGCTCCTCGGGAACCGACCGCAGTCGAGAGGACGGCGAACCAGCTACTGGCTCATTGCACGGACAACGATGTAGTCGATGTCCACCTGGGCCTGCGTGAAACCCTCATGGTTCAGCCTCCCCCGGTGGATGCTGCCGGTGTGCGTGGTCAGGCAGATGTGGTATGGCGCGCCTGCGCCGAAGCAGGTGTCAAACTCCTGCGGGGAGTCCGAGCGCCGCACCTCATGATACGGTTGGTCGTCGAAGAAGAACCGGATGCTCTCGGGGGTCTTCTCCATCCCGTAGGTGTGCCATGCGGTGAGATCGGGTTTCGGCGAGACCCCCAGGTTGCTTCCCTTGCCCCCGGCTTGACCGTAGTGGACGGTCGACTCGGCGATGCCCGTGGCGCTCCCACCACCGTAGGTCTCGACGACATCGATCTCGCCCCCGTTCTTGCCATCGTCGGCCCGCAGCCAGATCCCGGCGAACAGGCCCTGATGGGACTGGGGGAAACGAGCCCTGGTCTCCAGGGATCCGTAAACGAAGGAGAAGAGGCCCTCCGTAGTGACGAAGGCCTGGTTCACATAGCGGATCGTCTCCTCCTTGTCGAAGCGGTTCTGGAACCCTTTCAGGGGCGTCGCCCGCTTGCGCCAGAGAAGATGCCCTACGCCGTCGCTGACGCTGTGGGTGTCATGGGTGAAGACCCCCCAGTCGTAACTCGCGCATGTTTCGGGTTCGGAACGGTTGTCCCGCCAGCGGCTTGGGGAGAAATCGGACCCTTGGGAGAACTGTTCATCGAAGATGGGAGAGCCGAAGTCATGGGCCGAATCGTCCGCAATGGCGGGGGATTGGGGAAGCAGACCGGCAGCGGCCAGGCCGGTCCCGGCACCGAGGCCGGTGATGATCGAACGTCGGGTAGGGAGAGTCATATCGTTCCTTGCTTGAGAAGAAGTCACTGACGCAGCAGTAACGCCGGTCCTTGTCCAGCCTGACGGAATCGTTCAGTTCTCAACTGAGCTCAGATGGATCCGGCACTCACTTCTCAAGCTCTCGATATGCGTCGACGATCCCGTACTCGGCGCCCGACGGCGCCACGGCATTGTGCCAAGAGTATGACATTGTTACGGATATTCTGTAGACGGGGAGCATTCCCCGACGGGGTCCGTACCAGGTGACATGTCGGTCCGGTACGCGTTGCCGTGATATTCGTCTCGGAGAGAAGCGCCGTTCTGCCGTGCGGAGCCCGCTGCGGCGACGTAAACTCACGGGCGACCAACATCCTTTAAGTCCGTCCGGAGAGGCGGGGAAGGAGGCCTGCAATGGCCGAACGTTCGTCAGGCGCTTCCGGCGCACCATCCCTGGGCAAGGAGATCCTCGGTCCCCCCGAGATAGCACGCTCCCTGTTCCGTATCGCGCACGAGATTCTGGAGCGCAACCGCGGAACCCAGGACGTCGTCGTCCTGGGGATCCCCAGCGGAGGAGTACCCCTCGCGCACAGACTCGTCGAGGCGCTCGCCGTCGCCTCGGCGGAGGGGATGCGGCGGAGCGAGCAGACGGAGCAGTGGGATACCGCGAGCACTGGAGTCCCGGTCGGGACGCTGGACATCACCATGTATCGCGACGATCTGGGACGCCACCCCATCCGTGTGCCCCGCCCCACCAAGATCCCGCAGTGCGGCATCGACGGCAAGACAGTCATCCTCGTGGACGATGTCCTCTATTCCGGGCGCACCATTCGGGCTGCCCTCGACGCTCTGGGCGCCATTGGCCGTCCCCGTGCCGTACAGCTGGCCACTCTCGTGGACCGTGGCCACCGGGAACTGCCCATCCGCGCAGACTATGTGGGCAAGAACTTGCCGACCTCCCGTACCGAGAAGGTCGTGGTCTCTCTGACCGAGCTCGGCGCCTCCACCGACGCCGTCACCATCGTTCCCGCAGACGTCCCCACTGAGCGTTCGAGCGAGCGCGCCGACCAGGAGGCCACCCGATGAAGCACCTGCTCTCCGCCAAGGACCTGACCCACGACGAGGCGGTCATGGTCCTGGACACTGCTGAGGCCATGGCCGCCACTCAGAGCCAGGCGGTCAAGAAGCTGCCCACCCTGCGCGGCAAGACCGTCGTCAACCTCTTCTTCGAGGACTCCACCCGGACCCGACTGTCCTTCGAGGCAGCCGCCAAGCGTCTGAGCGCCGACGTCATCAACTTCTCCGCCAAGGGCTCCTCGCTGTCCAAGGGGGAGTCCCTCAAGGACACCGCCCAGACGATCATGGCCATGGGGGCGGATGCCGTCGTCGTGCGCCACTCGGCTTGCGGCGCCGCGCACCTGCTGGCCCACGCCGGTTGGATCAACGTGCCCGTTCTCAACGCGGGTGACGGCACCCATCAACACCCCACCCAGGCCCTCCTGGACGCCATGACCCTGCGCCGGTGGTACGCCCCTGGAGCACCCGCCACGGCGGAAGGCGATCCCGCGCCCCGAGGACGCGACCTGGAGGGGGCCCGCGTCATTATCGTCGGAGACGTCCTGCACTCCCGGGTGGCCCGTTCCAATGTGGACCTCATGACGGCTCTCGGCGCCCAGGTCACCCTCGTGGCCCCTCCAACGCTGCTGCCGATCGGCATGGAGAACTGGCCCTGCGAGGTCTCCTACAACCTTGACGAGGCGATCGAGGAGGTCCGCCCCGATGCCGTCATGATGCTGCGCGTCCAGCGCGAGCGCATGAGTGCCGCCGGCGGCGGCTTCTTCCCGAGCCCTGCCGAGTATTCCAACGTCTACGGCCTCAACTCCGCCCGGCGCCGGGCCATGCCGGAGCATGCCATCGTCATGCACCCCGGCCCCATGAATCGCGGTCTCGAGATCACCGCCGAGGCCGCCGACGACCCCCGCTCACGCATCATCGAGCAGGTCGGCAACGGCGTCTCCGTGCGCATGGCCGCCCTCTACCTCCTCCTCGCTGACGAAGGGAACCAGCTGTGACCTCCCACCTTCTGACCGGTGTCCGCCCCTACGGCGAGGACCCCACCGACATCCTCATCACCGATACCGTCATTACCGCCATCGGCCCCGACGCCGCTGCGAAGGCCCCTGCCGACGCCGTGCGCCACGCCCTGAACGGTCTCATCGCCCTGCCCGGGCTCGTTGACATTCACACCCATCTGCGTGAACCCGGCGGGGAATCCGCCGAAACCGTCTACACCGGTACCCGCGCCGCGGCGGTAGGCGGTTACACCGCCGTCTTCGCGATGGCCAATACCACTCCTGTGCAGGACACCGCCGGTGTCGTCGAGCAGGTCCTGCGGCTGGGGCGCGAGGCCGGCTGGGTCGACGTCCACCCCGTGGGCGCCGTGTCCGCCGGTTTGGCCGGAGAGCACCTGTCCGACATGGGGGCGATGGCCACTTCGGCTGCCCGAGTGCGCGTCTTCTCCGACGATGGCAAGTGCGTCTCCGATCCCGTCCTCATGCGCCGGGCCCTTGAGTACGTCAAGTCCTTCGACGGCGTCATCGCCCAGCATGCCCAGGATCCCCGTCTCACCGAAGGCTCCCAGATGCACGAGGGAGCCGTCTCAGCCGAGCTGGGTCTGCGCGGATGGCCGGCCGTGGCCGAGGAGTCGATCATCGCCCGCGATGTGCTGCTCGCCCAGCACGTCGGCTCGCGTCTGCACGTGTGCCACCTGTCCACCGCAGGCAGCGTCGACATCATCCGCTGGGCCAAGGCCCGAGGCATCAACATCACCGCCGAGGTCACCCCGCACCACCTCCTGCTGACCGATGAGATGGCCCGCACCTACTCGCCCCTGTACAAGGTCAATCCTCCGCTGCGCACGGCCGAGGACGTCGAGGCCGTCCGCCAGGCCCTGGCCGACGGCACGATCGATGTCGTGGGAACCGACCACGCCCCCCACCCGCTGGAGGACAAGGACTGCGAGTGGCAGGCCGGGGCCTTCGGCATGACGGGACTGGAGACGGCTCTGAGCGTTCTGATCGAGACGATGGTGAGCACCGGCCGTATGACCTGGCGCGACATCGCCCGGACCATGTCCTCGGCACCGGCCCGCATCGGGCGTCTGAGCGATCAGGGGCGCGAGCTCGAGGCCGGTGCCCCGGCCAACATCACGGTGGTCGACCCCGAGGTGCGGCGCACCGTCGACGGCGCCGCCCAGTGGACCAGCTCCACCAACACCCCCTACGCGGGCATGGAGCTGCCGGGACAGGTCATGGCCACCTTCCTCCACGGCCGCCCCACCGTCCTGGACGGGGCTCCTGTCGAGGCTCCGGCCGGCTCGACCAATGCCTGAATCAACCCGCCGCCCAGCCGCCCTCCTCGTCCTGGAGGACGGCTGGGCCCTTCGGGGCCGCAGCTACGGGGCTCAAGGACGCACCATCGGTGAGATCGTCTTCTCCACTGGGATGACCGGGTACCAGGAGACACTGACCGACCCCTCCTACCACCGCCAGATCGTGGTGCAGACGGCACCGCACATCGGCAACACCGGGGTCAACGACGAAGACGCCGAGTCCGACCGTATCTGGGTAGCCGGCTACGTCGTGCGCGAACCGGCCCGGCGGGCCTCCAGCTGGCGCGCCCGCCGGGAGCTGGAGGACGACCTGCAGGTCGCCGGCATCGTCGGAATCTGCGAGGTCGACACCCGGGCGCTGACCCGGCACCTGCGCGAGGCCGGCGCCATGCGCGGCGGCATCTTCTCCGGGGATGCCCTGCCGGCCGGCGCTACCGACCCCGGCGGCCCCAGCCGGGCCTGTATCGACATCTGCCTGGAGGCCGTGCGCAGCGAGCCGCCCATGACCGGCCGCGCGCTGGCCGCGGAAGTGACGACTCCCTCGGGCTACGTCGTCGAACCCAGCGGGCCGGCCGAGGGGAGCGAGCCGATCGCCGTGCTGGCCGCCATCGACCTGGGCATCAAGTCGCGCACCCCGTGGCAGCTCGCCGAACGCGGTGTACGCGTCCACGTCCTGCCCCAGTCCACGACCCTCTCCGAGATCCTCGCCCTCAGGCCCGACGGTGTCCTGTTCTCCAACGGTCCTGGAGACCCGGGGACCGCTGAGGCGGAGATCGAGCTCCTGCGCGGTGTGCTCGACGCGCGTATCCCCTTCTTCGGCATCTGCCTGGGCAACCAGCTCCTGGGACGGGCACTGGGCTACGGCACCTACAAGCTGGCCTACGGGCACCGAGGCGTCAACCAGCCCGTCCTGGACCGCGCCACCGGCAAGGTGGAGATCACCGCCCACAACCACGGCTTCGCCGTCGACGCGCCCGTTGACGCCCCCTCCGTGGCCCCCTTCGACAACGGTCGCTACGGCCGGGTGGAGGTCTCCCATCTGGGACTCAACGACGGCGTCGTCGAAGGTTTACGGGCGCTGGACCTGCCGGCCTTCTCCGTGCAGTACCACCCCGAGGCCGCCGCCGGCCCCCACGACGCCGAGCACCTCTTCGACCGATTCATCCGCCTGATGCGTGAACACCGCCAGAGCCAGGACCGCGAGGACAAGAACTGACATGCCTGCTCGACCTGACATCAGCTCCGTCCTAGTCATCGGATCGGGACCCATCGTCATCGGGCAGGCCTGCGAGTTCGACTACTCCGGCACCCAGGCCTGCCGCGTCCTGCGCAGCGAGGGAATCCGCGTCATCCTGGTCAACTCCAACCCGGCCACGATCATGACCGACCCCGACGTCGCCGACGCCACTTACATCGAGCCGATCACTCCCGAGATCCTGACCACCATCATCGCCAAGGAGCGGCCCGACGCACTCCTGCCCACCCTGGGCGGGCAGACGGCCCTCAATGCCGCCATGAACCTGGTCGAACGCGGTGTGCTCGAGGAGTACGACGTCGAGCTCATAGGCGCCTCCGCCGCGGCCATCAACGCCGGGGAGGACCGTGACGAGTTCAAGGACGTCGTCGAGCGCTGCGGCGCCGAGGTCGCCCGCAGCGTCATCGCCCACAGCATGGACGAGTGCCGCGCCGGAGTGGATGCCCTGGGCGGCTACCCGGTTGTCGTGCGCCCCTCCTTCACGATGGGCGGTCTGGGAAGCGGCGTCGCCTTCGACGACGCGGACCTGCGCCGCATCGCCGGGGCCGGACTGGCGGCCTCGCGCACCACCGAGGTGCTCCTGGAGGAGTCGATCCTGGGATGGAAGGAGTATGAGCTGGAGCTCATGCGGGATGCCGCCGACAACGTGGTGGTCGTCTGCTCCATCGAGAACGTCGACCCCGTGGGGGTGCACACCGGCGACTCCGTTACGGTCGCCCCGGCCCTGACCCTCACCGACCGGGAGCTCCAGCGGCTGCGGGACATCGGCATCGCCGTCATCCGCGAGGTCGGGGTCGATACCGGCGGCTGCAACATCCAGTTCGCCGTCGACCCGGCCACCGGCAGGATCATCGTCATCGAGATGAACCCGCGCGTCTCACGATCCTCCGCCCTGGCCTCCAAGGCCACCGGCTTCCCGATCGCCAAGATTGCCGCCCGCCTCGCCGTGGGCTACACGCTCGATGAGATCCCCAATGACATCACCTCCTCCACCCCGGCCTCCTTCGAGCCGACCCTGGACTACGTGGTCGTCAAGGTCCCGCGCTTCGCCTTCGAGAAGTTCCGGGGAGCAGATGCCCGGCTGACCACCACCATGAAGTCGGTGGGGGAGGCCATGGCGATCGGCCGCTCCTACACCGAGGCCCTCCAGAAGGCCATGCGCTCACTGGACAAGAAGGGCACCGTCTTCCACTGGGACGGCCCGGTTCCCACCGTGCAACAGACCGCTGAGCTGCTGGAGTCCATCGCCACCCCCGGCGAGCACCGGTTGGTCGACCTCCAGCAGGCCGTCCGCGGAGGTGCCACGATCGCTCAGCTCCACGAGGCCACCCGCATCGACCCCTGGTTCCTGGACCAGATGCTGCTCCTGCAGGAGGTCGCTCAGGAGGTCGAGGACGCCGAAGCCCTTACCCCCGAGGTCCTGGCCCTGGCCAAGCGCCACGGATTCTCCGACGTCCAGGTCGCCGCCCTGAGAGACATCAGTGAGGACACGGTGCGCGAGGTCCGCCACGCCTTCGGCCTGCGCCCCGTCTACAAGACCGTGGACACCTGCGCCGCCGAGTTCGCCTCGCGCACCCCCTACCTCTACTCCAGCTACGACCTGGAGACAGAGGTCGCTCCCCGCGAGCACGAGGCCGTCATCATCCTGGGATCGGGTCCCAACCGTATCGGCCAGGGCATCGAGTTCGACTACTCCTGCGTGCACGCCACGATGGCCCTATCCGAGCGGTACGAGACCGTCATGGTCAACTGCAATCCCGAGACCGTCTCAACCGACTACGACGTCTCCGACCGGCTCTACTTCGAGCCCTTGACCTTCGAGGACGTCATCGAGGTCTACGAGGCCGAGCTGGCGGCGGGCCCCGTGGCCGGCGTCATCGTCCAGCTCGGCGGGCAAACGCCTCTGTCCCTGGCCGCCAGGCTAGCCGAGGCCGGGGTTCCGATCCTGGGGACGAGCCCGGAGGCCATCGACGCCGCCGAGGACCGCGAGGCCTTCGGCGTCGTCCTCCAGCGCGCCGGGCTGCCCGCACCGGCGCACGGCACCGCCCTGAGCGATGAGCAGGCCCGATCGGTCGCCGGCGGCATTGGCTACCCGGTCTTGGTGCGCCCCAGCTATGTGCTGGGCGGGCGCGGTATGGAGATCGTCTATGACGCCGAGGGACTGGACGACTACCTCCAGCGCGCCGGCCGTGAGCCCGGAGGCGTCTACGGGACCGGGCCGCTTCTCATCGATCGTTTCCTCGACGACGCCATCGAGATCGACGTCGATGCCCTTTACGACGGAACCGAGCTGTTCCTCGGCGGGGTCATGGAGCACATCGAGGAGGCGGGGATCCACTCCGGCGACTCGGCCTGCGTCATGCCGCCCATGACTCTGTCCGACACTGAGATCGCCCGCATCCGGCGCTCCACCGAGGCGATCGCTGCCGGGGTGGGCGTTCGCGGGCTGCTCAATATCCAGTTCGCCCTGGTCTCCGATGTCCTCTACGTCATCGAGGCCAACCCCCGGGCCTCCCGCACGGTCCCCTTCGTCTCGAAGGCCTCCGGCGTACAACTCGCCAAGGCGGCGGCCCTCATCATGGCGGGGGAGACGATCGCCTCTCTACGACGCTCCGGCAACCTGCCCGAGTCCGACGCCACCGTCACCGATCCGGACGACCCAATCGCTGTCAAAGAGGCGGTCCTGCCCTTCAAACGGTTCCGCACCACCGAGGGGCGCGTCGTCGACACAATCCTGGGACCCGAGATGCGCTCGACCGGGGAGGTCATGGGCTATGACGTCGACTTCCCCCGGGCATTCGCCAAGTCCCAGGCGGGCGCCTACGGGGGCCTGCCCACCGAGGGAACACTGTTCGTCTCCGTTGCCGACCGGGACAAGCGCGCCATCATCCTGCCGGTGGCCCGGCTCGCCGAGCTCGGCTTCACGGTCCTGGCCACCGCCGGGACGGCCCAGGTGCTGCGCCGCAACGGGATCGACGCCACGGCGGTGCGCAAGATCAGCCAGGGCGTTGGAATCCACGGCGAGCAGACGATCGCGGGGCTCATCGAGTCCGGTGCCATCGACATGGTTGTCAACACCCCCAAGGGGCAGGGGGCTCGTGCCGACGGATACTCCATCCGGGCGGCGACCACCGGCGCCGATCGGCCCATCATCACCACCGTTCAGCAGCTCCAGGCGGCGGTCCAGGCCCTCGAGGCCCAGCTGCGCGGTCCCTTCCGGGTCCGCAGCCTCCAGGAGCACATCGCCGCCCGCCAATCCCGGCGGGGTGCGCACCTCACGCACGGTACCGCTACTGAGAAGGAGAACCGATGAGTTCCACCACGAGTCATCAGCCCAGTCGGTCCCGCCGTCCCTTTGGTGCGCGCCTGGCCGATGCCATGGATGATCAGGGTCCCCTGTGCGTCGGGATCGACCCTCATCCCAGCCTGCTCGAGGCCTGGGGTCTGACCGACTCGGCCGCGGGCTTGCGGGACTTCGCCCTGCGGACCGTCGACGCCGTCGGCGGGCGCGTGGCCGCCGTCAAGCCTCAGTCCGCATTCTTCGAACGCCACGGCAGCGCCGGCATCGCGGTCCTCGAAGAGACTCTGGCGGCCCTGCGGGATGTCGGCACCCTGTCGGTCCTCGACGTCAAGCGCGGCGACATCGGTTCCACAATGGCCGGTTACGCCCAGGCCTACCTGTCCGACGGCGCGCCCCTGGCCGCCGACTCCATCACGGTCTCGCCCTACCTGGGCTACGGCTCCCTCGCCCCCGCACTTGACCTGGCAGAGGCGGGAGGGCGGGGCGTCTTCGTCCTGGCTCTGACCTCCAATCCCGAAGGGACCACCGTCCAGCACGCCGTCAGCGGCGAGCGGGCCGTGGCCGCGGAAGTCGTGGAGGGGGTCACCGCATCCAACGCCGCTGCTCGCGGTGAGGGTGGACTCGGCAGCATCGGGCTGGTTGTCGGCGCCACCGTCGGGGAGGCAGTCTCCCGTCTGGGGATCGATCTGCTGCGCGCCAATGGTCCGCTGCTGGCGCCCGGTGTCGGTGCACAGGGCGCGGGGGCGACCGAGCTGGAATCCGTGTTCGGGCCGGCTCGTCGTCACGTTCTGGCCTCCACCTCACGCGGGGTACTCAAGGCGGGTCCCTCCATCGAGGCGCTGCGGGCGGCCGCGCTGGCCGCAACGCATGAGGCGGCCGCTGCCCTGCGCTGATGCAGCCCGACAGTGCACGATCGACGTGTGTGCGGGAACACGAAGTCAGTGCCGTGATACCGGCCCCTGCGAATGCGAGTGCATCCAACCCGACTTATGCTTGTGGTGCGGGTCACTGGCATTGGACTGGGGGAGGAGACCACCATGACGCTTCCTACACTGACACCTGAGCAACGAGCTGAAGCGCTGGAGAAGGCCGCAGCTGCACGATCGCAGCGCGCTCGCATCAAATCCGAGCTCAAGAGCGGGGAGCTCAAGCTCTCCGAGTTCTTCGCTGCCTCGGAGACCGATGAGGTCCTGGGCAAGATGAAGGTCAGGGCGCTGCTTGTCTCCCTTCCACGAGTAGGGACCACAACAGCCGACGCCATCCTCGAGGATGTTCGTATCGCCGAGTCCCGGCGGGTACGGGGCCTGGGGGCGAATCAGCGGGCCGCACTGGTAGAGCGCTTCGGCTGAGACGTCCGATAAGACACCTGGTGAGACGCCGGCTCGTGCCGGCGGCGTCCGGTAGGTCATGATGTGACCATGACCGACGCCGCTGCCTCGTCCGCTCCCGTTCTCGCTCGTCTGACTGTCCTGGCAGGACCAACGGCGGTGGGCAAGGGAACCGTGGTCACCGAACTGCGCAGACGCCACCCCGATCTCTTCGTCTCGATCTCCGCCACCACCCGCGAGCCCCGTCCCGGCGAGATCGATGGCGTGCACTACCACTTCGTGAGCGAGGAGGAGCTCGACAGCCTCATCGCCTCAGGGCAGATGCTGGAGTGGGCGCTGGTCCATGGTGCGCACCGTTACGGCACTCCCCGTGGCCCCGTACAGCACCAACTCGACGCCGGACGTCCCGCACTCCTGGAGATCGACCTGGCCGGTGCTCGCCAGGTTCGCCGGGCCATGCCCCAGGCCCGCCTCGTCTTCCTCGCCCCGCCGAGCTGGGATGAGCTCGTCCGCAGGCTCGCGGACCGGGACACCGAGGAACCCGAGGAACAGGAGCGCCGCCTGGTCACGGCCCGTACCGAACTCGCTGCGGCCGACGAGTTCGATCACGTCGTCGTCAACGACACCGTGGCGAGCGCCACCGATGAGCTCGCCCGGCTCATGGGACTCGGCAGTTAGAATATCTTGGTTTAGAACTATCGAGATTGAACCGGAGGCATGCACATGCTCGGAACCTCTCCCCAGCCCGAGGGCATTACCAACCCGCCGATCGACGACCTTCTGGAGAAGGTCGACTCCAAGTACGGGCTCGTGGTGGAGGCCGCCAAGCGCGCCCGCCAGATCAACACCTACACCCAGCAGCTCGAGGACAACCAGTTCGAGTTCTTCGGGCCGCTGGTCGACTCCGAGATCGGTGAGAAGTCGCTGGGTATCGCCCTGCGGGAGATCGCCGAGGACAAGCTCGAGGTCATCCCCGGAGACGTCGCCCGCGCCCGTCGAATCGAGGCCGAGGAGGCCCGTCGTGCCGCCGAGGCCGACATGTTCAGCGATATCTCGCTGGACGCCCCCGTCTCTCTCCAGGAGGGCGAGACGCCCACCAGCCTCGACGACATCCAGTTCTGAGTCGCGCTCGCATGGACGAGCCGCACACCACTGCGGGTCAGCGCGCCGCGGCCGCCTCCGGCAGGCCGCGGCGCGTAGTTGTCGGCGTAGCTGGATCCATCGCCGCTTACAAGGCGCCCTTCGTCATCCGACTACTGCGTCAGGCCGGACACGAGGTCAAAGTAGTGGCCACTGAGTCTGCGCTGCGGTTCATCGGGGCACCGGCACTGGCCGCGGTCAGCGGTCAGGCCGTATCCACCGGCGTCTTCGACGACCCGGCGGCGGTCGAGCACGTGGCCGTGGCCGAGTGGGCCGAGCTCGTCCTGGTGGCGCCGGCCTCGGCGGACCTGTTGGCGCGCGCACGTGCCGGACGAGCCGACGACCTGCTGACCGCGACGATCCTGGCGACCGGCGCTCCCGTGGTCCTGGCGCCGGCCATGCACACCCGTATGTGGCTCAATCCCGCCACCCGGGACAACGTGGCAGTGCTGCGCGAGCGTGGCCTGACGGTCATTGAGCCGGACCGCGGCCGCCTGACCGGCAAGGACTCCGGGGTGGGACGCATGCCCGAGCCCGAGCAGATCGTCTCCAGGTCGCTAGCCGTCCTCCAAGGGGAGTTCGGGAACGACGACGCAGTCGAACCGGATGGGAGCAGCAGGCTCCTCACAGGACGGCACGTCGTCATCTCCGCCGGTGGCACCCGTGAGCCCATCGACCCGGTGCGCTACCTCGGAAACCGGTCCTCCGGCCGCCAGGGGTGCGCCCTGGCGGTGGCCGCCGTCGAGCAGGGCGCCCGCGTGACGCTGGTACAGGCGCACGTCGCCTCGGAGCTGCTCGATGCTCTGCCGGCGGGTGTCGCCGTTGTCGCAGCTGGTACCGCGCACGACATGCTTCGCGCGGTTCGGGAGGCCGCCCGCGATGCCGATGCCGTCATCATGGCCGCCGCTGTCGCCGACTACCGGCCGCTCGCCGCGGCGACCACCAAGATCAAGAAGAGCGCGCCGACCACGTCGGGTCGCCGCAACGAGGCCCCGATGTCCATCGAACTCACCACCAACCCGGACATTCTGGCCGGACTGGTGACGGATCCGCCCCGGGCCGGTCAGGTCGTCGTCGGGTTCGCCGCCGAGACCGGGGACGACGACGGAGACGTGCTCTTCCATGGCGCGGCCAAGGCGCGCCGGAAGGGTGCCCACCTCCTGGCGGTCAACGCGGTGGGGGAGGACCTCGGTTTCGGCGACGTGCCCAACGCGGTCGTGGTCCTCGATGCCCGGGGCTCGGAGGTGGTTCGCGGACAGGGCAGCAAGATGGAGGTCGCCCGTCTCCTCATCGGCCTCACTGCGGACTTGATGGACGGTTCCTGATAGCCCGCAGAGCACTTTCGTGGGTAACGTCACCATGGATCGGTTGTGGTGGTGACTACGATGGGCGGATGAATTCCTCCTTGCGTCTGTTCACTTCCGAGTCGGTCACTGAAGGGCACCCGGACAAGGTATGCGACCGCGTCTCCGATGCGATCCTCGACGCCATCCTTGAACAGGATCCCGCCGCACGGGTCGCGGTCGAGACGATGGTGACGACTGGCCTGGTGCACGTTGCCGGAGAGGTGACCACCGAGCGGGCCTACGTCGAGATCCCGCAGATCGTGCGCCAGGAGATCTCCGCCATCGGGTACACCTCATCGGAGGTCTGCTTCGACGCCCGCTCCTGCGGTGTCTCGGTGTCGATCGGTCAGCAGTCCCCGGACATCGCCGCCGGAGTCGACAAGTCCCTTCAGGCCCGCCAGGACACCGGGGACATCGATCCGCTCGACCTGCAGGGCGCCGGCGACCAGGGACTCATGTTCGGCTACGCCTGCGATGACACCGCCGCCCTCATGCCTCTTCCCATCCACCTGGCACACCGTCTGGCGGAGCGCTTGGCACTGGTGCGCAAGCAGGGGATCGTCCCGGGCCTGCGTCCCGACGGCAAGACCCAGGTGACCATCGGCTACGACGGCCGGCGTCCCGTGAGCCTGGAGAACCTGGTCATCTCCACCCAGCACGATGAGGACTGCACGCGCACCTGGCTCACCGATGCCCTCCAGGCCGAGGTCATCGCCCCGGTGCTGGCGGCCGAGGCCGAGGCGGGTACCGAGCTCGCCACCGCCGGCGCCGAGGTCCTCATCAATCCCTCGGGACAGTTCGTCATCGGGGGCCCGGCGGGTGATGCGGGGCTCACGGGACGCAAGATCATCGTGGACACCTATGGCGGTATGGCCCGTCACGGCGGAGGAGCCTTCTCCGGTAAGGATCCTTCGAAGGTGGATCGTTCAGCCAGTTACGCCATGCGATGGGTGGCCAAGAACGTTGTCGCCGCGGGGTTGGCCAGGCGTTGTGAGATTCAGGTGGCCTATGCCATCGGCTCGGCCCATCCGGTGGGTGTCTACGTGGAAACCTTCGGGACGGCGACCGTTCCGGAGGAGCGCATCTTGGCAGCCGTCACCGAGGTCTTCGATCTGCGCCCAGCGGCCATCGTGCGCGACCTTGACCTGCTGCGCCCCATCTACCGCGCCACCAGCGCCTACGGGCACTTCGGGCGTCCCGGCTTCACCTGGGAGGCCACAGACCGCGCCGAAGCCCTGCGCCGGGCCGTCTGACGACTCGCGCACCGGCGCAGGATAGTTCCAGAGGCTCTATGGCAACTGAGCACGACGACGATGCTCTCACCCTCGGCGAGTCGGCGGGGCTCGTGCGCCGTAGCGGCGTGAGCAGGCAGGGCGAGCTGTTGGATCTGCCCGAACCTGGCGAGCGCACGGTGACGGTCGCCGGAGTCGCCGACCCGGTCGCCAGAGTCGTCCTGGATTCCCCGGTACCGCACCTGGATCGTACCTTCGACTACGCTGTCCCCGCGGCGATGGCGCAGCACGCCCTTCCCGGAACCCGTGTGGTGGTCCGTTTCGGAGAGCAGGAGATGCGGGGATGGATCTGGCAGCGGGGGGCCACGACGACGCACATCGGTCGGCTCTCACCATTGCGCCGTGTCGTCTCCGATCTCCAGGTCCTTCCGGAGGCCTCGCGCCGGCTCATCGAGGCCGTTGCCACTCGCAGCGCCGGGACGCGTTCGGACGTCGTCCGTCTGGCCCTTCCCGCCAGGCACGCCTCGACCGAGGTGGATGAGCGGGACAAGGTGACGCGGGACTTTCCCTCCTGGGAGCGGCCGAAGGACGCATGCGGCTGGCGGCACTACGACGGGGGTGCGGACTTCCTGGAGCAGCTGGCCGACGGCGCAGCGCCGAGGGCAGCCTGGTGCGCTCTGCCGGCGAGCGACGAGCATCAGGGGGCGTCGTCGTCTGCAGATGGTGGCGGCGGTGGCGACCAACTAGAGCCCGCGATCGAGCCATGGCAGGTATGCCTGGCTCACGCTGTACGGGCCTGCCTGGCGGGCTCGCGGGGTGCGATCATCGTCATGGCGACAACCGAGCAGGCCGAGGCTCTCGCTGCCCGGCTCCGTCAGGAGCTGGGGGAGGAGCCGGTCGTGGTGCTTTCATCCGAGCACGGTCCGGCTCGCCGTTATCGGGCCTTCCTATCGTTGCTGCTCGGACGTGCCCGAGTGGTCGTGGGAACCAGGTCGGCGGCTTTCGCGCCGGTGTGTCGGCTAGGCCTGGCGGTCATCTGGGACGATGGGGACAACAGGTTGTCCGAGCCCCGCGCGCCGTACACCCATGCTCGCACGGTCCTGGCTCTACGTTCCTCCCTCGAGGGAGCGGGTCTGCTCATCGGCGGGTTCTCCCGATCCGTGGAGGCCCAGTCTCTGGTCAACCAGGGATGGTGCCGGGACCTGATCGCGCCACGGCGCGTCGTACGCGGGGTCGTTCCACGCGCCGAGGTTCCCGGCCCCGCCGAGCTGGACCGGGAGGGAGCCTCCGGGGCAGCCCGGATTCCCTCCTTGGCGCATCGGGCACTGCGACGCGCGCTGCAGAACGGACCGGTTCTCATTCAGGTGCCACGCTCGGGTTACGCACCACTAGTGGCCTGCGCCCGCTGCCGCACCGCCGCCCATTGTCCATCCTGCGGTGGCCCGATGGCGATGGACCACCAGGGCCACACGACCTGCAGATGGTGCGCTCGGACCGTGGGGCGGTGGACTTGCCCCGAGTGCGATGGCCAGGCCTTGAGAATGGTAACGGTCGGCTCGGCCCGTACCGGGGAGGAGCTGGGACGGGCCTTTCCTGGGTTCCCGGTCGTAGTCTCCGGCGCGAGGGAGACTCATGGTGTCATGGATGAGGTTGACGATTCTCCGCGCCTCGTGGTGGCAACACCGGGTGCAGAGCCCGTGGCCGAGGGGGGCTACCGGGCAGTGCTGCTACTCGATGGCGGAGCTCTTTCCTCGCGTCCGGAGCTGGGGGCAGCCGGTGAGGCGCTACGGCAGTGGACAAACGCGACGGTGCTGGCGGCACCGTCGGCACGTGTCATTCTTCTGGGTAGGCCCGATCCGGTCGCGGCTCAGGCGTTGGTGAGGTGGGACCATGCGGGTTTCGCCAGCAGGGATCTGATGGAAAGGGCCGAGCTGCATCTGCCTCCCGCTTGGCGGGTAGCGCGTCTGGACGGTCCGCAACGCGGTGTGGAGACTCTGCTGGCCCAGGCCGAGGCCGACGGCTTTGAAACACTGGGACCGGTGGCACCACCGCCGGTCAACGGCCAGGTTGCCGCCGGGGCGGCTAGAGCGCTGGTACGCGCGCCTTTGGCGCGGGGAAAAGCGCTTGCCAGGACGTTTGCGTTAAGACTGCGAGACCGTTCTGCCCGCCGAGAGGAACAGGTGTGCGTCGAAATGGATCCCACCCGCCTGTGGTGAGAGACAGCCAAAGAGCCCGGTGACACATCGATTTTAGTAGGCGCTGCTGCGCGACTGCGCCGCCACCGATGACTGCTCCCCCGGCGCCGGGGAGCGCGTCGAGGCGCCTGGAACCTGAAAGGACGGCATTCCGTGCGCCAGGGTGATGAGATCGGTGAGTAGTCCCGCCGCGGTGGACTTGACGTTCCACCCTTCGCTGAGTGCGGTCACGGCGGCTCCATCCACGACTGCGATGACCATCTCCGGCTCCAGCGGGCTGTCCAGCTGACGCAGCACCCTGCGCAGAGCGGCGTTGAGACGCTGACGGCCCTGCCGGTAGGCATGCTTGACTGGGGCGGCCTGGCTGGCCGAGATGAGCTGAAGATAGTGGCCGAAATACCCGCCTTGGGCCGGCAAGGTGGCTTGGAGGATGAAGCGGACCCTCTGGGACAGGTTCGGGCTCCCCTTGAAAGCTTCCACCCGGTCGGCGACGCGCTCGGCACGGGAGGCCCACAATCCGATGTTGACCAGCCCCGCCTGGTGAAGGAGGTCTTCAAGTCCATTGAAGTAGTAGGTTGTGGCCGATAGCGAGCATCCGGCGCGCTTGGCCACGCTGCGGTGGCTGACCGCTGACGGCCCCGACTCGCGGATGATAGCCGCCGCAGCATCGATGATGGCCTGACGCCGGTCTTCACCTCGCGGCGTGACTCGGGATTCAGTTCGAGAACGTGCATGAGCGGAAGCGTCGTTGCTTACTGCGTCTGCAGTGGTGTCTGCATCAGTATCGGCCATGGCGATCATCCTACGACGACCAGGCCTTCTTGTCCGTAAGAAGACGGTGATAATGACCTCGTGTGCAAGTAACTTATATACGACTTGTTACCAATTGTTTTGAGTGATTGTCCTCAGGTTGAGGAATGAGTCTGCTTCTCGGTCAGCTCGGAACCGTGAATTGTACGGGACTGGAAGATCGCCACCATAGCAATCAGCGCAACCACCGTGAGATAGACCGCCGGCGCCAGGGGAGACCCAGTGACCTTGATGAGCCACGTGACAATGAATGGCGTTGTCCCCCCGAGAAGCGCGTTGGCACCATTGAAAGACAGGGCGAATCCTGAGTAACGCACGTTAGTCGGAAAAGACTCCGCTAGGAAGGTGGCAAGCGTTCCATCATTAGCCGTCAGAATGATGGCGAAAACGACCTGACACAGGATGACTACTAAGAGCATTCCAGTGGCCTTCGTCATGACAACGAACAATGGAATGGTGAGAACAATAAACGCGACGCAAGCGGCAATGAGCATGCGGCGCCTTCCGAAGGAGTCGGACAGGTGCCCCATAATGAAGATCGAAATGATGTAGACAACGAGCATCGCAGAAGTGGCAAGAGTCGCAGTATCCTGGGAGAAGCCGAGCTCCTCGTGAACGTAGGTGGGCATGTAGCTCAGCAGCATGTAGAAGGCGACTGCGTTAAGGCAGGAAACCCCGAAGGTAATAAGCGTGTCGTGAAGGTGCTCCCGCAGAAGCAGACGCAGCGGTTCAGACCAGCTCTCCGACTTCTCCTCCTGAGGCATTTCTGCCCGCATCTCCTGATAGGCGGGCGAGTCTTCCAAATGCACCCGGATGTAGCGGCCGATGAGGCCCAGAGGACCGGCTAGAAGGAATGGAATACGCCACCCCCATGTATTCATAGCGTCGTCGGGCAACAGCCAGAACGCCCCTGTGACCATAAGAGAACCGGCTAGCAGGCCACATGCGGTGGAAGCAGGAACCAGCGAGGTATAGATGCCCCGACGGGAAGGAGGTGCGTACTCGGCCAGGAAGGTTCCGGCACCCGCGTATTCGCCCGATGCGGAGAACCCTTGGATCATGCGCAATAGAAGCAGACCAATGGCGCCAGCAATACCGATCGCCGAGTACGTCGGGAGAAGCCCAATGAAGAATGTCGATCCCGACATGATGAGAATCGACCAGGACAGGGCCCAGCGGCGCCCCCATCTGTCCCCCCATGCACCCCACACAACAGCTCCAACGGGTCGCAGGATAAAGGACATGGCGAATACCGCAAATGTCGACATCAACTGGACGGACTTGTCTGCCTCAGGGAAGAAAGCAAGACCGATGACGGTAGCCAGGTAACCGTACGATGCGTAATCGAACCACTCAATGAAGTTTCCGATAAAACTTGCTGTCGCAGCCCGCCTCAGCGCGCGACTTCGCTCAGGATCCGAGTAATAATCGTTCATGCTTTCTGGATGGACGGTATTCATAGCCTATGGCTCCGGCTCGGTCGACGAAGATGGCCGACAATGTGTGGTCTCGTGTGTATGAAGAACATGTGGATGATAGCTGCAAGTTCCTGTCCGCCTGCGATTGGGCTGAACCTGCTCGCTGGCGGACAGGAGTGCAGTGCGCTCAGGCGTCAGAGAAGCGGGACTTCCGAGTGAGGGCGTCCAGGAAGATAGGCGCCAGCCCACCTCCAACGATGAGCAGTCCTCCAACCATCCCCACAGGAGTGAGCCGTTCGCCCCACACGAGGAGGCCGCACAGAATAGCGACCGGACACTCCCAGTACGAGATCGTCGAATACTCCACGGCGGGGAGGTTGCGTCCAGCGACCACCAGGAATCCCAGTGCGAACAGACCGCACACCAGGAAGAGGGCCGTTGCCCACGCCCAGTTTGTGGTCGTGAAGGACGAAACCCCGTGCCATGGGCGCAGGATGATTGACATCGCAAGTGTAGCAGAGGCCGCCCAGAAGAAGTTCCAAACTCCACGCACAACTGAGTCGACATCCTTGCGATAGCCATAGAAGAACATCGCCAGCCCGTAGAAGACTCCTGACAGCAGGCCGAGAAGGTCGCCCAGCTTCTTCTGCGGATACTCAGAGGATGATGTCGACAGGTCCAGGCCGAATGTCAGGCTACCGTTCTTGACGTCGATGATGCCGATGGTCAGCAGCATGCCGACGAATACCAAAAATAGGAAAATCCCCGATAGGATGCTGATCTTCTCCTTACGGAAGATACGTGCAAGCAGCGCACAGAACAGTGGCCCCGTGTAGATGAGGAAGACGGCGTTGGCGATGGATGTCATCAGTGTTGAGGAGATGTAGCAGCCCAGGGAGAGGCCGATACTCACCCCTCCCAGGATCACGGTGGTGCTCAAGCGAGTGCGCCGGAACAGACCGGTCTTCTTGGTCAGCACCAGGATGAGGATGAAACCGAGCAGGCCGACGGTCATGCGCCCGAAGGCCAGGAATGATCCGATAACGGACTTATCTGCGTCAGCGAGACCAGCAGTCGTGCCACGGCTGATGGTGCCGACGAGCCCCATCCCAGTGGCGGATAGAAGCATGGCGATGGCGCCAAGCTTCTTGTTCATCACGTACTCTGTGATAGAAGATTCGGTAGATGTTGTCTGTGACATGGCAGTTGTGTCTCCTGAGTTCTCTCCCGGCGCACGCGGCAGGGCACAGCCTCTTTGCTGAGCTTCGCGCGGTTTGACCGACTCTTACCGCCTCTATGGGGAGCATGGCAACCGCATCGCGAGAACCGAGTGGGGAACGGTGCGGGGCGGCAGCCCGGTCCATGAGCTGCCGCCCCGCACCCGCCTGGGATCAGACCAGAGTCGGGTCAGCGACCTGGTTGGGGAAGTAGTCCTCGCAGCCGCCCTCGCGGTACACGTCCGCCGTCGCGCAGTGGAGACCACCACCGAAGGCGTAGGCGTCGCGGAAGGGAACCGGGATGACGTTCATGCCCAACTTGTCCATCTGCTCCATCTGGTGGACCTCACTGGCCTCGACGCACACGGTCTTGTGGTCGATAACGAGGCAGTTCATGGACAGCCAGACGGAGGAGTAGCACAGCGGCGGCGGAACCTCGTGGGCCGGGGGAGCGGCGTCGACGATCTGCCAGTCGTTGGCCTCGAAGATCTTGCGCTGCTCCTCGGGCAGGCGGCGGTGCGGGTTGTTGATGATCAATCCGGGCCGCAGCGGCACGAAGGTAGCGTCGATGTGAATCGGGTAGGGGTCGCCGGGGAAGTTCACCGCGTGCACCCGCAGGTCGGGGTAGTAGCGCTTGAACCACTCCATCGCCTTGCGGTTGGTGGTCAGACCGTGCTGAATGAACAGGTCCTTACCCACGCGCATGACGTCGGCGGCGTCCCACATTGGCTCAACCTCAGTGGTCACGAAGTCCTTAGCGGCGGTGCGCTCGAGGCGCTCCTCCAGGGAGATCCGCTCGTCGTAGTAGTTGTGCTTGTAGGACTTGTCCGTCAGCCGGGGGCGAGGTGCCTGGGTCCACTTGAACTCCGGGTCCTCCTCGAAGTACTGATTCATGAGAGGCCAGTAGGCGAGATACTCGAAGTACCGGCAGCGGAACGAGTTGGCCGACGACATGATCTCGTCACCGATGGTCAGCAGGATGTCGCGCGGCGGCATCTGGGTGAAGCCCGACTCCGTGCGGAAGTCAGGCGTCTGGATGGCCTGGTTCCACTGCAGCGGCGTGGGCCGGTCCACCTTGACGCCTAGTCCCTCGAGGATCTTGACGTAGTTGTCGAGCTGCTCGTTGGCGGCCTCGACGGTGGCGGTGGGGCGGGGGCCCCACATGCCGCGCATTTCGGAGTCGATCGGCACCTTCTCGGAGGTGGCCGGCTCCTCGGGAGGAATAACCGAGAAGTCTGCGCGCCCGACGATGACGTGCTTAAGCGGGTCGAAGTCGTTCCAAGAGTTGACGATCTTCGTCATGAGTGAGTCACTCCCTTGTGCTCGTTGAATGGTGTGTGAATTGAGACAGATGTATATGTCTGTGGTTCAACGTTCTCATCTTACCCTGAAGGAACCTCAAAAGTCGCCACAGGAGTTTCTGTGTAAAAGAATGAGGTTGAACCCTGGCATGGTCATGTGTGGTTGACGGTTATCACCACCTCCTTGACGGACCGATGCCGTTGCGCCGGTCAGGCTCTGCGAATGCGAGTGTCGATTTGCTCGGGAATTGGGGGATGGATATCGTCGGGGCCACCGTAGTTGCCTCCGGGGGTCACGATAGTCCCCGACTGACCCTCGATGATGGAAACGGCGTCCTCAAGACGACCGATTGCCGCCATGTCTCCGGTCAGTTCAACAAATCGGCACACCGCCTCGACCTTTGGCCCCATGGATCCGCTGGGAAGACCCATGGCGCGCAGCGCTGCCGGCGTTGCCCGCGGAACCTGTTTTTGGTTCTCGGTTCCGAAGTCCTCGTAGACGCCATCGACGTCGGTGAGGATGAGGAGGGCGTCGGCCTCGAGCGCCTCGGCCAGGACGGACGCGGTGAGGTCCTTGTCGATGACGGCCTCGATGCCCCTGAGCTTGCCCTCGGTGCTGCGGATAACGGGGACCCCGCCTCCACCGGAGCAGACGACGATGGCACCGGCTTCCAGGAGCGAGCGCACCAACCGGGTCTCGATGACGCGCTGCGGCTTGGGCGATCCGACGACGCGGCGGTAGTGCTCGCCGTCGGGCTTGACCACCCAGCCCCGCTCCTCGGCCAGTTTCTCAGCCTCCTCCTTGGAGTACACCTCACCGACGAACTTGGTGGGGTTGGAGAAGGCCGGGTCGCCGGCCAGGACCAGGGTCTGGTTGACCATGGCAGCTACGTGGCGCCCCGGCAGGGCGTTCTGCATGGCCTGCAGCAGCCAGTAGCCGATCATGCCCTGGGTCTGGGCACCGAGGGTGTCGAAGGGGTAGGGCTCCGAGAGCCGCTCATCGTTGGCGGACTCCAGGGCGAGGACGCCCACCTGGGGGCCGTTACCGTGGGTGAGGACCAGCTCGTGCTTCTCCGCCAGCTTGGCCAGCTCACGCGCTGCAACCTCGACATTGTGGATCTGGATGCTGGCGTCAGGCTTCTCACCCCGACGTAGAAGGGCGTTTCCGCCGAGGGCAACAACGATTCTCACGGCTCAGTCCCACTCTCCGAGGGTTGCGACCATGACGGCCTTGATGGTGTGCATGCGGTTCTCAGCCTGGTCGAAGGCGACGTTGCGCTCGGTCTCGAAGACGTCGTCGGTGACCTCCAGACCGTCCATGCCTGTCTTGTTGAAGATATCCTCGCCCACGGTGGTGTTGCGATCGTGGAAAGCCGGCAGACAGTGGAGGAACTTGACGTCGGGGTTGCCGGTGGCCTCCACCAGCTCGGCGTTGACCTGGTAGGGACGCAGCAGGGCGATGCGCTGGTCCCACACCTCCTTGGGCTCACCCATCGAGACCCACACGTCGGTGTAGAGGAAGTCGACTCCCTTGACACCCTCGGCGGCATCGTCGGTGACGAGGATACGGGCTCCGCTCTTCTCCGCCAGCTTCTCCGCCTGGGCCACCACCTCGGGAGGCGTCTGCAGCTCGGATGGTCCCACCATCCGCACATCCATTCCCATGAGGGCGCCGGAAATGAGCAGCGAGTTGGCCACGTTGTTGCGGGCGTCCCCGAGGTAGGCGAAGGAGATCTCCTCGATCGGCTTGCCCGAGTGCTCCAACATGGTCATCTGGTCGGCGAGCATCTGGGTGGGGTGCCACTCGTCAGTCAGCCCGTTCCACACCGGCACGCCCGAAAGCTCGGCCAGAGCCTCGACGTGCTCCTGCTTCTTGCCGCGGAACTCGATGCCGTCGTAGAAGCGGCCCAGGACCCGGGCGGTGTCCGCCACCGACTCCTTGTGGCCCATCTGCGAGCCCGTGGGATCCAGGTAGGTGACCTGGGCGCCCTGGTCGTAGGCGGCTACCTCGAAGGAGCAGCGAGTGCGAGTCGAGGTCTTCTCGAAGATGAGCGCGATGTTCTTGCCAGTCAGCCGCTTCACCTCGCGGCCGGTCTTCTTGTCTTCCTTGAGCTGAGCCGCCAGCTGGAGCAGGATGCCCCACTCATCGGCGGTGAAGTCGAGCTCCTTGAGGAAGTTGCGGTTGTGAAGGGGGTGGGTCATAAGAACTCCTTACTTCTGGGTAGTTGAGTGGGTGATGGGTTTTCTTCATTGACGCCGAAGACACCGACGAGGGACCGTATCAGGCGACCGGGTCTCGCAGAATCGGACAACTCATGCAGTGCGGGCCGCCGCGTCCGCGCCCGACCTCCGAGCCCGGGATCGTCAAGACCTCGATACCGCGGGAGGTGAGGTACTCGTTAGTGTTGACATTGCGCTCGTAGGCAACGATGACGCCTGGGGCGACGGCCAGCGAGTTGGAACCATCGTCCCACTGCTCGCGCGCGGCGGCCATCGAGTCCTGAGGCGTGATGAGGACGGTAAGGTCGTCGATGCCCAGTGCCTGGGCGATAACACGGTACATGTCCTCCGGGTCGTTGCGGGTGACGCTGATCTGTCCGTCGTCTCCCGGACGCACAGTGAGCGTCGGCAGCATCCCCAGGCCCCCGTAGACGGTGAAGGTGCCGGCATCGACCATGGTCATGACCGTGTCCAGGTGCATCTGCGCGCGCGTCCGTTTCATCTCGACGGCGACCACCTGGTTGGCCTTCCCTCCGGCGAAAAGTCGGCTGGCGAGCCTCTCGATGCCCTGGGCGGTGGTGCGCTCCGAGACCCCGACCAGGACGGCACCGTTGCCGATGATCTGCACGTCTCCACCCTCGACCGTGGCGGGACCGGCCTGGGTACCCTCGGACCACACGGGGAAATCGGCGTTCGCGAAGCGGGGGTGCCAGCGGTAGATCGCCTCGTAGTTGATGGTCTCGCGCTGCCTGGCCGGCATCGTCATCGAGTTGATGGACACGCCGTTGTAGATCCAGCACGACGTGTCGCGGGTGAACAGGTGGTTGGGCAGCGGCGCCAGGAGCAGGTCGTCGTCGTTCATGGAGGCCAGCACCAGGGAATCCGGGCATGAGGTGCGCTCCAGCAACTCGGCCTTGGTAATGCCGGCGATGAGGAGCTCGGCCAGGTCGGTTCCGGACAGCTCCTGAGCCAGGGCCCGCATCGGCTCAGCGGCAATGGGACCGTTGGCGTTCTCGTTGATGACCCGGTCCAGGATGTAGTCCCTGGCCTCGGACACCTCAAGAGTCTCGGCCAAAAGGTCGCTGAGGTAGAACACCTCGACGTCGCGATCGGTCAGCACGCGCGCAAACTGATCGTGCTCCTCCTGGGCCCGCTCGAGCCACAGGACGTCGTCGAACAGGAGGTGGTCCTTGTTCTGTGGAGTGAGCCTGAGCATCTCACTGCCAGGCCTGTGCAGGATGACCTGCCGAAGCCTCCCGATTTCGGAACCCACGGAAAGATCCATGACGTCCTC
Organism: Actinomyces sp. oral taxon 849 str. F0330; assembly: GCF_000239715.1. Classification (NCBI taxonomy): domain Bacteria; kingdom Bacillati; phylum Actinomycetota; class Actinomycetes; order Actinomycetales; family Actinomycetaceae; genus Actinomyces; species Actinomyces sp. oral taxon 849. The sequence continues at coordinate 175,418 of NZ_JH470350.1, read as the reverse complement.
TCTGACACAGCACTGTGTCGTTGATATGGATCATGATGCGCATCACGCGCCCTGACGATTAAAGTGGTACGCCTGTACCGGATTGGTACGAGCGTACCAGGATCGTCGAGGAATGGAAACCCTTGATAAGAGGGAGTTTGAAGCAGCTTGGTCAAGCAGCTGTCATCGATACGTGATATTCGCCCTACTGCGTGGCAATCTACCTCGAGGGATCTCTGCGCACGTCCCAGTCTGCAGGCGACTCGCTCGCACCTTAGTAAAGTTGTGAGAGTCTGCCGGGCTTGGCTGCCCCGGGTCGCCCAGGACGTGCGGGCGCTTCCGCGACGCCGCGTCGGTAGGCGGCGGGAGGCGACGAGCACCGCACCGGCCCCGACCTCCACTAGCCAGCACTGGCCCGCACTGGCCCGCCTCGACAGCGGCACGGAACGGGCGGCCACCCATCGAGAACTGCGTTTCCCATCCAGAACGTACCTATCCCGCAAACCACTGGCGTCCGCCCCCAGTCGTCTGCGGGACAACGCAGTTCCCGATCACGAAGTACGTTCCCGATCAAGACCGGCGCAACACAGGCGGCTCTCCGGCCTGCCGCCTCCCGACACCCACAAGCCGCAACCCCGCGTAAAGGGACACCTCCCCAGCCACCCATTCACGACCGAACCGCCCGGCAGCGTCAACATCCACTGGAATTAGAGCCTGCTAAGCGGCCCACCGCCCCCGAGATCGCTCCACGCCCCTCCTTCCGCAACAGGCCCTGGTGGACGCTATATGAACGTCGGAGCGTCTCACCGAGGTCCGCCTCTGCGGGGCTCTCGCGCGAGAACTGTGGAAGGATCCGAGGCATGAACGCGCAGACTCCCGCCGCGGTGTCGCTTCCTCCCTCCGAGTCCGTGAGCGCTGTCGTCCTCGACTACGGCAATGTCCTGTACGCCTGGGAGCCGATGGCCGCTGTGGCCGGATACGTCTCGGCCGAAGCCTGGGATGAGTTCGTGGCCGACGGCGACTTCCTCGCCTGGAACGAGCGACTGGACCTGGGGGAGCCCTTCGAACAGGTACTCAATGACTACGCGCGCGCTCACCCCAAGCGTCCCGACTGGGTGGAGATCCTCGCCCTGTACCGGGAGCGCTTCCCCGCCTCGCTCACCGGTCCCGTTCCCGGCGTAGCGGCTGTGCTCGACGAGCTCCTAGCGGCGGGTACAGCGCTGTACGGCCTGACCAACTTCGATGCCGGTCCTTTCGAACGGGCCAGGCTTCTGGTGCCCCAGCTCGAACGGTTCACCGGCATCGTGGTCTCCGGGCGCGAGCATCTTGCCAAGCCGGATGACGCCGTCTTCGAGCTGATCCTCCAGCGCTACGATCTTGAGGCCGGCAGCACCCTGTTCGTCGACGACTCGGAGGTCAACATCCGAGCCGCCGATCGGCTGGGCCTGCGCACCCACCATTTCATCGGTGCGGGACGCCTTCGGGCCGAGCTCATCGCCCTGGGTCTGCTTCCCACGCCGGACCGGCGGTGAACCCGGCATTCGGCGGCGCGGAGCCGTAGACTCGGCCCCATGCGTGTGCTTTTCGCCGGAACCCCTGAGGTAGCCCTGCCCACGTTGGAGGCCCTCATCGCCAGTGAGCACGACGTCGTGGGGGTCCTCACCCGGGCCGACGCCCGCAAGGGCCGCGGCCGTGCGCTACACCCCTCGCCGGTGGCCACAGCGGCTCGCGAGGCGGGACTGGACCTGCGCACTCCGACCACCCTCAAGGGCGAGGCGGCTGCCGACGTGCGCGCCTGGGTGCACGGCCTCGGGGCCGACGTGGCCGTCGTGGTCGCCTACGGGCGTCTGATTCCGGCGGACCTGTTGGACGTGCCCGGGCACGGATGGCTGAACCTCCACTTCTCCCTGCTCCCGGCCTGGCGCGGTGCCGCCCCCGTTCAGCGGGCGATCATCGCCGGCGAGGAGATCACCGGCGCCTGCGTGTTCCGCCTCGAGGAGGGCCTCGACACCGGTCCCGTCTACGGCCGTATCACTGAGGCGATCGGCGCTGGCGACACCAGTGGCGACCTCCTGGAGCGACTGGCGCGGGCCGGTGCCCCTCTGGTTCTCGACGTCCTGCACTCGGTCGAGGAGGGGAGTGCGCGTCCTGAGCCCCAGGACGATGCGCTGGCCACCCTGGCGCCGATGCTTTCCACGGCCGATGGCGAGGTCCGTTGGGATGATCCGGCGCTGACCGTCGACCGTCGAATCCGGGGGGTGAGCCCGGCACCGGGTGCTCACACCACCTACCTCGGAGCCAGGTTCCGTCTGGGGCCGGTCACCCCGGTTCCGGATGTCACCGACCTTCTCCCTGGTCAGGTGCGCGCCACCAAGCGTGAGGTGCTCGTGGGAACCGGTGGCTGCGCCGTCCGCCTGGGGCTGGTCGCGCCCGCCGGGCGCAGCTGGATGCCTGCTGACGCCTGGGCCCGCGGTGCCCGTCCGGAGGCGGGTACCGTCCTGGGGACTCCACCTCCCGCGAACGACGACGGCGAGGGGATGAACTGATGGGGGAGCGACCGGCGCGCCGGAGTACGGCAGGCGGTCACGGCGAATACCGCGGCGGCCGAGGCGGTCAAGAGGACAGACGTGGCCGGGGACGACGCCCCCGTAGGCCGGGCGGCGCTAGGGGGAGCGAGCGTTCGCCCCAGCGCCGCTCGGACCCGGCTCGTCGAGTGGCGTTGGAGGTGCTCACCCGTGTCCGCCGCGACGACGCCTTCGCCAACCTCCTCCTGCCCGAGCTGTTGGGCGCCGCCGATCTGGACCGGCGCGACGCCGGCTTCGCCACCGCTCTGACGTATGGGACCCTGCGCCTGCGGGGGCGCTACGATGCGATGATCGCCACCTGCACGGACCGGCCCCTGGAGCGGATCGACCCGGCCGTGCTCGATGTGCTGCGCCTGGGGGCCCATCAGCTCATGGGTATGAGGGTGGCCCAGCACGCCGCTGTGAGTACCACCGTGGATCTGGCGGCCGACTCCTGCGGGCGCGGCGCCGCCACCTTCGTCAACGCGATCATGCGCCGGCTCAGTGACCAGGACCTGGACACTTGGATGACTGATCTGCGTCAGCACGCCCCCGATGAAACAACGGCGCTGGCTCGCATCCGGTCCCATCCGAAGTGGATCGTCAAGGCGCTGCGCCAGGCGCTGGTCACCCACGGCCGCAGCGCCGAGGAGCTGGAGGCGCTCCTAGATGCAGACAACGCCGACCCCGAGGTGGCCCTGTGCGCCCGGCCCGGCCTCATCGCCCCTGAGGCCCTGGCCAAGGTCGCTCGCAAGGCCGACCGGGTCCACGATGTTGAACCCCGATTGGGGAGGATCAGCCCGCTCGCCGTCGTCCTGGTAGGAGGGGACCCCGCCAGGATCGAGGCGATCCGGGACTCCCGGGCCGGGGTTGAGGACGAGGGCAGCCAGCTGGTGGCGCTCATCGCCGCCGAGGCCCCGCTCGAGGGTCGCGACGAGCGCTGGCTCGACCTGTGCGCTGGCCCCGGGGGCAAGGCCGCTCTGCTGGCCGCACGGGCCGCTCAGAAGAGCGCCCACCTGCTCGCCAACGAGGTGAGCCCCCATCGGGCCGACCTGGTGCGCTCAGCCCTGCGTGCAGTGCCGCAGGACGTGGCCCGGGTGCGCTGCGGGGACGGACGGGACCTCGGGCGTGAGGAGCCCGGCGGCTACGACCGGGTTCTGGTCGACGCGCCCTGCACGGGACTCGGGTCCTTGCGCCGTCGACCGGAGGCCCGGTGGCGCCGGAGACCGGAGGATGTCACCGTCCTGGCCGAGCTCCAACGAGAGCTGCTGGCCAGCGCACTGCGCGCCGTGCGGCGCGGGGGAGTGGTGACCTACGTGACCTGCTCACCACATACGCTGGAGACGACTCTCGTGGTGCGCGACGTCACCCGGCGCCTGGAGCATGAAGGCCTGAGCGCTGAGATCCTGCACGCCGGAGACATCGCGACCCGCCTTGCCCCTCAACCGCCGGCCGGAGCCGGCCGCGAGATGCTTCAGCTCTGGCCCCACCTCGACGGTACCGACGCCATGTTCTGCGCCCTGCTGCGGCGTATTAGCTGATGCATATGAAGCACATCTGAGGAGCATTCCGATGACGGCCATTCACCCCTCGATCCTCAACTGCGACATCGCCCATCTGGCCGACGAGCTCGACCGGGTCACGGGCGCCGCCGGCGCCGGCAAGGGTGCCGACGGCATCCATGTCGACGTCATGGACAACCACTTCGTGCCCAACCTGTCCTGGGGACTGCCCGTGGTCGAGGCGGTGCTCGCCCACACCTCGCTGCCCGTGGATGCCCATTTGATGATCCGCGACGCCGACCGCTGGGCCCCGGCCTACGCCGAGGCCGGCTGCCAGATCGTCACCCCCCATGCGGAGGCCACGACGGCCCCGGTGCGTCTGGCCCGAGAGCTGCACCGCCTCGGCGCCGGTGCAGGGATCGCGCTGAGGCCCGCCACCCCCTTGGAGGCCGTCGCCGACGTACTGGGGGAGTTCGACCTCCTCCTTCTCATGACCGTGGAGCCGGGCTTCGGGGGGCAGCCCTTCATCGAGTCGATGCTGTCCAAGATCCGCCGGGCACGCGAGCTGGTGGGAGCCAGGGGGCTCAACCTGCGCGTGCAGGTCGACGGCGGCATTACCTCGCAGACGATCGAGCGTGCGGCGCAGGCAGGGGCCGATGTCTTCGTCGCCGGATCGGCGGTATACCGGGCCGAGGATGCCCTGGCCGCCATCCGCGAGCTGCGTGAGGCGGCTTCTTCCCACCGGCACGATCGCAGTCACGACCATTGATGATGGCCTCCGCCCCAGGCCCGAGAAAGGAGATACTCATGAGGTAGATGAGACGAAGGGTGCACTGCGATGATCTTCACCTTGAGTCTTGTGGGAAACCTCAAAGGCCTTCAGGAGGTGAGAGACACCTTTGCCAGGCGCCCGTTATGCCGCAGCATTGCTGGGGTCTCGGTTGTTACACCAACGCAACTCCCAGTCTTTGTGAGGTTTCCACAAATGGATTGTGGTGCCCTGACCACGTAACGTCGTCGTTCAGCGGATCTGTCCGCCTGCGCTTGTAGGGAAGGCACGGATCCATCATCCACGGCCCAAGGAGGGCCCCGCCGCCAACCCGGCACCGTCCAGGCAAGGAGACTCTTGGTGACCCTCTCCCGCATCCTCATCGCCAACCGCGGTGAGATCGCACTGCGTATCGTGCGAACCGCCCGCGATCTCGGGGCGACATCGATCCTCCCGTACACGCCCGAGGACCTCATGAGCCCGGCCGCCGAGCTCGCCGACGAGGCCTACGCACTGCCCGAGGGCTCGTCCTACACCGATGCGGCGGCCGTTCTCGAACTGGCCCGCGCCACCGGCGCCGACGCCATCCACCCCGGCTACGGCTTCCTGTCCGAAGACGCCGACTTCGCCCGTTCGATCATCGAGGCCGGCATCACCTGGGTCGGCCCCTCGCCCGAGGCCATGGACGCCCTCGGAGACAAGATGAGCGCCCGCGCCACCGCAGAGCGGGCCGAAGTAGCTCCGGTCCCCGGCATCACCGACTCGGTCACCGATGCCGATACCGTCATCGACTTCGCCGCCGCCCACGGCTACCCGGTCGCTCTCAAGCGCACCGACGGCGGCGGAGGGCGCGGCATCACCGTCCTGCACAACGACGACGAGGTCAGCTCCACCCCAGCCTTCGAATCGGCGGCGCTGGGCGGCGGCACCCTCATCCTGGAGCGATTCGTCACCGCCGCGCGCCACATTGAGACCCAGTGCGCCCGGGACTCCCACGGCGGATTCGCCGTCGTCTCCACCCGTGACTGTTCCCTGCAGCGACGCAACCAGAAGCTCCTCGAGGAGGCTCCGGCCCCCTTCCTGCCCGAAGGCGTTCACGACCGTCTCGTCGAGGCCTCCCGCCGCCTCCTGGAGACAGTCGACTACGTCGGGGTGGCCACCTGCGAGTTCCTCCTGACCCCCGAGGACGACCTGTGGTTCCTCGAGGTCAACCCCCGCCTCCAGGTGGAGCACTGCGTCTCGGAGGAGGTCACCGGCACCGACCTGGTCGAGGTCCAGCTGCGCATCGCCGAGGGAGGCCATCTCGGTGATCTCAACGAGCCCCGCGGCCACAGCCTCGAGCTGCGCATCACCTGCGAGGACCCCTCCCGTGGCCTGGCCCCCTCCACCGGCGCCATCACCCGCCTGCGCTGGCCGGCCGGGCCCGGCATCCGTATCGAGTCCGGGGTCACCGAGGGTGACGTCGTCACCCCCATGTTCGACCCGATGCTCGCCAAGATCGTCGTCACCGGCGCTACTCGGGAGCAGGCCATCGCCCGGGCCCGGCGCGCACTGCGCGAGACGATCGTTGAAGGCGTCACCGTGTGCACCTCTCTGCACGCAGAGGTCCTGGGACGCCCCGCTTTCACCGCCCCCGACGAGACCGGGCGGCTGATGGTAACGACCCGATGGATCGAGAACGAGGTTCTGCCCGACCTGGCCGGGGCTGGGGCATTGTCGGACTCCGACGACTCCCCGGCCGTTTCGGAGACGGTCGCCAATCCGCGCACCCGTTCCAGCTACATCATCGAGCTCAACGGCCGGCGCATGCAGCTGACCCTGCCCGACGGGATCCTCGCCCCCTCCAACCCGGCGCGAGGCTTCAGCCCGCGCAGCAACCGGGCCCAGCCGCTGCGCGGCCGCTCCGGCGGAGCCGCGCGCTCGGCCCGCGCAGGAACCCCCGGCGAGACCGAGGCCACCAGTTCCGAACCCGGTGTCATCGCCGCCCCCATGCAGGCGATCGTCACCCGTATCTGCGTCGAGCCCGGCCAGCGGGTGTGCCAGGGCGACCTGCTCGTGGTCCTGGAGTCGATGAAGATGGAGAACTACGTCCACGCGCCCAGCGACGGGACCATTTCGGAGATCCCCGTCGGTGCTGGACGCACCGTCTCCGCCGGCGATGTCCTGGTGCGCATGAGCACCCCCGATAGCAACTCCGAGGAGGCCTGAACCGTGAGCACCGACTCCAACGCCGGCGCCGGCCCGGCCGCCGATACACCGGCGCAGGGAACCACCATGGCGGACTCGCCCTCCACCACTGCCTTCCGCCAGCGCATCGCCCGCGTCGACCGGGAGGCCGAGGAGCGAGCCGCCGCCCGCCAGCACGCCAAAGGCAAGCGCACCGCCCGAGAGCGCATCAACGACCTGCTCGACGACTCCACCTTCCTGGAGATCGGCCGCTACACCGGCTCCGGGGCGGGGGACAAGGCCCGCCCCTCCGGCGTCGTGACCGGCTTCGGACAGATCGATGGCCGCCAGGTAGCGGTCTACTCCCAGGACTTCTCCGTCTCCGGCGGAGCCCTGGGCACCATCGAGGGGGACAAGATCGTCCGCCTCCTGGACGACGCCCTGCGCCTGCGCATTCCCGTCATCGGACTCATCGACTCCGGCGGCGCAAAGATCCAGGAGGGCGTGGGCGCCCTGCGCCAGTACGGGCGCATCTTCAACCGCACCTGCGCTGCCTCCGGCCTAGTCCCGCAGATCAGCGTCATCCTCGGTCCCTGCGCCGGCGGCGCCGTCTACAGCCCGGCCCTGACCGACTTCGTTATCGCCACCCGCCAGGCCTCGCACATGTTCGTCACCGGCCCCGACGTCGTACGCGCCGTCACCGGCGAGCAGATCAGCGCCGAGGACCTCGGCGGTGCGAAGATCCACGGCTCGGTCTCCGGTGTCGTCCACTATGTGGCCGAGGACGAAGAGGACGCACTGGGACAGGTACGCAGCTTCCTGGCCTATCTGCCCTCATCGGCCGAGGTCGACGCCCCGCTGTACGCCTACGACGATGCCGACGCGCAGGCTGACGCCGAGGCCGCCCGCAGCGTCGGCGAGATCGTCCCGGCCTCCACCCGCCAGGCCTACGACGTCGTCGAGGTGGTCTCGGCGGTCGTCGACCACGGCGAGCTGGTCCAGGTCCAGGAGGAGTTCGCCGCAAACGTCGTGGTCGGCTTCGCCTGCTTCGAGGGCCACCCGGTGGGGATCGTCGCCAACCAACCACTGGTGGACGCCGGCACCCTGGACGTCGACGCCTCCGAGAAGCTCGCCCGCTTCGTGCGCTTCTGCGACGCCTTCGGGCTGCCGGTGGTCACCTTCGTCGACGTCCCGGGCTACCGTCCCGGCGCCGAGCAGGAGCACGCCGGCATCATCCGCCGCGGCGCCAAGGTCATCAACGCCTACGCCACCGCCACCGTTCCCTTGGTGACGATCGTCCTGCGCAAAGCCTACGGCGGCGCCTACATCGTCATGGGCTCCAAGGCCATCGGCGCCGACCTCAACTTCTGCTGGCCGGGGGCCGAGATCGCCGTGCTGGGCGCCGCCGGCGCCGTCGGCATCATCCACCGCCGCGACCTGATCAAGGTCCGCGACGAGCAGGGCGAGGAGGCCGCCACCGCCGAGCACGAGCGGCTCGTGGCCGAGTACACCGATGCCGTTATCAACCCGGACAAGGCAGTGGCCATCGGGGAGATCGACGCCGTCATCGCCCCCGAGGACACCCGCAGCGTCATCGTCGATTCACTTGCCGCGCTGCGCGCCAAAAACGACGCCCGCCCCGACTCGCCCAAGAAACATGACAACATCCCCCTCTAGATCCCACTCGTCGTCAGTTCCTCCGTCTTCATCCGAACTCAGTTCTGGTAACCGTTCCGAGACCTCCGACCACGCCGTCGCAACACCGAAGGACACCACTACCGTGCACACGACCTCGCAAGCCCCCAGCCCCGCGACCACGATCGCTGAGCGCCTGAGCGGAGGCGAGCCCTACATCATCACCTTCGGTGGCCAGGCCACTCCTTGGCGTCAGGCGCTCGCCGATCTGGTCTCTCTGGACCAGACGCTGGCCGACGACGTCGTCGCCGTGGACCGGGCTGTTTCCGAACGCCTGGCTCCCGTGGCCACCGATCTGCTCACCGTGACCCCGCGCGGCTCGCGGCTCCTGGACGATGCGGCCGCGCCGGTCGTGGCGCAGCACCGCACCACCGCCGACGGCGCCGACGTCTCCGTGCCCGGCATCCTCATGGCCCAGCACGCCGTCCTGGCCTCGCTTCCGGCAGCCGGCATCGACACCGCCGCCCACGCCCCGGTGGGCGCTATCGGCCACTCCCAGGGCGTCCTGGGCGTCAGCCTCCTTGACGCCGTACGGGCTTCGGACCGCGAGGGCGTCATCCAGGTTCACGCCATCGCCCGCCTCATCGGCGCCGCGGCCACCCGCACCACCCGCCGCCTCGACCTGGGCACGGTGGGGGAGTCACCCCCATGCTCTCGGTGCGCGGCGTGACCCGCAGCGTGCTCGACGCCGTCCTGGCCCGGGTGCCGGGTTCCGAACGAATCTCCGTAGGCGTCTCCAACGGGCTCCAGGCCCATATCCTCTCCGGGCGCCCGGCCGACCTCGAGCGCGTGGTCACCGCCTTGGAGGCCGCCGCTGCCCGCAGCGCCAAGGCCCGCAAGGACCGCCGCCGCGGGGGCGCTGTCCTGGCCCCGGTCACCGAGTTCCTCACCACCTCGGTCCCCTTCCACACCCCGCTGCTGGCCAGCGCCGTCGACGACGTCGCCGCATGGGCGGCCGCCTGCGACCTGGACGAGAAGCTCGCCCGGGATCTCGCCACCGCCGTGCTCATCGACCCGGTGGACTGGCCCGGTCTGGTCACCGGGGCACTCAAGACCGGATCGGCCGCCCCGGTGCGCACCGTCCTGGACCTGGGACCGGGCAACGTCCTGGTCCGGCTCACCGAGGGAGTCGTGGCAGGAACCGGCACCACCGTCGTGCCCGCGGGCACCGCCAAGGCCATCGACGACCTCGACCGCGCCGGCGCCGCCCCCCAGCCCAGCGTCGACCGCTCCCGCTTCGCGCCGCGCATCACCCGACTGCCCGACGGGCGCCTCACCCTGGACACGGCCTTCACCCGCCTGACCGGCCGCAGCGCCGTCCTCCTGGCGGGAATGACCCCCACCACCGTGGACCCCGCCATCGTGGCGGCCGCTGCCAACGCCGGTTACTGGGCCGAGCTCGCCGGTGGCGGTCAGACCACCCCCGCCGTCCTGGCCGAGAACCTCGAGGGCCTGGAGGAGGCGCTCGAACCCGGGCGCACCGCGGCCTTCAACGCCATGTTCATGGACCGCTACCTGTGGAACCTGCACTTGGGCACCCAGCGTCTGCTGTCCAAGGCGCGCGCCGGTGGCGCCCCCATCGACGGCATCACCATCTCCGCCGGCATCCCCGAGCTCGACGAGGCCACCGCCTTGCTCGAGCGCCTTCACGCCGAGGGATTCCCCTACATCGCCTTCAAGCCCGGCACCGTGGACCAGATCCGCCAGGTGCTGGCCATCGCGCGCGCCGTGCCCGACAGCCCCGTCATCATCCAGATCGAGGACGGGCACGCCGGTGGCCACCACTCGTGGGAGGACCTGGACACCATGCTCCTGGCCACCTACGACGCCATCCGCGCCGTGAACAATGCCGTGCTCGTCGTCGGAGGCGGTATCGGCACGCCCGCCCGCGCCGCCGACTACCTCACCGGCCGCTGGGCCGAGGCCTATGGAACGGCCGCAGCCCCCGTCGACGGCGTCATGATTGGCACCGCCGCTATGACGTGCCTGGAGGCCAAGACCAACGACGACGTCAAGCAGCTCCTCGTCGACACCCCCGGGATCCCCGAGGACTCCGGGATCGAGGGCGGCTGGGTCGCCTCCGGGGAGTCCATCGGCGGCATGACCTCGGGCCTGTCCCACCTGCGCGCCGACCTCTACGAGATCGACAACTCCTCGGCCCGGGCCTCGCGTCTCATCCAGGAGCTCGCCGGTGACGAGACCGCCATGGCCGCCCGCCGTCAGGAGATGATCGACGCCCTGGCCAAAACCGCCAAGCCGTATTTCGGCGACGTCGAGGAGATGACCTACCTTCAGTGGGCCACTCGCTACGCCGAGCTGTGCGTCGCCCCCCACGATGGGCGCTCCGCCACCCGCGCCGACTGGGCCGACGAGGGCTGGTACGACCGCTTCATCGACCTGCTGCACCGTATCGAGGCCCGTCTGAGTCAGGCCGACCACGGCGAGATTCCCACCCTCTTCGCCGACTACGACGCCGTCATCGACTCCGACGCCGCCCTGGCCGCCCTGGCCGAGCGCTACCCGTCAGCCGCCTCCACCCTCGTGGAGCCCGTCGACGCCGCCTGGTTCGTCGACCTGTGCCGCAAGCACCCCAAGCCCGTGCCCTTTGTCCCCGTAGTCGACGCCGACATCCTGCGCTGGTGGGGCACCGACTCCCTGTGGCAGTCCCAGGACCCGCGCTACACCGCCGACCAGGTGCGCATCATCCCCGGTCCCGTGGCTGTCGCCGGTATCACTACCATCAACGAGCCGGTCGGTGAGCTGCTGGGCCGCTTCGAGACCGCCGCCGTCGATGCCCTGCGAGACGCCGGCACCGGCGAGCAGGAGGCTGCCGGCCGCCTGGGCGCC
>NZ_JH470350.1:161143-162830 GCF_000239715.1 Actinomyces sp. oral taxon 849 str. F0330 | reverse complement strand
CGCGCCTGCGGACATGACGGCCTTCGCCCGGGTCACCGGCGACTTCAACCCGATCCACACCTCCTACAACGCCGCCCACGTGGCCGGTATGGACGCCCCGCTCGTCCACGGCATGTGGCTGTCTGCCACCGCCCAGCAGGTGGCCGCCTCCACCGCCGCCGACGGCTCCCGCCACGTCCTGGCCGGCTGGACCTACGTCATGACCGGCCCGGTGGAGCTGGGTGACGACGTCGAGATCACCGTGGAGCGCACCGGCCTGGTGGTCGGCGGCGGCTACGTCCTGGAGGTCGTCTGCCGCATCAACGGCGAGGTCGTCTCCCGCGGCACCGCCGTGACGACCCCCGAGCCCACCGCCTACATCTACCCCGGTCAGGGCATCCAGGCCCCCGGCATGGGCCTGGACGAGATGAACTCCTCCAAGGCCGCCCGCGAGGTCTGGGAGCGCGCCGACGCCCATACCCGCGCCGAGCTGGGCTTCTCCGTCATCAACCTGGTGCGCGACAATCCCACCGAGATGACCGCCCGCGGCGTCACCTACCGCCATCCCGAGGGCCTGCTCAACCTCACCCAGTTCACCCAGGTGGCCCTGGCCACCGTGGCCATGGCGACCACCGCGCGCCTGGCCGAGGCCGGTGCCCTGGTGGACAGCGCCGCCTTCGCCGGCCACTCACTGGGCGAATACACGGCCCTGAGCGCCTACGGCCGCGTCATGCCCGTGGAGACGATGATCTCAATCGTTTTCCAGCGCGGCTCCACCATGCACTCGCTGGTGCCCCGCGACGCCGACGGCGCATCGAACTACCGCATGGGCGCTCTGCGGCCCAACCAGGCCGGGATCAAGGCCGACGAGGTCGAGGCCTACGTGAAGTCGATCTCCCAAGAGACCGGAGAGTTCCTCCAGATCGTCAACCACAACCTGGCCGGGGTCCAGTACGCCGTGGCCGGCACGATCAAGGGCCTGGACGCCCTGGCCACGGACGCCCGTGCCAAGGCCAAGGCCCGCGGGGGCAAGAACCCATTCATGTTCGTTCCCGGCATCGACGTGCCCTTCCACTCCGAGGTGCTGCGCCCCGGCGTCCCGGAGTTCCGCGGCCGCCTGCTCGAGCTCGTTCCCGATGACCTGGATGTCGAGCGCCTGGTGGGCCACTACGTGCCCAACCTGGTGGCACGCCCCTTCGCCCTGACCCAGGACTTCGCCCGCTCGATCCTCGAGGTCGTGCCCTCCGAGCCGATCGAGGAGATCCTGGCTAGCTGGGACTCCTGGGTGAAGCGGCCCACCGAGCTGGCCCGGGTCCTGCTCGTCGAGCTCCTGGCCTGGCAGTTCGCCTCCCCGGTGCGCTGGATCGAGACCCAGGAGATCCTGCTGTCCTCCCCGAGCGAGGGAGGTCTGGGCATCGAGCACATCGTCGAGGTCGGTCTGGCCAATTCGCCCACGCTGGCGAACCTGGCCACCAACACCCTGCGTCTGCCCCAGCACGCGGGGCGCCACGTCACCGTGCACAACGCCCGCCGTGATGAGGCCCGGGTCCTGGCCACCGACACCGACCCGGCGGTGGAGCTCACCGAGCCGGAGTTCGACGCCCCAACCGCCGAGGAGCCCTCCGCCGAGGCCGACGCTCCCGCTGAGACCGCCCCGGCCGAGCAGGCCCCTGCTCCCGCGGTCGAGGCCGCACCCGCTGCGGCGACT
>NZ_JH470350.1:157036-160714 GCF_000239715.1 Actinomyces sp. oral taxon 849 str. F0330 | reverse complement strand
GGCCGGTGGACGACCTGCCCTTCGGCGCGACCGACGCTCTGACGGTGCTGCTGGCCCACGCCGCACGCATCCGCCCCGAGCAGATCGGCGCCACCGACACCACCGAGACGCTCACCAACGGTGTCTCCTCGCGCCGCAACCAGCTCCTCATGGACCTGGGCACCGAGCTCGAGCTCGCCTCCATCGACGGCGCCGCCGACGCCGACATGACGGCCCTGGCCGCCACGGTCGCCAAGGGCGCTCCCGGCTACAAGGCCTTCGGACCGGTCCTCACCGAGGCCATCCGTGTGGGCCTGGGCCGCCTCCTGGGGCCCTCCGGCGTACGCGCCTCCCGGATCGCCGACCGTCTCACGGGCACCTGGGGCCTGGGGCAGGGCTGGGTCTCCCACGTGACCGCCGCACTGTTCCTGGGCACCCGCGAGGGCACCTCGATGCGCGGCGAGGACCTGGCTTCGCTGGGTTCCTCATCGCCACTGACCAGCGCCGGGGCCGTCGACACCCTCATCGACGCCGCCGTTCAGGCCGTCGCCGCCGACCACGGTGTTGCCGTCTCCAAGCCGAGCGCCGGTGGCGCCGGCGGGGCAGTCGTCGACTCTGCCGCTCTGGACGCCTTCGCCCAGAGCGTCACCGGAGATGAGGGTGTCCTGGCCACCACGGCCCGTACCCTCCTGGATGCCCTGGGCCTGACCGAGAAGGCCACCGTCCCGGCTGACGCCGACGACGAGGCCGCCCGCACTAGGGCCGCCCTGGCGGCCCTGGATGCCGAGCTCGGCGCCGGATGGGTCAAGTCCGTCACCCCGGTCTTCACCCCCGAGCGGGCCGTCCTCATCGACGACCGCTGGGCCACGGCCCGCGAGGATGTCGCCCGTCTCGGCTCCGGCGAGACCGACCTGGAGGCCTCCCGCCGTCTCCTTGCCCCCGAACGCTTCGTGGGCCTGGGGCGGGCGGTGGCCGACCACGCCACCTGGTGGGCGAAGCAGGTTAAGGGCTCCGAACTGGCCGATGCCGCCGAGCGCACCGCCATCCTGACTGAGATCGCCCAGGCGGCGCCGAAGGCCCCCCAGGCCGGTGCACCCACGGTCCGCTGGTCCGAGGACGTGGCTGTCGTCACCGGCGTGGCCCCCGGCTCCATCGCCGCGGCCGTCGTCGGGGAGCTCCTGGCCGGAGGTGCCACCGTGGTGGCCACCAGCTCGCGACTGACCCATGAGCGACTGGAGTTCGCCACCACCCTCTACCGCGAGCACGCCGCGGCCGGCGCCAAGCTCTGGATGGTTCCGGCGAACCTGTCCTCCTACCGTGACGTCGACGCCCTGGCGGAGTGGATCGGCAACGACCAGGTGGTCACCTCCGGCGGATCCACCAAGGTCGTCAAGGCGGCCCTGGTCCCCACCCTCCTGTTCCCCTTCGCCGCACCGCGCGTCTCCGGCACGCTGGCCGACGCCGGACCGGCTGCTGAGTCCCAGACCCGACTGCTGCTGTGGTCGGTGGAGCGCACCATCGCGGCCCTGAGCGCGATTGGCACCGACACCCACGTCGACCACCGCCTCCACGTGGTGCTGCCCGGGTCCCCGAACCGGGGCATCTTCGGCGGTGACGGTGCCTATGGCGAGGTCAAGTCCGCCCTGGACGCGATCGCCAACCGCTGGTCCTCCGAGCGGGCCTGGGCCCAGCGCGTGACGCTGGCCCACCCGCGCATCGGTTGGGTCAGGGGCACCGGCCTCATGGGCGGCAACGACCCGCTGGTCGCCGCCGTCGAGGCCGCCGGCGTGCGCACCTGGACCACCGAGGAGATCGCCTCCGAGCTGACCGATCTGTGCACCACCGAGGTGCGCACGCGCGCCGCCCAGGCTCCCGTGGACGCTGATCTCACCGGTGGGCTGGGCGACGGCATCGATCTGGTCGCTCTGCGTGAGAACGCCGCTGCCCAGGCGGCCGCACCCGTGCAGGAGAGCGAGGCCCCGGCCGTCATCAAGGCGCTGCCCACCCCGGTCGTCCCGACCCAGCCCACCGCCCCCCAGTGGGGCGAGGTGAGCGCCGACCTCGATGACCTCGTCGTCATCATCTCCACCGGCGAGGTCTCCACCTGGGGCTCGGGACGCACGCGCCGCGAGGCCGAGCTGGGCATGAGCGGCGGGGAGGACGTCGACCTGACCGCCGCGGGCGTCCTCGAACTGGCCTGGGGCATGGGCCTGCTCACCTGGCAGGACAGCCCCAAGGCCGGCTGGTATGACACCGACGGCGAGATGGTCGAGGAGTCCGACATCCTGGAGCGCTACCGTGACGAGGTCGTGGCCCGCTGCGGTATCCGCCAGTTCGTCGACGACGGCGTCATCGCGCCGATCGCCGACGAGGAGGTCACCGTCTACCTCGACCGCGACATCACCCTGTCAGTTCCCGATGAGGCCACGGCCCGCACCATCGAGGCCTCCGACCCCGAGCACACGCTCGTGGTCCCCGACGCCGAGACCGGCGAGTGGACCGTCACCCGCCTGGCTGGCTCGCTGGCCCGGGTACCGCGCCGCGCCGCCCTGTCCCGCACGGTCGGTGGCCAGTTCCCGCGCGACTTCGACCCGGAGCGCTGGGGCATCCCCGCCTCGATGACCCAGGGCATGGACCCGATCGCCTCGTGGAACCTGGTCACGGCCGTCGACGCCTTCCTGTCGGCCGGTTTCACCCCGGCCGAGCTGCTCAAGGCGGTCCACCCCTCCGACGTGGCCTCCACTCAGGGCACCGGGTTCGGCGGCATGGAGTCGATGCGCAAGATGTTCGTCGGCCGGTTCCTGGGGGAGGAGCGTCCCAGTGACATCCTCCAGGAGGCCCTGCCCAACGTCGTGGCCGCCCACGTCATGCAGTCCTACATCGGCGGTTACGGCGCCATGGTCCAGCCGGTGAGCGCTTGCGCCACCGCGGCCGTCTCCATCGAGGAGGGCTGGGACAAGATCGCCCTGGGCAAGGCCGACGTCGTCGTAGCAGGCGCCATCGACGACATCTCGATCGAGTCCGTGGTCGGCTTCGGCAACATGAACGCCACCGCGGAGGCCGCGGCCATGCGCGCCAAGGGTATTTCCGACCGCCACTTCTCGCGCGCCAACGACCGCCGTCGCGGTGGCTTCGTGGAGGCCGAGGGCGGTGGCACGGTGATCCTGGCCCGCGGCTCGGTAGCGGCCCAGTTGGGTCTTCCGGTCGCCGGTGTGGTCGGCTTCGTCTCCTCCTACGCCGACGGCGCCCACACCTCGATCCCGGCTCCGGGTCTGGGCGCTCTGGGCGCCGGCCGTGGCGGGCGCGACTCGCGCCTGGCCAAGGCTCTGGCGGCCCTGGGCGTGGAGGCCGACGACATCGCATTGGTCTCCAAGCACGACACCTCCACCGGCGCCAACGACCCCAACGAGTCCGAGCTCCACACGCGTCTGGCGCGCGCCCTGGGGCGCTCCGAGGGCAACTCGCTGGTGGCGGTCTCGCAGAAGACCATCACCGGTCACGCCAAGGGCGGTGCCGCGGTCTTCCAAGTCGCGGGCCTGACCGAGATCCTCGCCTCCGGCGTGGCTCCCGGCAACGCCTCGCTGGATGTCGTCGACGCCCCGCTGGCCAAGGACGCCTTCTGGGTGTGGCCGCGCAGGCCCATCCGCCTGGCCGGCCGCGGCGGCAAGGACGGACGAGTCCCGGGCGCCGGCCCGGTGC
>NZ_JH470350.1:2447-157016 GCF_000239715.1 Actinomyces sp. oral taxon 849 str. F0330 | reverse complement strand
GGGCACGTCTCCGGCCTCATCGCGATCGTCCACCCCGGCGCCTTCGAGGCGGCGCTGCGCCAGGCCGCGGGCCAGGAGGCGGTCGACGCCTGGCTGGCCTCCGCCAACGCCCGCCTGGCAGCAGGTACCAGGCGCCGTCGCGCCGGCATGATCGGCCGGGCCCCGCTGTTCGAGCCGGTCCAGGGCCGTCGTCTGGGTGAGGAGTCCAAGCAGCGCGACCCGCACGAGGTCGAGGCCGCTATGCTGCTCGACCCCGATGCCCGCCTGGGCACTGACGGCGTCTACCACGCCGGCGAGTGAACTCATCACGATAGTGGATAGGGCCGGTTCTGCAGACGATGGATACCGTCTGTAGAACCGGCCCTGTTTTGCTCACCTGGAATTGTCAAAGGATTTGCGTCATTGATTTGTGAGTTTTGCTTCATGAGGGTTCCAGAATGACTGAGCCACAGTTTCCGGACATGCGGCAGGCTTCCCCTGGCACAACCGTTCTGGCGGTGGGAACGGACCTGGTGCACATTCCAGGATTCGAGACCCAACTCGATCAGCCCGGTAGTGTCTTCGCACAGCGGGCCTTCACGGCGCGAGAGCTCCGCGAGGCCCATCGCCGCGCGCAGGAGAAGGGTTCACGCCCAGCCCAGCACCTGGCTGCCAGATGGGCGGCCAAGGAGGCATTCATCAAGGCCTGGAGCCAGGCGCATGCGCAATATGCCAACAGTCGCGGAAATAGCGCTTCTCCGGTTATCCTGAGCGAGGACGTCGACTGGCGCGAGGTTGAGCTTGTCACTGATCGGTGGGGGCGGCCATCCCTGCGTCTGAGCGGCGCTATTGCCCGCGCTGTTGAGCACAGCCTCGGACAGGAGGTATCGACCCCGGGGTGCTGGCCGGTTTCTCTGAGCCATGACGGCGACTACGCGATCGCGATCGTCGTGCATGCGCGGTGAAACCAAGCCTGCGCAAGAAAATAGCGGAGACCCCGATTCTGTCGCGCGCAGCCAGCCGCGATACGTCTCACCGCTGACTGACGTGAGGACATACGAATGACTGACGCTACCTATCAGGCCATTGCGATGATCGTCTACTTCGTGGCCATGCTCGCCATCGGAGGCTGGGCCTACCTGCGAACGGACAACTTCGACGATTACATGCTTGCCGACCGCGACCTCAACCCCTGGGTCGCGGCGCTGTCGGCAGGCGCCTCGGACATGTCGGGGTGGCTGCTCATGGGGCTGCCGGGCGCCCTGTACGCCAGCGGCCTGGTCGAGGGATGGATCGCCGTCGGACTGACGATCGGAGCCCTGGCGAACTGGCTGCTGGTCGCTCCCCGCCTGCGCGCCTACACCGAGGTCGCTAACAACTCGATCACAGTCCCGAGCTTCCTGGACAACCGCCTCCACGACACACGCCGGCTGTTGCGCTGGTCCAGTGGTCTGATCATCCTGGTCTACTTCACCTTCTACGTCTCCTCCGGCATGGTGGCCGGCGGACGGTTCTTCGAGTCCTCCTTCGGGATGGACTACCACCTAGGCATGGTCATCGTCGCCGCCATCACGGTGGTCTACACGCTCATCGGCGGGTTCCTGGCCGTGTCCTACACCGACTTCATTCAAGGGCTCATGATGGTGGCGGCCCTGGTCATGGTGCCCGTCGTCGGAGTCATGCACCTGGGCGGAGTGTCCAACCTCGTCAAGGCCGTCTCCGAGGTCGATCCCCACTACTGGGCCGCCTGGGGGCCGACAACAACGGTGATCGGCGTCATCTCGGCGCTGGCCTGGGGACTGGGCTACTTCGGTCAGCCGCATATCATCGTCCGATTCATGGCTATCCGCAGCCCCAAGGAGGCCGTCGCCGGCGGCACCATCGGGATCGGCTGGATGCTGTTCGCCGTTCTGGGCGCAGCCGGCACCGCCATCGTCGGTGTGGCCGTCTACCAGCATGACAAGAGCAAGCTGGCGGACCCAGAGACCGTCTTCATCACACTGGGTAAGCTGCTCTTCCACCCACTGGTGGCCGGATTCATGCTGGCAGCGATTCTCGCCGCCATCATGTCGACGATCTCCTCGCAGCTGCTCGTGACCTCATCGGCGCTCATCGAGGACCTGTACGGATCGATGAACCGCACCCGGGGCAGCGACATCAGCAGTAACCGGATGGTGCTCTACTCGCGCATGGCGGTCTTCGCGATCGCTCTGGTCGCGGCCGTCATGGCCTGGAACCCCAGCAAAACGATCCTCGACCTTGTGGCCTTCGCCTGGGCCGGTTTCGGGGCCTCCTTCGGACCGACCATCCTGCTGTCCCTGTACTGGAGGCGCCTGAGCGCCATGGGCGCTTTCGCCGGCATGATCACCGGCGCCGTCATCGTCATGATCTGGGGAAACGTCTCCGGCGGTCCCGGCGGCATCTTCGATCTCTACGAGATCGTTCCCGGTTTCCTGGGCAACTTGGCCGTGGCCTGGGCCGTGTCCCGCACGAGCCGACCTTCGGAGGAGATCTCCGAGGAGTTCGACGCCGCTGTCACCGCCTCACGCGCGTAGCCGGACAGGGAAGACGGGCAGTACTGCAGGCATGAGGATCGTCGTCGCCCCCGACTCCTTCAAGGAGTCCATGACCGCGGTGCAGGCCGCCAGAGCCATGGCGGCCGGAGTCCGGGACGCGCTGCCCGCGTGTGCAATCAACCAGGTGCCCGTCTCCGACGGAGGGGAGGGCTTCGCTGAGGCCATCGCCTCCGCCTGGGCTGCCTCGTGGCGAGAAGTGTCGACCATCGACGCCCTGGGCCGCCCACTGACAGCGGGTTTCGGGCTCGATGGCCACCGCGCCGTCGTCGACCTGGCCTCCAGCGTGGGACTGGAGCACATCGCGCCGGGGGAGCGGGACGTCATGCGCTCCTCGACCGCAGGGCTCGGTCATGTCATCGCTGCCGCGCTCGACGCAGGCGCCCGCTCACTGCTCATTGGACTGGGCGGGTCGGCCTCCAACGACCTGGGCCTGGGGATGCTCGTGGCGTTGGGTGCCCGCTGCCTGGACGAACGGGGTCACGAGGTGGATCCGGTGCCCGCCGAGTTCCCCCGCATCAGGAGTATCGAGGTCGAGCCCGCTCGCCGTTGTCTTGAGGGCATGAGCATCACGGTGGCCGGGGATGTGACGAATCCGCTCACGGGACCCCGCGGCGCGGCAGCCGTCTTCGGCCCGCAGAAGGGACTGATCGGGCCCGCGATCACATGGATCGACGGTGAGATGACGCGCCTGGCTGGAGTCCTCGGTCTGAGCCACTGGGCTTGCCGCCCGGGCACCGGTGCCGCCGGCGGCACCGCCTTCACCCTGACGGCTGTTCTCGGTGCTGAACTCGCCACCGGCATCGACCACCTGACTCGAGTCGTGGGGCTGCGCAAGCGGCTGGAGGGAGCCGATCTGCTGCTGACGGGGGAAGGGACGCTGGATGGACAGTCTTTGGACGGCAAGGCGGTCAGCGGGGTGCTCCGACTGGCATGCGAGTGCGGCGCGCCCTCCATCGTCTTCGCCGGGCGGGTCAGGGTCGATGCCGAGGCTCAGCAACGTCTGAGTGATCTGGGAGTCCGGGATATCGTCCAGATCTCCGATCCTTCAGAACCACTGGAGTCATCTCTGCGGCGGGGCCCGAACCATCTGCGTCGCGCGGTTGCGGACGCCGTGCGCCACTTTTCTGCCAGGGGCGACCGCTCGAGCCGCACGCCGAGCGACATCTTGTGAGCCCGCCCAGCCATTGAGGGATCTCGGGTATCGCCGTGGGACGATCCACGTTGTATCCTTACCGACAGCAACGTGCTCCGGGGTCGGTGAAAGTCCGAACCGGCGGTAACAGTCCGCGACCCGCTCGTGCCACGGCAGCGTCAGGCAGCCGGGGGACCAGCGGTTGAGCCGGTGGAACTCCGGCACCGACGGTGAGAGTCCGGATGGGAGGATGCGCGTGGCGCCCCGCGGGGAGACCCGCAACTCAGGACGACGTCCCAGATTCCACGATCAGTCGTGGATCGATCGGGTATCGACCGGAGCGGGCGCCCAGCACGTGTGTGCGCCGACCGACGGCGCGCAGGCGGACCCCGGTGCAGCCGGGGGCTCCCGCTCCCGGAAGGATCCGGGAGGAGACCGCCGTGTACAGCCCCAGCCCCATTGGCAAGGCCGCGCGTCCCCAGTTTTCCCATGTCTCGTCATCCAGCGCCCGTCCCGGACCACGGGCCTCCTCAGATTCTCCGACAGCCTTGTCGGCAGAGCCACTACCACAGCCGCCCGCCAGACGCCGGCGCCGCATCCACGCTGCCGAGCAGAACGGGCCGTGGCCGGCCGTCGGACTGGGCGCCGCCCTGCTAATCCTGTGGCAGATCGCCACCGGATCGGGTGCCATTCCCAAGATCTTCCTGCCCGGCCCCCTGGCCGTCGTCGAGCGTCTGTGGCTGAGTCTGACCCAGGTCGGACTGGGGTGGCGAGCTTGGATCACGCTGCGCGAGGCTCTCCTCGGCTGCCTCCTGGCCGCCGTCTTCGCCCTGCCCCTGGCCTGGACCCTGTACCGCTGGCGGCTGTTCTCACGGGCCGTCCTACCGTATGTCGCGGCGAGCCAGGCGGTTCCCGGTGTCGCCGTCGCCCCTCTGCTGGTTCTGTGGATCGGCTATGGAACCCTGCCGGTCGTGGTCCCTGTGTGCCTTCATGGTCTTCTTCCCCATCACGGTCACGGTGCTGCTGGGCCTGCGCGGCCTGGATGCGGACGTCATGGACGCGGCCCGGCTCGACGGCGCCCACGGCCTGAGCATGCTCATCCACATGGAGCTGCCCATGGCCCTGCCCGCCATCTACACCGGGCTGCGCACCGGCTTCACCCTGTCGGTCACCGGCGCGGTCGTCGGCGAGCTCATCATGGGCGGTGAGGGCCTGGGAACGGTGCTCTCCACTCAGCAGAGCCGAGGGGACACCACCGGTGTGTTCGCCACGATCACCCTTCTATGCATTCTGGCCACCTCCATCCACTGGGCGCTGCACGAGCTCGAGCGACGCAGCCGCACCGTAGACGCCCTGCGCGGCCGCCACGCCGTCTAGCCCAGTCCCACCACACGCGTTCCTCACCCTCGGAAGAAAAGGAAATCCTCATGGCCCTCTCGCGCACGGAACTCGCATACCCGGCCCCCTCACGCCGCCACCTGCTGGCCGGCGGCCTGGCCTTGACCGGATTCGGCGCACTGGCTGCCTGCTCCTCGGGAACCGCGAGCCGCGCAGCTTCCTCTGCGGCCGGAGGAGGCGCATTGACCGTCGGCCTGACCTACACGCCGAACATCCAGTTCGCCCCCTTCTACATGGCCAAGAAAGATGGGAAGTACGCCGCGAACGTGACGCTGCGCCATCACGGGGCGCAGGAGGGGCTCTTCGATGCCCTCCAAAGCGGGCAGGAGCACCTCGTCATCGCCGGAGCCGATGAAGCGGTGGTGGCCACCTCCAATGGAAACGACCTCGTCGTCATCGGCGGCTACTACCAGTCCTACCCGGCCTGCCTCATCGTGCCGGAGGACTCCGCGATCAACGTCCCCGCGGACCTCAAGGGCAAGACGGTCGGCACGCCGGGCCGCAAAGGGGAGACCTGGTACGCCCTCCAGCTGGCCATGGCCACGGGTTCTCTGACCGAGTCGGACCTGACGATCCAGGACATCGGCTACACCCAGCAGGCGGCGCTCGTCGGCGGCAAGGTCGACGCGGTGGTCGGCTTCTCCAACAACGACGCCGTCCAGATCCCCCAGTCCGGCACTCCTGTACGCACCATCCAGGTCGCCGACCAGATCCCCCTCGTCGGCGCCTCACTGGTGACGACCCGCTCCCTGCTGGACTCCCGCCGCCAGGACCTCCAAGCCGCCGTCAAGGCCTCGATCGAGGGCATGAACGCCTTCGTCAAGGACCCCGACATGGCCATCGAGACCTCCAAAGAGCATGTCCAGGACCTGGTGGACAGCACTCAAGCGGCCCGCGCGCGCGAGGTCGCCGTGGCCACCGGCAAGCTGGTCAGCGGTGACGGTTCTCATCCCATCGGCTCGGTGCGGGTCGATGACGTCGCCTCGATGATCGAGTTCCTCTCCTCCCACAAGCTTCTGGGGGACAAGAAGGCACCCCGGGCGGCAGAGGTCTGCGTGCCGCTGGGGCAGTAGATACGCAGGTGACAGGGCACGCTGGCCGCATCGTCGTCATCCCTCCGGCGGAGAGCTCGGCGCCAGCTCGTGCTCGCCGTCGTGGTGCTCGTAGTGGGCCATGCCGAGCTCGCGGTGCGCAATGCGCCGTAGCGCGAGGAGCACCGGCTCGTAGACCACGGTCCCCAGGACCGCCTGCCTCACCGAGTCCTCACGCGATTGCCAAGGAATGTGCTCGACATCGGCGCGAGCAGTCCGCCGCGCGGCCTCGACGTACACAGCCAGCTGCTCCGCGCTCATGGCCATGCCGATCTCCTCGGCGAAGGCCAGGGCCGAGTCAAGGTGCCTGACCGCAGGATGCTCGGGAGAGCAGGGTAGACCGAGCCGTTCTAATACCACACGCGCCCTGCTGATTCCCGGCTTTTCGTGCTGGTGAGGAGCGGGGATCGCCTCGGTCGCGAACTTCATCGCCTCCCACGGCTCCTGATCCGGTTGATCGATCACGCCGATGACATCACGCACCTGCTCGATGGATGCACCCAGGACGTTCATGAGTCCCCGAATGAGGCGCAGCCTCTCCAAATGCTGTGTCCCATAGTCGGACTGCCGCGCATTGACGGGCGTACCGGCGGGTAGCAGACCCTCGCGGATGTAGTACTTGATCGTCGCCACCGGGGTCCCGGACTCCTGGGCGAGCTCCGAGATACGCATGATCCTCCTTCTCCAGCGGCGTCACCGGGCCGTCATGTGATATCCGGCCAGGTCCGAGCATACGAGCACACACACCTCCCAGGACTCATGCGCGCCGATATCGAGATTCTAAGAGCAGCAGCCCGACCCATGGGTTGAAATGTCGACGGCGACATCTCCTGTACCTGGCGGTTCCTGGCGGAGAGCATCGAGTTGACAAGTAGATAGTAAAGGTATCTAATCAAGTAGACACTTTCACTATCCAGTTAGGAGTCACCTTGTCCGCTCAGGCCACACATCGTTCGCTCGGCGAGCCTTCCTCCAGCCCACCATTCACCGGAACCGAGGGCCATCATCGAATCCCTCCTGCGTGGGTCATGGTTGCGATCGCCCTTCCCACCCTGATGACGTCACTGGACTCACTGGTGGTCACGATCGCGCTACCGCAGATTCACCGGGATCTGGGGGCCTCGGTCACCGAGCTGCAATGGTTCGTCAACGCCTACACGCTCACCTACGCCACGTTGATCCTGCCAACCGCAGCATTGGGGGACAGGATCGGGCGCCGCAGACTCTTCCTGTGGGCCGTGTTCCTGTTCACCTCGGCCTCGGCTCTGGCAGCACTGGCCTCCACGCCGTTGGCGCTCATCGCCGCCAGAGTGGTCCAAGGTGCCAGCGGGGCGGCCATCGGTTCGCTGTCCCTGGCGCTTCTGGCCGACGCCGTACCCCCGCACCTGCGAGAGCTCGCCATCGGTGTGTGGGGCAGCGTCAACGGGCTGGGTGTTGCCGCCGGCCCCATCGTCGGAGGCGCCGTCGTTGAGGATCTGCACTGGAGCTTCATCTTCTGGATCAATCTTCCGGTGGGCACCCTGTCCCTGGCGCTGGGCTGGTGGAGTCTTCGCAGACTCGCCGTCATAGACAGAAGCAGAGCCCGGACGACCGACCTCGCGGGACTGGCGATGGCAGCGACCTTTATCTTCCCGTTGACCTGGGCACTGGTGGAGGGTGGCAGCCGCGGCTGGACCAGCCCCCTGGTTCTTGGATGCCTTGCTCTAGCACTGGCCTCACTGGCCGGCTTCATCCGGCGGGAGCGCACCGCTCGCAGCGCATTCGTGCCAGTGCGCCTGTTCCGCGACCGGCGCTTCAACCTGGTCAACACTGTAGCGATGCTCTTTTCCGCCGGGATCTTCGGATCAGTGTTCCTCGTCAGTCAGTACCTTCAGATCGGGATGGGCTTCGACCCGCTGGAGTCGGGCCTGCGCGCAGCGCCATGGACCATGGTTCCCATGGTGGTGGCCCCGGTAGCGGGCGTGCTCGTCAAGCACTACGGGCCGAGGGCGGTGCTGTTGATCGGTATGGTGCTGCAGACGGCGGCAGTAGGGTGCTTCATGCTCCTGGCGCACACGAGCAGCGGTTACGGCTCCTACGTCCCGCCCATGCTCATCGCGGGTACTGGCATGGGGCTGACCTTCTCCCCGCTGGCAACCGCAGTCCTGGAGGGGATCGCGTCTCGGGACCGTGCCGTAGTCTCAGGGGTCAATCAGACGGCTCGCCAACTGGGGACGGCTACAGGCATCGCGCTGTGCACCGCCCTCTTCACCATCTTCGGCGCTTACGCCCCTGGTGAGAGATTCACCGCTGGACTCGTCCCAGCGCTGGGCGCTTGCACGGTTCTGCTGGTGGCGGCCACAGCACTTGTCATTGCCATGCCTCGCGGCCGGCTACAGCCGGCAAGCCAGCAGTGAGGAGACGAGGATGGCACGGGCCCCGACCTCGTAGAGCTCGTCCATGACCCGGTTCATGTCCGCCCGCGGGACCATGGCGCGCACCGCCACCCAGTCAGGGTTCTGCAGCGGGGAGACGGTGGGGGACTCGATGCCCGGGGTGAGGGCCGCCGCCAGGTGCAGCTTGTTCATGGGGATGTCATAGTCCACGAGCACGTAGGCGCGGGCGCGCAGCACGCCCTCCAGGCGCCGCACGAGCGTGGCCAGCCCGGGCTCGCCGCGGAACTGCTCGGTGGTGATGAGCACGGCCTCGCTGACGAGGATCGCATCCCCGAAGGTCTCCAGGCCTGCCGCCCTCAGCGTCGTGCCGGTCTCGACGACGTCGGCGATGAGGTCGGCCACGCCTAGCTGGACGGAGGATTCCACGGCGCCGTCGAGGTGAACGGTCTGGGCCTCCACACCCCGGGATGCCAAGTAGCTGCGCACCAAGACGTCGTAGGAGGTGGCCACGCGCTTCCCAGCGACATCGGCCAGGGAGGTCATCGTGCCCCTGGGGGCAGCGAAGCGGAAGGTGGAGCGGGCGAAGCCCAGGGGCAGGTGCTCGACGGCGTCGACCCCGGAATCCAGGAGCAGGTCGCGTCCGGTGATGCCGGCGTGCACGGTGCCCTGGCCGACGTAGACGGCGATGTCGCGTGGACGCAGGAAGAACAGCTCGACGTCGTTGGCCTCGTCGACGAGCACGAGCTCGCGGCCCGTACGGCGGGTGCGGTAGCCCGCCTCGGAGAGCATGGTGACGGCGGGCTCGGACAGGGAGCCCTTGTTCGGGACGGCGATACGCAACACGGCGGTTCCTGATCTGTGGTGAGCTGTGATGAGGAGGACGAATGGATGTACGGGGGCTTCGCGGTTTACAGGTAACGGTAGACGTCCTGGAGACTGTAGCCCTTGGCGACCATCATGACCTGGGCGTGGTAGAGCAGCTGGCTGATCTCCTCACAGGCGGCCTCGTCGGACTCGTGCTCGCAGGCCATCCAGGCCTCGGCGGCCTCCTCGACGAGCTTCTTGCCGATGAAGTGGACCCCGCGGTCCAGCTCCTCCACCGTCCCGGAGCCCTCGGGGCGGGTGGCCGCCTTGTGCTGCAGCTCGCTGAAAAGGTCCTCGAAGGTCTTCATGTACTTAGGTTATCGGAAAGCGGATGGGCCGCCGACCGACCGCAGCCCTGCCCGAGACCCGAGCGGGCCATTCTCATCGTCCTGCCGAAGGCCCCGGGCGGGTGTCCTTCCTCACCGGGAAGCACGCGCCCGGGGCGATCCATGCGGCCCGCGCCGGCCGCTCGAACCTGCTCAGCCCGATCCGGTTCAGTCCCGGATGGCCGCGCGTCGGGCGCCGAGCGTTGCCGATACCATTGCCATCGACCCGATGAGCAGGCTGAGGACGACGATCGTCAGCCAGCGTTCGGGGAACTGGTGGGCGACGGTCATCCAGCCCCAGGGGGCCAGCCGCCACAGCCAGGTGGCCGCCATGATCTCGTTACCGCCGATAAGCAGCCCTATGACGACCAGGATGGAGTTGAGGACGATCGCCGCGACGATCCGGGTGCTCAGAGCCACCGCCAGGCTGACGGCTGCGATCATGAAGGCCACGGCCGGCATCACCATGAGTCCATAGACCGGGCCGGTCACCGCCGGCAAGTTCGGGTCGGTGCGGGTCAGAGTGTCGCCGAGGACGGTCACGATCCAGGAGATGACCAGGACCGGGAGAAGGAAGAGGGCGCTGAGGACCGCGGTTGAAGTCAGGATCCCGCCGGCTCCCTGGCGAGTGAGGAGCGTGCGCCAGGCCGGCTGAAGCCGTCCCCACACCATGATGCCGGTGATGGCCGCGGCAAGCGGCACACCGACGAGCTCGAGGAAGCTCTGCCCGTAGTCGGGCGGGTAGGCGGAGCGGAGAACCCCCAGGAAGGCAAGTAACAGGACCGCCAGAACCACCCACACGGTCCAGGGCAGGGCGCCGGCCATTGCCAGGACGGCGCTGCGCGTGCCGGGGATGCGGACCATGCGGGTGGCGGGCATGGCGCGGATCTGCGGGGTACTCCGGGGCGTCGTCGAAGCCTGTTCCGAGACGTTCTCCGGTAGCGCAGCGTCGTCGTGCTCTCTGCTGGGAAGCAGCCGGCTGAGCCAGGCGACGGATGAGGCCGAGAACTCAACACCCCTGGGCATGCCGCTGAGGACGGCCAGCCCAATGCCGACCAGGGTCAGGCCGGTCGTCAGCAGGAATCCGGGCAGGAGCGGGTAGCCCCACACCGGAGAGTCCTCCTCGAGGAGAACGGAGTTGCCGTGAACACCCAACAGGGGCAGCGGGACCCGGGCCGTCCAGGTCCACGGGAGTGTCCACCAGTCGGTCCGCTCGGCCTGAGTCACCCCCACCCCGGACCAGATGAGCCCAAGCACGGGCGCGACCCCGACGGCGATGACTCGCAACACGCGGAAGGCCGCCATACCCCAGGCGCAGGAACCGGTGACGACAATCCACATGAAGAGGGCGAACAGCAGGTACCTGTCCCAGGGCCCCCAGCCGTTGCCGATGATGAGGGCGTGCCCCACCACCGGGGCAACGAGCGCTGCCTGGCAGGCCAGCGCCGACAGGCTCAGGACCACGATGCGGGCGGTCACCACCCGGCGCGGCTCGACGGCGCGCCAGGCCGTTCCACCCTGACGCCACCGCCGTTCACGCCACTGGGCCATGGCACCGGTCAGCAGTCCCATGGGAACCGCGAAGGCCCCGGCGTACAGATGCATCCACGCCAAAGCGTTGCCGTTCCACTGCACCTCTTCGACGACTCCTCCGTTGATGGAGGCATTCGCCAGGATGATGGTGTGAACGGTGAAGATGAGAGTCGCCCCGATGATGCCCCAGGTGAAGGTGCGCCGGCTGCGGGTGAGCTCGGCGCGCACCAGGTCCCACAGGTTCACCTTCACCGCAGCCTTCTCCCGCACCCTCATCGGAGTCTGCGGCTGCACAGCGGCGCTCATGCGCGGACCTCCGTCTCAGTGCGACGCCCGCCTCCGGTGACGGCCTCCAGGAATGCCTTCTCCATGGCCCGCTCGTCATCGGCGTCGGCGAAATCGGCCAGCGGTCCTTCGTAGACGAGGCGCCCGGTGACCAGAACCCCGATGTCGTCGCTCATGCGGGCGATCTCGCCGAGCTGGTGGCTGGAGACGACGACGGTGCGCCCCTCATCGGCCAGGTCCCGCACGAGGTCGCGCAGCTCGATGATGCCCTGGGGGTCCAACCCGTTCTGGGGTTCATCGAGGATGAGGACCTCCGGGTCGTTCAGCAGCGCCATGGCCAGGGACAGGCGCACCTTCATCCCCGTGGAGAAGGAGCCTGCGCGCTTCCTGCCGACCCCAGCCAGACCCACGCGCTCCAGGAGCGGAGCAATCGTCTCCGGGGAGGTGCCGGTCAGGCGGCAGTGGACGAGCAGGTTGCGCCGTGCGGACAGCTGGGGGAAGAGCGCAGGACCGTTGATAGAGGCCCCCACCCGCCCCAGGCTGCGCCGGCAGAACGGATCGCCCTGGATCTCCACTCGGCCGGCGTCGGGCTTGAGCAGTCCCAGGGAGATGTTGAAGGCGGTCGACTTGCCGGCACCGTTGAGACCGAGCAGCCCGTAGACGCGTCCGGGATAGGCCGACAGGTCGAGCCCGGTGAGGACCGTCTGATGGCCGAAGGACTTCGAGACCCCGACGAGCCTCAGCCCGGGGGCAACGCCAGCGGCATGGGCGGGGGAGGGGAGAGGAGACGTTGTGGTGGTAGCTGTCATGGCCCCATGCTCGTGCGCGCCGGTACCTCGGCGGATCCCCACCAGGGACACGGTCGGCGGCAACCACCGTTGCCGTATCTCCTCCCTGGGGAGGAAGGCTACTGCGGCTGCACGAGCCCGGTGGTCAGCGCGTAGATGACGAGTTCGACCCGGTTGTGGCAGCCGGTCTTACCCAAGATCGTCTTGACGTGGGACTTAACCGTCGACTCCGCGACATGGAGCCGCTCGCCGATCCGGGCGTTGCTCAGCCCCTGGCACACGAGAGCCAGGACGGCGTCCTCCCGCCCGGTTAAGGGCTCATAGGGTCCCGACGGCGCCCCCACAACGGGCACGGCGCCACCGGCAGGTTCCGACGGCGAGGTTGGTGGCTGCGGAGATCCCGGCTCGGCACCTGCATCAAGGTGGGCCAGGACGGTGCCAGTGACGGCAGGATCCAGCCAGGAGCCGCCGCGGGCGACGACGCGGATCGCCTCCAACAGCGTCGTCGGCTCGGCGTCCTTGAGAAGGAAACCATGGGCGCCTGCACCCAACGCCGCCAGGACAAGGTCGTCGTCGTCGAAGGTGGTCAGGACCAGGATCCGCAAAGCAGAGGTGGCCGGCACAGCCCGCAGTTCACGAATGGCACTGATCCCATCCAACACAGGCATCCGCAGATCCATGAGCACCAGATCGGCCCCGCCGTGAGAGCCGCTGGCCCGGGCGGTCAGCCCCTCGATGGCCTGGCGCCCATTGACCGCCTCCAGCACGACCTCCATGTCGGGCTGTGCAGACACAAGGGCGCTGAAAGCGCTCACCAACAGCGGCTGGTCGTCCACAACGGCGACTCTGATCGCACTGGTTGCACTGGGATCCATCCAGACACTCCTTATTCCGTCTCACCGGGGTGCTGTCCCGGAACCGGGGCGCTCGCGGGCAGTTCGAGCGGCGTCACGGGGAAGTCAACGTCGATGGTGAAGAAGCTTCGACCCTCGTCATCACAGCAGGCGCCGTGGGACATGGTTCCACCCACGAGCCTGAGTCGCTCCTCCAGGCCGACGAGTCCGCTGCCACCGAACGGCGAGTGCTCCGAGGCCTCGGCTACCGGGTTAGCGACGTGAAGGTGGCAGGAGGCCTGCGACAGCACTAGGCTCAGTTCGATCTGACCGGATCCGTGCCTGACGGCGTTGGTAAGGGCCTCCCCGACGAGCCGGACGAGGGTGAGCCGCTGTATCGCCGACCATGCCGCGTTGCAGCGCTCCAGAACCTCTGGTTCGGGGAGCACGGCGCTGACCCTGGCTCCTGAGCCTCGGGTCGTCTCGATGAGGACCGGGATGGTACTCAGATCCGCCAGCGGGGTGATCTCGCCGGCATCGGAGCGCAGGACGGAGACGAGCCGGCGCACGGAGGTCAGCGAGGCGTCGGCCGTGTCGCGCACGGTGATCAGGGTGGTCCGCAGCCGTTCCTCGCCGCCCAGGGCGAGGCCGGTTGCGGCCTGCACCTTGATCGTGGTGAGACTGTGCCCCACAAGGTCGTGGAGCTCTCTGGCCAGGCTGAGGCGCTCGGCCGCGACCGCCTGGGCCGCGGCGATGCCGACGTCGCGGGCCTGGTTCTCGGCGATTCTCCTCCGGGAGGAGGCCAGCAGGTGGGTCAGGACCACGACGCCGGCGAAGACCAGGCCGATGAGCGTACGGGCCATCAAGGCGGCCCCGTTCCAGCCGGAGCCAGCCGTGGGATCGGCACTGGACTCATAGGGTCCGGCGTAGGAGGCGAAGGTAACCGGGTTGACCAGGGCGCCCGCCAGGGCCAGCAGAAGCGCAGCCGTGCCCCAGCGCCGGTCGGGCTCCCAGCGGGTGACGGTGTAGAGACTGGTGACCGCTGTTGCGATGATCGGGTTGAGACCGAGGTTGACCGGGGAGAGGGCAACGAGGACCGCATAGGCCGCCAGCAGGGTGTAGGTCGCGATGAAGGAGGCGCGCAGGAGGCGCAGCCTGCCGAACTGCGTCAGCGCCAGCGCCGTGCATAGGGCGGAGTCGGCGACGTAGACGGCGTAGGCGCCGAAGCGGAGGATGAAGGTGAGCGACTCCAGGGCGAAGGCGAGGAAGATGATCCCCAGGGCCACGTCCACCACCGGGACGGAGTACCGCGACCAGCGGCCTGCTCGCCTCGGCAGCATACGGTGACGGGCCCGCCAGTCGTAGGCCGCCGACAGGTTCGTCGTCAGGGGCAGTGCCGCTTCGTCGACCGGTGCGCCCACCCAGGCGCCTCGATCAGCCACGCACCGTCTCCGTGCGCAGGAGCTGGTGCACATGGCAGCCCGCCGCGGCCGCGGTGATGAAGGCGGCCGTGTCCTCCTCGAGGCCCCGCCGCATGGTGGACAGTCTCACCCCGGTCTCCGCCTCGGCCGCGCGCAGCCGCTCCAGGAGCCCGTTGGAGGGGATCTCGATGAGGCGGTGCTGCACGGCGCCCTGCCGCGGTGCGCACAGGGCCTCGGCCTCCTGGCGCACCTGCGTCCCCAGTTCCCCTTCCAGGTCGGTGACGACGACGTCGGCCCCCGCCAGGGCGACCCGCCCGTAGGCGGTCATCGAGTGGTGGGATACACCCCGGTGGCGGGCGCGGGCGTCGGCCTGGGAGACACGCAGGCACGCCACCGCTCGCCCGCCCAGGGCGGCGATGGCATTGACCGCGTCCCCGCAGGCCACTCCGGAGAAGCCCCAGGGCGTCTCTGTGCCTAGGTTCCCGGGGCCCTGAATGACGACAGCGGCGTCCGCGTGCAGCACGTGCCGGGCAGCCAGGAGCGCGTTGTGGACGCTGACCGCCTCGATGTCACCGCCCCAGGCCTGTCCGGCCGTCACGGTACCGGCCAGCCAGCCCGCCTGGCTCAGAGCGGCGACGAGGCGGGAGTAGGCCAGGGGAAGGGCCCCGCCGTCGGTCATGACGTAGACGACACGCAGCTGCTTTTCGCCCTGAGGGGAGCGCAGACCGGCGAGCACGGCAGGCAGGCTCGAGTGCAGGTCGGCCACCACCACCGGCATCTCCTCCAGGTCAAGGTCGCCGATCGGCAGGGACAGCAGGCCGTGGTGAGCGGTTCCCTGTTCGTCGACGCCGGTGACCATGACCTGGTCGGGCATATAGCGGGCCTTGACGAGGTGGCCCTCATGCGGCGGGTCGGCGGGGAGAACGTCCGGGCGGGCACTGACCATGGCGTGCCCGCCGGTGCCCAGGGCACGGTCGAGGGCTGAGACCTCCAGTCTCACCCGTTCCCCGGCATCGGGCAGCCCGGTGAGGGCCTCGTAGGCGACTGCCCGGACCTGTTGACCTGGAAGCAGGCTGCAAGCTTCTTCTGGCGCCCCGGTGATCTCCGCGTCCAGCTCTGCGCAAGAGCGTCCGGCGGGCCCCCATACGCTCCTGGTCCCGATCACTACGCCGTCGCGCCACATCATGGCGGCAGACTATCCGGACACGCGCGCCGGAATCCGCAAGCCGTCCGATTCTCCTAGGCTGGGGCACCGTGAGCCAGCAGACCCGCAGTACCGAGGAGCGCCTGGTGAGCCTTCTTCTCACTCTGCGCAACACCACCACCGGCCTGAGCGCCGAAGAGCTCATAGCCGGCGTGCCGGGATACGCTTCGAGCGGCCCAGCCGCCAATCCGATCTCCGCGCGCCGCAAGTTCGAACGTGACAAGGACACCCTGCGCAAGCTCGGCATCGAGGTGACTACCACCGGGCACGACGACGAGCCCCGCTACCGCATCGACGAGGAGGACTACGCTCTGCCCGCGTTGCATCTGAGCGCCGAGCAGGCTGCCTGCCTGAACTTGGCCGCCTCGGCCTGGCGCGACGGTGACCTGCCCGCAACCGCCAGGCGGGCCCTGACCAAGCTGCGCGCAGTCAGCGAGGGCCCGGCGGGTAGCAGCTCCGCCGGCCTGCCGGACCTGACCGCGGATCTGTCCGGCAGCGAGATCCCTGAAGAGCTCGTCACCGCAATCGATGAGCGCCGTCTAGTCACCTTCGACTACATATCCGTCCGCTCGGGCACTACCCGGGCCCGCACCGTCGAGCCCCACCATCTGCGCCTCGCCGAGGGGGCCTGGTACCTCGACGCCGTCGAGCCCTCCACCTCCCCCGACGCCCAAGACGACGAGCCCCAGAAGACCCCTCGGGACAGGGCCGGCCGACCGCGCACCTTCCGTCTCGCACGCATCGCCGGGCCTGTGACCGTCCACAGCCTTCCCGGTGCCTTCATCCGGCAACCCGCCAGGGCTCCCGCCCGCGAACGGGCGCTCATCGCTGTGCTTCCAGGCAGTGCCCTGGGACTGCGTCTGGCCGGCGCGCGCCTCGATCCTACCCAGGAACCGCCGACCGATCTGCCCGCGCACCTGGTGGACCGGGACCTCATCGTCGTCGAGTACGAGGACCCCTTCTCCTTCGCAAGCACCGTCGCCGCCCTCGGGGATGCCGCCGTGGTGCTCGCTCCGGACTCCTTGCGCCGGGCCGTCCGGGCGCACCTGCAAGGCGCCGCCGGGCTCGCGGCTCCAGGAGGGAGCTGACGATGCCGCGCGTGTCCACCTCCGACCAGCTCGCGCGGCTGCTCGCCCTACCTGCTTGGGTCGCGGACAATCCCGGAGTCTCCGTCGAAGCGGCCGCCGAGCACTTCGGCGTCTCCCCGGCCGTCCTTGAACGGGACGTCAACACGCTGTGGGTCTCCGGCCTGCCCGGCGGTCTGCACGGGGACCTCGTGGACTTCGACGCCTCCGACTTCGACGCCGGGCGTCTGCGCCTCGCAGAGCCGCTGGGACTGGACCGCCCGGTGCGCCTGACCCGGCAGGAGGCGATCTCCCTGCTCATGGCCCTCAAGGTCCTGGCCGACCTCCTGGCCGACGACGGCGCCTCTGCTCCTGTGCTCGTCTCCACCCAACAGGCGCTGGCCGACCTACTCACGGCCGACGCTTCGGTTGACGCCGCCGACGCGCGGGCCGAGTCCTCGGCCGGTCTGGTCTCGGAGCGCTCCGCCCTGGCCGGCCGTACGGCCGAAGTCCTGGGCGCCGTGCGCTCCGCACTGCGGGATAAGCGCCGACTCCACGTGACCTACGTCTCCGCCACCGACACCCTCTCCGAGCGCGATATCGACCCCATCGCCCTGGAAAGTGATGGATCGCACATGACGCTGGTGGCCTGGTGCCTCAGCGCCAGAGCCGAACGGAGCTTCCGTCTGGACCGGATCGAATCGGCCCGGGTTCTCGACGTCCCCGCCGTCCGGCATCGCACATCGCACAGAAAGAACCAGCCCGAGTCCGATCGGCCTGCGGGGGAAAGGCCCCGCGCTACGCTGACCCTGCGCCCATCGGGCCGCTGGCTCACCGAGCAGATCCCCTGCGTCTCACGGGAGGAGGGCGCGGATGGCCGTCTCAGGGCTGTCGTGGAGGGGCGCGACCGCGCCTGGCTCGTCGGGCTGGTCCTCTCGGCGGGATATCACCTCTTCGCCGTCGAGCCCGCCGATCTCGCCCAGGATGCCGCAGCTGCCGCCAAACGGGCCCTGACCTCTTATGACGCCGATACGGAACAGCATTGATGCCGAGGAGGCCGGCTCCGTCCGCCTTGGGGGGAACCGGCGGAACCCTCGTTCAGAGGCACCTGCCGGGGAGGCTACACTCAGCCCGTATCGATACAGCCCCTACCACAAGGAGCAGCGCCGTGAACCTCTTTAAGCCGTCGCACATCATCTTTCTGCTCATCGTCGTCATCCTGCTGTTCGGCTACAGGAAGCTGCCTGACATCGCCCGGAGCGTGGGCCAATCCATGAAGGTCTTCAAAAAGGAGGTCAAGGAGCTGCGCGACGACGACTCCAAGAGCTCCCAGGCTCAGATCCAGCAGCCTCAGGAGGGCACTTACTACACCGAGCCCACCCAGGACGGTCAGACAGCCTCGCAGAGCACCGACAGCTCAGCTCAGAAGTAACCCCGTCCGGCGATAGCCGGGAACCCGGAGACGAAGGAGGCCGTGGTGCCCAAGCTTCCTCAGATCAAGCGATCGAGGCGCAAGGACAACCCCGAGGCGCGCATGTCCATCGGGGACCATCTGCGTGAGCTGCGCCAGCGTCTCTTCGTCTCCGCCGCGGGTGTCATGGTGATGACAGTCGTGGGCTATCTGCTTTACGAGCGAGCCTTCGCCCTCATCACCCGGCCCATCGAACAGGCCAATGCCAAGGGTGCGAATCTCACCCTGAATTTCGATACGATCCTGGCCTCCTTCGACATGAAGCTCGAAGTATCGATCTGGCTCGGCGTCCTGTTGTCCTCACCGTTGTGGATGTACGAGTTCTGGGCCTTCGTGGGTCCCGGCATGACCCGTAAGGAAAAAGCCTACACCTGGGCCTACGGCACCGCTGGTCTGCTTCTCTTCCTGGCCGGCGCGGCCCTGGGGATCTGGGTGATGCCGCATGCGGTCTCCATTCTCACCAGCTTCATTCCCGATGGCCCCACTGCCGGAGTGATCGGAGCGAATCTCTACCTGTCCTTCGTCATGAGGCTCATCCTCGTCTTCGGGATCGCCTTCCTCCTCCCCGAGCTTCTCGTTGCGCTCAACATGCTCGGGCTCATGCAGGGAAAGACCATGCTCAAGGGCTGGCGCTGGGCCATCATGGGCATCGTCACCTTCATGGCGATCGCCAACCCGCTGCCGGATCCCTGGTCCATGGTCTTCATGTCCGTCCCCATCGCCGGTCTGTACTTCCTGGCCTGCTTCATCTCGATCCGGCATGACAAACGGGTGGAGAGGAAACGCGATGAGCTCGATGCCGAGCTGGAGGCGGCCCTGGCCGAATAACCGGACGCCTCAATCCACTGTTCTTTTCTTCCTGACTTTCGTATCTGCAACTTCATGCGCATTGCTCTGCTGTCCAATCCCTCGTCGGGACGGGGGCGTCACTCGGCCGCCGACGACGTCGCCCGCCAGATCCTGAGCGAAGCCGGGCACGAGGTCCTCCACGTACGTGGCAGCTCCTACGACCAGGCGCGCCGTGCCGGCCGGGCCCTCCTGGGAGACGGACCGGACAGTAACGTTGAGGCGCTGGTCGTCGTTGGCGGGGACGGCATGGTGCACCTGGGGGTGGACATTGTCGCCACGACGGGGGTACCGCTGGGCATCGTGGCCACCGGTACTGGTAATGACATCGCCAGGCACTTCGGCCTGCCCAGCCGAGATGCCTCTGCCTCGGCCCGTCTCATCAACCGGGCGCTGGCCGGTGACGGCGCGATCATGGCCACCGACGCGATCTACGCCTCCCGTCCGGACGGCACCCTGCTCGCCCCGCAGCGACGCTGGTCCCTGGCCGTGGTCAGTGCCGGTCTGGACGCCGCCGTCAACGCCCGTGCCAACACCCTGACCTGGCCCGCCCGCGAGGGGCGCTA
Source organism: Actinomyces sp. oral taxon 849 str. F0330 (assembly GCF_000239715.1). Taxonomy (NCBI): domain Bacteria; kingdom Bacillati; phylum Actinomycetota; class Actinomycetes; order Actinomycetales; family Actinomycetaceae; genus Actinomyces; species Actinomyces sp. oral taxon 849. Next base: position 137,264 of record NZ_JH470350.1, on the reverse strand, counting down.
CGTACGCGCCTTCACGGCCGAGCTCGCGGCTCTGGCCCCTTACGGATTCCGGGTCACCACCGACGAGGGCGCTTGGGAAGGACCCGCGCTCCTGCTGGCAGTGGCCAACACCCGCTACATCGGCGGCGGCATGGACCTGGCACCCCAAGCCGATCCCGCCGACGGTCTCCTGGAGGTCCTGCGCCTGGATCCTGTGAGCCGTCCCCGCCTGGTCTCCCTGTTCCGCCGGCTCTTCAAAGGCTCCCACCTGACCGACCCGGCCGTCCATGTCAAGCGCAGCCGCACCGTCACCATCGAGGCGCTGGACGAGCGCACCGGCCATGACCGGGGCCTGCGACCGCCTCCGCACCCCTTCGCCGACGGCGAGCCGCTGGCCGGGCTGCCCCTGCGCCTCGAGGCCGTCCCCGACTCCGTACGGCTGCTCCTGCCGACCCGGGGCTGATCCGGCCCGTAGGCTGTCCCCATGAGCTCACCAGCCGAGCGCTACGCCGCATCCCGTCGTCGACAGGCCGCCGCCGGCAGTGAGCTCGCCCGCTTCGCCCGGGGCTACGACTTCCCGCTCGACCCCTTCCAGGAGGAGGCCTGCGCCGCCGTCGAGAGGGGAGAAGGCGTCCTCGTCGCGGCCCCGACGGGTGCAGGAAAAACAGTGGTGGGGGAGTTCGCCGTCCACCTGGGCCTGGCTCGGGGGCACAAAGCCTTCTACACCACGCCGATTAAGGCACTGAGCAACCAGAAATACCTGGATCTCGTAGCCCGACACGGCGAGGAGCACGTGGGGCTGCTCACCGGCGACACCTCCGTCAACCCCCATGCCGACGTCGTGGTCATGACCACCGAGGTACTGCGCAATATGCTCTACTCGGGCTCACGCGACCTGGACCGACTGGGCTTCGTGGTCATGGACGAAGTTCACTATCTGGCCGACCGCTTCCGCGGGCCGGTGTGGGAAGAGGTCATCATCCACCTACCCGCCGAGGTCCAGGTCATCTCCCTGTCCGCCACGGTCTCGAACGCAGAGGAGTTTGGCGACTGGCTCGGGCAAGTGCGGGGAAGGACCGCTGTTGTCGTCTCCGAGAAGCGACCCGTGCCGCTGACCCAGCACATGATGGTCGGGCGTCGTCTTCTGCCCCTCTACTCCCGCCCCATCGATGTCGCAGAGCTCACAGGCGCCGCCGGCACGGCGGAGTCGGAGCAGTCAGAACAGGCGGCGCAGCCCCCGCTCAACCCCGAGCTGCTCAAGGCCGTCAAGCAGGCCCGACGTGCCGCCGCCTCCGGGGGCTCCTCCAAGAACAGTTACCGCAGTCGGGGCGGCGGCTCCGCCCGGGGGCCGCAGCCCTGGAAGCGCTCCGCGGGTGGGGCACGCGCACCCCGCCGCGGCGAGGGCGGAGCCCGCACGGCTCGGTTAAAGCCGCCGTCGCGGCTCCAGGTTGTCAAGGCCCTCGAGGCAGCGCGACTGCTTCCCGCCATCGTCTTCGTCTTCTCCCGAGCCGGCTGCGAGCAGGCCGTCAACCAGGTGGTGAGTACCGGGGTCGACCTGACCACGGAGGCGGAGGCCGCCCGGATCCGTGAGGTGATTGAACGGCGCACTGCAGACATACCGGCCGGTGACCTGGGGGTCCTCGGCTTCCGCTTCTGGGCCCACGCCCTGGAGCGCGGTGTTGCCGCGCATCACGCGGGGCTGCTGCCGGTGTTCAAGGAGACAGTTGAGGAGCTCTTCAGCGCGGGGCTGGTCAAGGTCGTCTACGCCACCGAGACTCTGGCGTTGGGCATCAACATGCCTGCGCGCACGGTGGTTCTGGAGTCGCTTCGCAAGTGGAACGGTTCTGCTCACGTCACCCTCAGTCCGGGGGAGTACACCCAGCTGACGGGCCGGGCGGGGCGCCGCGGCATCGACATCGAGGGCCACGCGGTCGTCCTGGCCACCGACGACCTCGAGCCGGCCACGGTCTCCTCCTTGGCCTCCCGGCGCACCTACCCGCTGGTCTCAGCCTTCCGTCCCACTTACAACATGGCTGTCAACCTTCTCGAGCGTATGCCGCGGGCGCGGGCGCGCGAGGTGCTCGAGGAGTCCTTCGCCCAGTTCCAGGCTGACCGCGGCGTTGTGGAGCTGGCCGCTCAGGCGCGCCGCAAGCGCCGCAGCCTCGAGAGCCTGGAGAAGGACATGGCCTGCCGCCTGGGCGACTTCCGCGAGTACGCGGCCATACGTCAGGCCATCGCCGATGCCGAAGCGGATCTGTCGCGGGACCGGGCCGCCTCACGCCGCAGCGAGGCGGGGCGGGCCATGAGCGCGCTGGAGCGCGGCGACGTCGTCGTCTTCCGCAGGGGACGCCGCCGCCGTCATGGCATTGTTCTCGAGATCGGTGCTAACCGGACCGGGACGCCCACGCTCACGGTGCTGGGGGAGGATTCACGGGTGGTCGCCCTGACTCCGGACACGGCCCCGGACGGCGTCATGCGCGTGGGCGCGCTGCGGGTGGCCGACTCGGTGGACCCCCACCGGCCCCGGGATCGTGACCGGCTCGTCCAGCGTCTGGTCGATGCACTGCGTGCCGGGGACCTGGAGGAGGGGTCGCCTCGTTCACGCCCCCGCTCGAGCCGAGCCCAGGCCCGCCGCGACAGCATTGTCGACAACCTCGAGCGCCTGCGCCACGACATGCGATCCCATCCCTGCCACGGATGCCCCGACCGGGAGGAGCACGCCAGGGTGGGCCGCAAGTGGTCGCGGGCGAAGGCCGAGGCCGAGCGCCTTCAGCGACGCATCGAGACCCGTACCGGCACTATTGCCCGCCTCTTCGACGCCGTGTGCGACATTCTGCTCGAACTGGGCTATCTGCAGCCCGTGGACCGTGGTCATCCCGAGCGCGAGCTGAGAGTGACGGCGGCCGGCAAGATCCTGGCCCGGATCTATGCCGAGCGGGACCTGCTCATCGCAGAGTGCCTGCGCACGGGTGTCTTCGAGGGCCTCGGTGTCGGCGAGCTCGCCGGGGCGCTGAGCGCCTGTGTCTACGAACCGCGCCTGAGCGCGCAGTCGATCGGTCTACCGGTGGCTCCCGGGTCGAGGCTCGGCCAGTGCCTGCGTGCCCAGCTGGGCGTCTCGCACCGGCTCCATGACCTGGAGTCCCTGGCCCGTATCGAGGCGTCCTCGGGCGCGGAGCCGGCACTGGCCGGAGCAGTCCAGGCCTGGTGCGACGGCGCACAGCTTGCAGACATCCTCGATGCCACCGAATTGACGGCCGGGGATTTCGTGCGCTGGTGCAAGCAGCTGCTCGACGTCGTCGGCCAGATCGCCAGCATCTCACCGCCGCCGAACGCCGCCCCCGAGCAGACCAGGGCGATCACCGAGCTGTCGCTGCGGGCCGCCGAGGTCTCCCTGGACCTCAACCGGGGAGTGGTGAGCTGGTCCGCCGTGTGAGACCCGCACCCTGCTATGCGTCCCCAATCATCTTCCAGCCGCCCCTAATAGGCCGCAGCGAGTAGTCTCGTTGCGGCCGACACCCCGCACGACAGGACTTACGCCCTCATGTCAGGCTTCTTTGCACTTCTTGACGACATCGCCACGCTCGCCAAGCTGACACTGTCAACCGTTGACGACACGGCGTCGATCGCCGTCAAGGCCTCCGCGAAGGTTTCGGCGGCGGCTGTCGACGACGTGGCCACCACACCCCAGTACGTCACCGGCATCACCCCGGATCGCGAGCTGCCCATTATCAAGCGGATCACGCTGGGATCGCTTCGCAACAAGCTCCTCATCATCCTGCCGATCGGCCTGCTACTGACGGCGGTGGCACCCTGGCTCCTACCGGTCGCGCTCGTCATCGGCGGCACCTATCTGTGCTTCGAGGGAGGGGAGAAGATCCTGGAGCGCTTCGGCCGTACCAGGCACGCCAAGGAGGACACCGGCCCGGTCGACGAGGCCCAGATCATCCGTCAGGCCATCACCACGGACTTCGTCCTGTCCACCGAAATCATGCTGTTGGCCCTGGCCGAGGTGGAGGGGGAGTCCTCCATGCGGCGCATCATCGTCCTGGTCCTCATCGCCCTGCTCATCACCTTTGCCGTTTACGGCCTGGTCGCCGCCCTCATCAAGCTCGACGACGCCGGGGCGCACCTGGCCGGTCAGGGCCGCACGGGCGCCGTCCGGTCCGTCGGCCGCACGATCGTGAAGTCGGCGCCAGCGCTCTTCCGCGGCATCGGGGTCGTCGGCACCGTGGCGATGCTGTGGGTCGGTGGCCACATCCTGGCGGTCAACCTCGCCAAGGTCGGCTTCCACCCGTTGCACCAGGTCATCGAGTGGGCCGAGGAACTCGCCCATAACCCGGTCCTGTCCTGGACCACCGGGACGGCCATGTCCTGTCTCGTCGGAACGGCCATCGGCACGCTGCTGGCTCTGGCCTGGCAGCCCGTGCACCATGTCCTGGCACATACCCACAACACTAGCGGTGAGTATACAGACAACTGAAATACGACAATGTCATAGTTCAATCATATAATCCCGCAATATAGTACACAATTACTTAATATTTTTCGACATGCACACGTAGCCATATAAATATCACACCGCCCACAGAAGCATGCCGAGGCTAGAAACACACCGACACTCATCTACAGAAAAAGCCACCAGGCGATTTTCATAGCGTCGCTTGAAGCAAAGGATCGCGCCAACATATAATTCAGCTAATGAAAGAACATCTCAATGAACCCCAAAACAACGCGCCTCCAGCTCTTGACATCTGAATATGAACAAACAAAAGAAGATGAGCGCTCATATACTGCAGTATACTCGACATTGATTGCCACTGGCGTCGCTGTCCTCACAGCACTTCTCGTCTTCACACAACAAGTTATAGACCACGCCGGAAAACCAGATCAGTTCCCACAACCACTAATTGCCGTGGCGCCAATGTCTGCAGTTACAGTCGTCGCTTTCTCGGAATGGATTGGCTCAAGAAAATCTGTACGAGGGTTTTATCTTCGGGCACTCGAACGCGAGATTAGGGCAGAACTGACAAAAATTACTGAGAACGACGCTGACGTCAATTTTCAATCTTATCAAGGACTAAAAATTGCAAGCCTCGGGGAACTTCTGATCGAACATGACTCCCTCTCGAAGTATTCTAAAACACGCGGCGGCCAATTGATTGTCATACTCGCAACTTGCCTTACTCTAATTTTTGGCGGCATCACTGTTGCCCTTGGCTACTACACAGATAGCCACTGGCGATGGGCGATGTTAGTCACATATGGAACTTTCTTTGGACAAGCAGCACACTCTTACGTGAAAGCAAATCGCGCAGGAAGAAAACATTTTGAAGAGTGCGTCACATCCTATAAAAAACGTCTTGAAGTTGATCTACTTCCGTTAGACAGAGACACAAAGACATGGTTATCCTATATTATATTGCCACACCCCAATGATTTAATTAAGTCACCATTCACCATCCTAGGCATCGTTATTGGCGTATTTGCTTCTAGGGTGACGCACAATTGGAGTGTCGTTCTATCGACGTTTTTTGTGATCGAGGTTCTTGTTTATCAAACTCGTTACATTTTGAATGACTGTATTGGCATACGCGAAGATCAGGATTCTCCCAGTCGGGGCTTGCGACGAAGACTTCCTGTCGAGAGAGTTAACGGTGCCTTGAGATGGGCTGCGGTAAGGGTGGCCGTAGCAATCTGGACGATTTTGTGGATTAAAGATCAGACAGAGAGCGCCGACGTCGCAGCAAGACTTGCAACTCTGCTGCTCTTACTTATTTTTCTCAGCATGACGTACGAAATAGTTCGAAACTGGGAAAGAGTGCGTGGCGCGATGACATACCGAGCCAATGCCGATCATGATTCGCCTTCCAGATGGAGGAAACTTCACGCCATTATCATCCTCGCACTGGTAACACTTGGATACCCGCTTCGCCTGGTTGGAAGTATTTGGGTGATAGCGGGCCCAAACGGCATTATGTCAGGCTATCAATTATTTTTTCTTGCAATTGCCTGTGTTTCTTTAGGGTTAGTCTTCGTGACACCAACATGGATTCTCGAAGCATTTACATATGTGAACGATACCGCAAATCAGGGCCGAACATTCATCTGCAGTACTAGAATCAGGCGCAAATACCACCGGATGACCCTCGCAAGGATTTCTGGATTCGACTTGAAAGTAGGTAAAACTGACAACACGACCTCTAGTTTCAATAATTTCCATGCGTTCCAGGAACTGGAGTACAGAAATTTCGCACCCTGGCGCGTTGGTGTTGCCGCATACCACATCTCTCTGATCACACTACTCTATTCATTATTTCCTCATACACACAGAAACGGACAGTTTTCGATTCTACTCATTCTTGTATTAATAGTTGACCTACTATTTAAGTCGACAATCGTCCGTAATTATGAGTTTTACGCTAAACTATTATTCTGTGTCACATGGGGAGTTTTTACATACTTTGATTTTCTGTGCACATCTAGCATTATGAGGGCTTCAATTTCGCTAAGTTGCTTTGTGTTATTGTTTGTCCCAGTGTTTATCGAGAAAATGGCGCATCGTTCCGGCTACGCCGACGTGCTCACAATGGCGATCACACTGAAATGTAATACTATAAGTCTTACGCGAACTCTCTGTTGGATAGTTTGGAATGGTTATAGACCTAAGTTGAAGCGACAAAACAACTAGTCTTGAGGCGATTCAGTATGACTTGTCAATTTAAGTCAGTCTTGTATTTTGGTAAAAATAAGAGACAAATTGACTACCGACCGAAACTATCTCTGAGGAAGGCAAGGATGGCGCGCACCCGCCGGTTCTCCTCGGAGGGGTCCAGCCCCAGCTTGAGGAAGATCGCCGAGACGTGCTTGGCGACTGCCGCCCCTGACACAACCATCTGAGCCGAGATCTGACTGTTCGACAGCCCCCGGGCCATGAGCTCGAGGACCTCGAGCTCGCGCGGCGTCAGATCCGCGAGCCCCGAGCGAGAGCTGCGCACCATGGCCCGGGCCACCTCCGGGTCGGTCACCATGCCTCCGGCCAGGACCACTCGCAGGGAGCCCAGGAAGTCCGCAACCTCCGAGACCCTGTCCTTGAGCAGGTAGCCTGTTCCACCGGCGTCTACCGGGGCATCGGAGGCGAGGAGCTGCTGGGCGTAGGTCGCCGACACGTACTGGCTGAGCACCATGATGGACACGGCTGGGTGACGGCGCCGAATATCCAGCGCTGCCTCCAGGCCGTCGTTCCTCATGGACGGCGGCATACGGACATCGGTGATCACGGCATCAGGTAGGCGTCCCCGGCCATCCAGGTAGTCGATGCGCTGGACGAGTGCCGGCGCACTGCTCTCCCGGGCGACGACGTCGTAGCCCTGGCGCTCCAGCAGGCCCGCCAGCCCCTCGCGCAGGAGGGCCGAGTCATCGGCGATCACCAGTGAGGGGGCCGTGTTCATGTCTCCTGCCCTTCTGCGCCAATCGTGCCGCCCGCACTATCCACACTGTCGATGCCAGTACCGCTCTCCCCGCGGGCCAGGAGGAGGGGCAGGTGCGCCGCGACCTGGGTCGGCCCACCCGGGGGACTGGACAGCAGAAGCTCTCCACCGAAGGCCGCAAGCCGTTCTCTCATGCCCGCCAGGCCGTGACCCGGCTGGAGATAGGCCCCGCCGGGTCCGGTATCGACGACGCAGACTCTCAGGGTATTATCCACGGTCAGCAGGATCGTGACCTCGGCTCCGGGAGCATGCTTGAGCGCATTGGTCATCGCCTCCAGAGCAAAGAAGTAGGCGGCTGCCAGGACGCCCTCAGGCATCGTCGGCAGAGGGTGCGGACAAACGATTCTGATGGTCCTGCCAGTCCTGTCGACTCGATCCACCGCGTCTGTCAGAGCCGCTTCCAGGCCGAGGTCGGTGAGCACCTGGGGGTGGATACCGCGCACCGTGGTGCGCAGCGACTCGAGCCCGCCGGCGATGGCCGACTTCGCCTCAGCTAGAAGAGCAGCGAGTGCGGGATCCATGGTGACGGCAGGGGAGAGCTGCGCCTCGCCGAGCTTCATGAGCCCGACGACGAGCCGTTGCTGAGCGCCGTCGTGCAGATCGCGTTCGATACGGCGGCGCTCGACCTCGTAGGCCGCAACGATCTCCCGACGGGAGGCTGTCAGCTCAGCGATCCGTCGGGCGGCAACGGCCTCATGCGTGGGTCTGACCTTGCCGAGCCATCGCGGAGAGAACCTGAGCTGCACGCCTCCAAGGTACCGTGTCCCGTCCGCCTGAGCTGGCAGGCCGGGCATCGGCTGCCTAAGAGGTATACCCAGCACTACCTCGACAGCAGTGCGAGCACTATCGCTATCGCGCCGAGAAGACGATGAAATGAGAGGCATGAGCACACCACTGATCACCACCAGCGATATTGTCAAGCGATTCGGTACGGTGACGGCTCTGGCCGGAGTGAGTATCAACATCTCCGTAGGTGAGAGCGTCGCGATCATGGGGCCCTCGGGCTCAGGCAAATCGACCCTGCTGCACTGCCTGTCCGGAGTCCTCGTCCCGGACCAGGGGAGCGTTAGCTTCGGGGGCACCGAGATCTCCGGTCTCACTGATGCGCGGCGATCCCATCTGCGGTTGTGCGAGCTGGGATTCGTTTTTCAGGACAGCCAACTCATCCCCGAGCTACCGGCTCGGGAGAACGTGGCTCTTCCGCTCATGCTTACCGGCACACCGACGCGTTCGGCACTGCGCGCCGCCGACGACATGCTTGCCCGGCTCGGCCTGGCGGATCTCAAGGGCCGGCGCCCCGCGCAGATGTCCGGCGGTCAGGCCCAGCGGATTGCGATCGCTCGGGCGCTGGTGAGCAGTCCCCGCGCCATTTTCGCCGATGAGCCCTCCGGCGCCCTGGACCAGGCAACCGGTCACGAGATGATGCAGCTGCTGACAGCAGCCGTCTCCATGGCCGGCGCGACGCTGGTTGTGGTCACGCACGATGTCAATGTCGCACGCTGGTGCTCGCGCCTCATCGAGATCCGTGACGGACTGGTCCACTCCGACCGTCTCTTGAACGTCAACACGGCCGACCGCTCCGCACTGGCCTCGGGGATGGAGACGATCCGATGAATACCTCAAGCACTTCAGGTCCCCGCTCCATCAGCGTGTCCAGGGCAGACTCCTCCCGCCCCGGCTTTCAGGTCCTCGCCTGCCTCACTGCGCGCCTGACCCGTGCACGGCTCGCCTCCCGCGAGGGAGAGACGCTGCTGTACCTGGCCAGCGTCCTGGCCTACACCGTAGCCACCTGCGCGGCCTTGACCGTCGCTGGGGGCACGTGGATGCTCTACAGCCGTGGAACGCACCCCGAACGGATTCCGGTGTGGGTGGACGCGGCCAAAAACGCGGGCTATGGCTTCGACTTCATGGCATCGCAGTACCTCAGCATGTCGGTTCTGGCCTGCGCCATGCTGGTGCCGGCCATGGTGGGGCTGGCCTCCAGTGCCGCGGTCCTGGGAGCGCGCAGCCGTGAAAGGCGCCTGGCTGTTCTGCGCCTGATGGGCCTGTCCGGGGCCGACGTCACCCGTATGTCCCTGCTGGACGCCCTTGTCCAGTCGGTGGTAGGCGCAGTCATCGGCACCGCTGTCTACCTGGTCACGCTTCCCGCCTGGGGCGGACTCACCGCCATGGGAACCCGGATCACCGCCGGCGAGATGGTGCTGCCACTGCGGTACCTGGCCGTTGTCCTGGTGGGAGTCGTCACGGTTGGCCAGGTTTCGGCCTGGCGGGGGCTGCGCCAGGTGCGGATCTCCCCACTGGGTGTCTCACGACGGACCAACAGACCGCGTGCCGGCGTCTGGCGCGTCATCGTGTTCCTCGTGACGCTATTCGGTGCCCCGCAAATCATCAGGTCGGTACCGCAGCAGCACCGTTTCATCATCGTGTGCGTCATGGTCGTGGCACTCATCGCCGTCTTCGACCTGGCCGGGTCATGGTTCACGCAGCTGCTCTCCCGGGGGCTCGCCCACCTACGCGGCCCGGTCATGCGTTGGACCGCTCGCCGCATCCAGGCCGCACCCACCACGACGTGGCACCGGGTCTCCGCCATGGGGCTGCTGGCCTTCATCGGCGGTTTCATGTCACCCATGCCGCTGGGGCTGAGCACCATGTCAACAAAGGAAACCGATTCGGCTGAGTCTTTCATCTACGGCATCCTGTGGGACGTTGACAAGGGTGCCATCATCACCCTGGCCTTCGGGTTCGCCCTGACGGCCACATCCATCCTCATCACCCAGGCCTCAGGAACCATTGAGCGCGCAGAGCAGTCCCGCAGTCTGCGCCGCATGGGCGCTCCCGCAGGCTACGGCCTGCGCGTCATGTGGATGGAGGCCTATACGCCACTCCTCCTCGCCGTTCTGGGTGGTGCGGGACTGGGCATCGTCATGGGCTCCCTCCTGATGGGTACCTCTCCAATGTCCGGCACGTCTCCGCTGGCCCTTGGCGTCATCATCGTCGGCCTGGTGCTCACAGGCCTTGCCCTGAGCGCCTGCCATCCGTTGTACCACCGGCTCCTGGGGACCCAGGAGCGCCACAACGACTGACGCTCCCGCACCCGGTTCCACCCATCTACGGGAACGAGAAGAGGCGCAGGCGCATTGCCCGTATGCTTCACCGCGTGACAGTGCCCTCCCGGTCGCCCTCCTGGCTGCGTTCCTGCTCTCCCCGCTGGCTTCACCGATCAGCCCCAGCCGTCGTGTCACTGCTGGCGGGTCTGGCCACCTACACCGCCTTTCCGCCGATGAACCTGTGGTGGTCGGCCCTCATCGGGGTCGGGGCACTCATGCTTCTCATCCGCGGTCGCGGGTTCTGGGCCGGGGCCGGGCTGGGGCTGCTCTACGGTTTCGGTCTGTTCACGCCCCTGCTGCACTTCACGATGGTGGGCATGGGCAACCCGATCGGTTGGATCGCGCTGACGGTCTTCGAATCGCTCTATCTGGCCGGTTTCGGCGGGGCCTGGGCCGTGGTAAGCCACCTCCCACGGCTCAAGGGATCATCCGGTGGGCTGCGCGTGCTGCGCCGGGTGCCCACCGGCGTCGCGAACGTGCTCGCCTTTGCTCTGCTGTGGTCAGGGGTCGAGGAGCTGCGCTCCGTCTGGCCGTTGGGCGGTTTCCCCTTCGGTCGCCTGGCCTTCGCCATGGCCGACGCACCGGTCCTACCGGCTGCGGCCTACCTCGGCAGCGCCGGGGTGGGACTGCTGGTCGCGCTGGCCGCAGCATGCGCGGCCCACGCGGCTCAGGCCGTCTACAAGCGCCGCGTCATCCCCGTCGTCGTCTCCACGGTGCTCGCCGCGACCCTGCTCATCGCGCCCCACGCGCTGCCGCTGGACACTCGCGCAGAGAACGGCACTGTTCGCATCGGTGCCGTCCAGGGCAATGTGGCCACCGACTTCGAGGACGCCTTCAATCGGGCTCTGGAGGTCACCGGCAACCACGCTGCAGCTACCAAGGAACTGGCCTCCGACGTCGGTCCCGGCGGTCTCGACCTGGTCGTCTGGCCGGAGAACTCCGCGGATCTGGACCCGCGTGACTACCCGGCCTCGGCGACGATCGTCGACGAGGCCGCCCGGGCCGTGCAGGCGCCGGTGTTCGTGGGCGCTGTGCCCTTCGTCGGCGACATCCGCTATAACGACATCCTCGTGTGGAACCCCGGAGACGGCGCAGGGAAGTCGGATCATCCCTATTACCGCAAGCACCGACCAGTGCCCTTCGCCGAGTACATTCCCGCCCGTTCCCTCGTGCGTCGCCTGACCACCCAGGTGGATCGCGTCGGTGTCGACATGCGGCCCGGTACCGGCTCCAGCACGCTAACGGTCCCTACGGCCGCCCAGGGCCGTGCCATCACCTTCGCCATGGGGGTCTGCTTCGAGGTCGCCTACGATGACATCCTGCGCACCGGCGTCAAGCAGGGCGGGCAGGCGATTATCATTCCGACGAACAACGCCTCCTTCCTCGACTCCGGCGAGGCCGCCCAGCAGCTCGCCCAGGGGCGGGTTCAGGCCGTGGTCCACGGGCGCAGCGTTATCCAGGCCTCCACCGTCGGTTACACGGCGATCATCGACCCCCGTGGCGAAGTCGAGCAGGTCACTCGGCCATATACACGGGCGAGCCTCGTGGCCGACGTCGCGCTGCGCAGTTCCCAGACCATCGCCGACCGGCTCGGCCCCTGGCCCGGCATCATCATCCTTACCGGCGCTGTCGTACTGATCGCGGCCGGTATCCTGAATCTTGTGCGCCTTCGGCGGAAGGCGACAGCTCCGGCTCGACGTCGTCGCGGCTGATCTCGGATACCCTCGGGGTGTCTCAGGTAGCCTCGGCACCACGCCCCCAAACCTTGGAGAGAGAAGTGAAGGCACTCGTCGTCATCCCGACCTACAACGAGATCGAGTCCCTGCCCGTGGCACTGGACCGGGTTCGTGAGCACGCACCCGAGGCAGATATTCTCGTCGTCGACGACGGCTCCCCCGACGGCACCGGCGACTACGCCAACACGCGCGCGAACGAGGACTCCCACATCCACGTCCTGCACCGCTCGGAGAAGAACGGACTGGGCCCGGCCTACCTCGCCGGATTTTCCTGGGCACTGGCGGCGGGCTACGAGCTCATCGTCGAGATGGACGCCGACGGCTCCCACCGGGCCGAGGACCTGGCCCTGCTCATTCAGCGCGCTGAGATGGCTGACGAGCCCGATCTCGTCATCGGCTCGCGCTGGGTCTCCGGCGGAGCCACCGAGGGCTGGGACGCCAAGCGGGTCGCGCTGTCGAGGGCGGGGAACCTCTATATCAATGCCATGCTGGGACTGCGCGTCAAGGACGCGACCGCCGGTTTCCGGGTCTTCCGCGCCTCTATCCTGCGCCGCATGGACCTGAGCAAAGTCGAGGCCCTCGGGTACGGCTTTCAGGTCAACATGACCAAGCTCGTCGACGAGGTCGGGGGCCGTATCGTGGAAATGCCCATCACCTTCCTTGAGCGGGAGGCGGGACAGTCCAAGCTGTCCGGGGGGATCTTCACCGAGGAGCTGTCCCTGGTGACCCGCTGGGGTGTCGCCAAGCGCTCCGGCCAGCTGCTCGACGCCGCCAAGGTCGCCGGAAGCAGACTGCGTGCGGCCCATGACAATCACCGCCGGGCCGCTGGCGGCTACCAGCGACGCCCGTCGGCCTCGTCGCGCCAGAAACGCTCTTAAGAGGACAAGGAGTCTTATCCGTCGACTCGCTCGCGGTAGACCTCGCCGCTTCGCAGCGCCTCGAGTCGCTCATTGAGGAGGACCTCGAGTTCCTCGACCTTACGGCGCTCCAGAAGCATGTCCCAGTGGGTGCGCGGGGTCTTCTTGGGCTCGTCGGGCTCGGGCTCGTCCTCGCCGCGCCGAGCGGCGGGCTGCCCACACTCGGGGCACTCCCAGGTGGGGGGTACCTCGGCCTCGGTCGACATCGGGATCTTGGTGACGTGCGCCATCGGGCACTCGTAGCCGACGATGATCCGCTCAGCGAACTCGACGCCATCCTCCGACTCCATCGACTTCGCTCCGATGGTCATGCCCCGCAGTGCGCGGTCTGCCATGTTCGTGGCCTCCTCGTGGCTCGTCTCTCGCCGGTGCCCTGCTCTCGGCGGCGCAGGCGGCTCGCCTTCAGGTCACCGGTGCGTCAACACCGGGGGAGGGCGTTTTGTTCCCACCCGTTTCGACGCGATCCGGGTAACGATGATACCGGTTGGTGGAGCATGCGACGCCGTCGGGCCGAATCAGCCGCGGAACAGAAGTGAACACTCTTGGGAACCGACGTGCACAGCGTGTGCCTAGCCTCGGAACACTGCATACTTGGCCCTATGGCTCAGCGCATCGGCATCCTCACGGCGGGCGGCGACGCCCCGGGACTCAACGCAGCGATCCGAGGCTTCGGGAAGGCGGCGATTCAGCAGCACGGGTGGGAACTCATCGGCTTCCGAGACGGCATGCGGGGTCTGGCCGAGAACCGCTTCACCGAGCTCGATGCCGCCGCACTGTCCGGAATCCTCACCACCGGCGGAACCATGCTGGGAACCAGCCGGGACAAGGTGCATCGCATGATGATGGGCGGAGAGCCCCGTGACATGGTGCCCTCGATCGTGGAGAACTGCGAGAAGAACGGGATCGACGCGCTCGTGTGCCTCGGTGGGGGCGGCACCGCGAAAAACGCCAAGCGCCTCATGGACGCGGGACTCAACGTCATCCACCTGCCCAAGACCATCGACAACGACATCGTCCACACCGACTCCTCTTTCGGCTTCGCCACGGCTCTGGAGATCGCCACGGAGGCCGTGGACAGATTGCACTCGACGGCGCACTCCCACCACCGCATCATCCTCACCGAGATCATGGGGCACCGGGCCGGGTGGCTGGCCCTGGGCGCCGGCATCGCAGGCGGGGCGGATGTCATCCTGCTGCCCGAAATTCCGTACTCGGTGGACGCGATCGCGGACAAGATCGAACGCCGCCGCTCCCACGGATCGTCCTTCTCGGTGGTGGCTGTGGCCGAGGGGGCGCTGTCGGTGACGGATCACGCAGAGCTGGAGCACGCCCGGGCCCTGGTCAAGGACGCCTCCAGCCCCGAGCGCAAGGCGATGGCCAAGCGAGGCGTTGAACGACTGGAGGCCTCCCACCGCGCCAATACCTTCACCCTGGCCGAGCAGCTGGAGGGTTTAACCGGCCTGGAGGCGCGTGTCTCCATCCTGGGGTACGTGCAGCGTGGCGGCTCGCCCTGCGGGGCCGACCGCATGCTGGGCACGCGCCTGGGAGTAGCCGGCGCCAACGCGATCGCCGAGGGCCGTTACGGCGTTATGGTCGCCGACCGCGGCAATGGGACAGAGCTGGTGCCGCTCAAGGACGTGGCCGGACGCACCAAGTTCGTTCCAGCCGACCACGAGTGGATCCAGGCCGCCCGCGCCGTGGGGACGGCGCTGGGGGACTGAGTCCTCGGCCTGAGCGGCGTGCGGCTCTGTAAACTCCCGCGCCTCAGCGGGGGAGGAGCGGCCCCGGGATCCAGGCGATCTCTCCCGGTTCCACACCGGCCGGGGCATCACCGGAGACGATGACGTCGGCGCGCTCCCAAGGGCGGTCCTTGGTGAAGAAGGTGCGCTCGCCCGCCATCCACCAGTGCCAGAAACGCACCGACTCCTCGGCGTCGCCATTGACGCCCTCTTCAATATCGCGGCTGATGCCGCGGCGCTCGGCCACATCGTCTCCGGTCTGGACCCAGACGTGAGCGTCAATGAGGCTACCGACCGCTCGTAGGCCGGCTCCGGTTCCTTCGACGACGACCAGGGGAGAGCCGGTCGGGATGCGGATGGAGCCCTCGCGGCCGTGTTCCCGCCACTTGTCCGGGACGAGGTCGAGGCAGCCGGCCTCACGCAACTGAGTCAGGGTGTCGACGAGCAGCTGGTCCCAGTCGTAGAGCGGCTCGTTCCAGATGAGGTCGTCAAGGTGGAAGGCTTGCGCGCCGGGGACGGCCGCCGTTAGTGCCGCGGTGAGCGTTGTCTTGCCGGAGCCGCCTCGTCCGTCGACGGCGATGATCGCCGGCCGTCCCTCCGGGGCTCCGATAAGACTCAGCAGGTGAGCCACGAAGTCGTCGGTGCCGCTGACCCGCCACTGAGTGACTGCGGGCTCCTCGGGCTGGAGCTGGATGGACTCAGTGCCATTCACCTGCCGGAAACGATTGTCGTCGGTGAGGTTTTGATAATTATTCATGCGATGTTTCTCCTTGGATACCAATCAAGTGCTACCATACACCATCATGGCTCACTTTTTTGTTCTTGATATTATATACACGCAGGGCGCTGAAGCCGTCGACCCCTACCTGGAGGCCCATCGTCAGTACCTTACCCACCATTACAAAAATGGTAGATTCCTAGCCAGTGGGCGCAAGGATCCCAGAACGGGCGGTATCATTATTGCTGTCGGTGCGCGCAACGAGATTTCAGAAGTTGTGACTGAAGACCCGTTCGTAGTGAACGGTGTCGCAAAGTATACCATTACCGAATTTATTCCGACAATGACGTCACCTCATCTCGAGAATTATCGCGAAAACCTGTAAATAGTGAACATAAGTCTCCAATCAATGTAAAGAACGGCTCATGATGGTCAGATCGAGGAGCTGTCCGAGCTTCTCACCTGCCTGCGGGACAGTGCCGACAATGTTGAAACCATAGCGTTCGTGCAGATGTACCGAGGCCATATTGCCGGCCTCGATGAGAGCGATCATAGTGCGGTCCCCGGCCGCCCTGGAGGCCTCGATTAGTGCGGCCAGAAGCCTGGAGCCAAGGCCATGACCTTGAACGGCTGGGGACAGGTAGATAGAGTCCTCGACCGTGCGGGCATAACCCTCGTAGGAGTGCCATGCACCGGCGACCGCGAAGCCGACGATCTCTTGAGGCTTACCGTCCACATGGGCGACGAGTGCCGTTCCGCGCTGGACCATGGGGGCCAGCCATGCCTCAGCCTGGACAGAGTCCTGCTCAACGCTCGTCCAGATCGCCAGGGACTCCCGTACGGCCGCATTGCGGAGACAACGGATACCGGGGGAGTCCTCCATGGTTGCTGGACGGATCCGGTAGATCCTTGCCGTCGTCATGAGCCGCCTTTCTCAACATATTGGGCCAGGTATCGGCCCGTCGGAGTCGTCCGGTCCGTCACCATCTGGTCGGCGTTCCGGTGGACACGATACGACCGCCGTCGTGGCCGATTCCGGGGCCGAGATCAATGATCCTCCAGTCAGCGTGCGCCATGATGGCCTGATGATGCTCGGTGACGAGCACCGACGACGCGGATGACGTCATGGTTGTCAGCAGGGATCCGTGCGGTCGTCTCTCCGGTAGTTTGTCCAGCTCTCACGGAAGCGATTGTGCCGGGTGGCGCCAGATCACGCCTGGGCGGCAGCACAGAGCAGCGCGGAAGCGCCACTCACCTATTGCCGATAATGCACATTATGTCATTTTCGCTGAAGTGAGAGGCTCCCCTCCGGCAACCTCGTCCGTCGCAACCTCCAGAAAGCCCCGCTGACGCGCACCACGACGCTGTGCGCTCTCATCCGTCGCGTCATGCGAACCGCAAACACCGTGTAGCGTTCGCAGAGCGCGCCAGCAGGCTCGCCTACCGAATATTTTCATCAGGGAGCCTCATGTTCCTTGCAATACGCGAGATCCGCCACGAACCCGCTCGCTTCGCCCTCATCATCTCCGTCATCACCCTGGTGGCGTACCTCACTTTTTTTCTGGGCTCATTGGCCATCGGGCTGGCACACCTCTACCGCGCCGGAATCGACGGCTGGAACAGTGCCAGCATCGTCATCACCGATGCCTCCAATGAGAACCTCTCCGCCTCACGTCTGAGTGACGAACAGGTCAGCACCGCCAAGGCGTTGGCCAAGGAGAACGGCACAACCGCATCAACCCTTATGAGTATGGCCGCCGTGGCCCAGGCTCCGGACGTCAAGGACGAGGATGGCGAGGCACTGAGAGATGACGTTTTCGCCCTCGGCATCGACCTGGATGGAGAGCTCAGCCCTGCTGTGGCCAGCGGCCGAGCGATTTCCAACCCCGGTAAGGAGATTCTCGTTGACGACTCCCTTGAGGCCAAGGGAGTCAGACTTGGCGACACAATCCGGCTCCTGGGCTCCGACCACGACTGGACAATCGTCGGCTTCACCCAGGACACGACCCTTCAATCGGCTCCCATGGTGATCCTGGATCGTCAAGCGCTAAGTCAGCACGGACCCGCCAGCCTGTCCCCCGCGGTCTCGGCGGTCGCGTTCAAGGCGGACCTCACCACAGACAGCAAGGCCATGAAGACCGCGCAGGATGCGGGTCTGACGATCCTCACCAGCGAGGAGCTCATTGAGACACTACCCGGGTACTCGGCACAGGTTCTCACCTTCAGCCTCATGATCGGTTCGCTGATCATCATCGCCTCAACCGTGCTGGGCATCTTCATCTATGTGCTGACCCTGCAGAAGCGATCGGTTCTAGGGATCCTCAAGGCACGTGGTATACCCACGGGCTACCTCATCCGTTCCGGCTGCGCACAGACACTCGTGCTGGCAGTCACCGGTGTCGGTACTGGGCTACTCCTGACGTTAGGGACCTCCTTGGCCCTGCCCAGCGCCGTGCCGTTCAGAATCTCCATTCCCCTCGATCTGCTCATCGCCGCCGCCTTCATCCTCATCTCCGTCATCGGCGGTTTCATCTCCGTGCGGATCATCTCCAAAATAGACCCAGCGGAGGCCATCTCATGACGACGTCCACGGCACCAACCACAGTCATGTCCCTGAACTCGGTGAGCCGGGATTACCGCCAAGGCGATGAAACCGTTCACGCGCTGCGCAGCACGAACCTTCAGCTCCGCGCCGGTGAGCTGGTGGGCATTCTGGGGCCATCCGGCTCGGGGAAGTCAACGCTCCTGACTATCATGGGCGGTTTGCGCACCCCTTCCAGCGGTACTGTCACCATCTCGGGCGAGCCATTCTCCGCCCTGCCGGAGAAGCGCAGGGCCAGGCTCCGGTTTCGGCGCATCGGTTTCGTTCTCCAGGCCTCGGGCCTGGTTCCCTTCCTGAGGCTCAACGACCAGTTCGGTCTGCACAACCGGGTGGGCCGCACGAAAGATAACACCGATAGACGCGATCATCTCCTGGACTCACTCGGTATCTCGAAGCGAGCTCACGCCTACCCCTCCGAGCTCTCCGGGGGCGAGCGGCAGCGCGCTGCCATCGCGGTGGCGCTCTATCACGAACCGGACATCATCCTTGCGGACGAGCCGACCGCCTCTCTGGACACCAGGCATGCTCAGGATGTGGCCCACCTGCTTGCTGATCAGACCCACGAGCTGGGCAAGGCCACCGTCATGGTCACCCACGACGAGCGGCTTCTCCCCATGTGCGACCGGGTTCTGGTCATGCACGACGGCGTCCTGACCGAGAAGAGCGGCAGAGCCGACTCGCACTGAGCCCGCGCTGGTTCGTCCCTGCCCGGGGAACTACAGTCGTGAGGCGTGTCCACGATTCCGAACTCTGACCACTTCCCCACGGCCGTCTTCCTCGGTGACTCCGTCACGACCGGCTGGCGAGCACTGAGCCATCCCCGCAACCGCTGGACGTCGCTGGTGTGCGAGCACCAGCGGTGGCGGGAAGTGAATCTGGCGGCGGACGGTCTCGGCTTCTTCGCGCGCCGCGGAGGTCATCTTCCCGGAGGCCAGCGCTCGCCGTCGTGCCGAGACAGAACCTGGTTGGAGGCGGTTCTACGCTGTGAGCCCGACGTCGTTACGATCAGCCTGGGCCTGAATGACGCTGCTTTCCTCCCCTCACAGCGTGAGCTGGTCGAACAGGCGATCGACCATGACCTCACCTTCATCTCCGCCCGGCTGCGGAGTGCAACGATCGTCATCGCCCCCTATTTTCCCTCTCTGGAGATCGGCCCCAGGTTCCAGGCCATCCACCGGCTCGTCCACGAGAGGGCCACCTCTGTGGGCCTGACCTCCACCGATGCGCTGACAACGGCGATCAACGGCGACGAGGATCGACTGGCCATCGACGGCATCCATCCCGACGACGCCGGGCACGCCCAGATGGCCCGCGCCATGATCTCCTTCTACGTCGGAATCCTGCCGAGCACGTAACCTTCCATTCACGTTTGTGCAGGTCAGTTGGGGAATGACTCCCTCGAGGCATATGCTTGAGAGCAGATCGCACCAACCGTGAACGACCAAGGAGCTCGAGGACCCACTAGTGGAGTCACACCGCGAACCCACACTGGCTGATGTTGCCCAGGCTGCAGGCGTCTCGCTGACCACAGTCTCCCGCGTACTGAACAACCGCGGCTACCTCTCCCAGGAGACACGGGAGCGGGTAGCCGAGGCGATCGCACAGCTGAACTATCGCCCCAATCAAATCGCCCGGGCGCTGCACGGCAAGTCCACGCAGTCGATCGGGCTGATCGTCCCTACTGTTGCCCTACCCTTCTTCGGTGAGCTCACCGAGCACGTCGAGGATTTCTTGGCCGACCGTGGCTATAGGACGTTCGTCTGCAATTCCATGGGCAAGGCGGACCGAGAGCTCGAGTACCTCGACCTGCTGGTCTCGCACCGGGTTGACGGCATCATCTCCAGCGCTCACAACGACGGCCTGGCCGACTACAGCTCGATTCATCTGCCTGTGGTCAGTGTGGATCGGGAGCTCTCCCCCACCGTGCCCAATGTCCGCTGCGACAACGAGGCCGGCGGCCGTATCGCCGCCGAGTACCTGCTCAAGAGAGGGGCGCGTCGTCCAGCACTGTTGACCTCTCGCACCGGTATTCACAACCTGCGGGAGAAGGGGTACCGCCAGGTACTCCAGCAGGCCGGTATCGAACCGGTGGTTCTCACCGTCGATTTTAACACCCCCAACGCTGAACGCCCTGCTCTCATCCGCGAACGGCTCGAACTCGTCGTCGATGACGTTGACGCAGTCTTCGCCACCGATGATCTCGCTGCCGCTCAAGTGGTGGAGTGGGCCGCAGAGCGCGGCCTGAGGATTCCTGATGACTTCAAGGTCGTCGGTTTCGACGGCACGATCGCCATGCAGCACGCCCTGCCGTCGCTGACCACTATCCAGCAACCCATCGCGAAGCTGGCCCGAGCTGCCGTCGACCTGCTCCTGAACCGAATCGAGTCCATCCCCTCGGGCGATGACCGCTCTAGCGTGTCCCGAAAGCACCTTCGGGCCCCCTCCCCCATGGAAGTCAAGCTGCTCATCGGTCGCACCGCCTAGTGAATGGCTAGTGACATACCGGTGAGGCCCCGACTTTGTCGGTCGGGGCCTCACCGAGTTCCTGTCACGGCGAAGTCTCAGCGGCTCAGGCCTTGGCCTCCGCGGTGTCGGCCTGGGCACCTTCCTCGTCGTCGCCGGACTCTTCGGTCTTGCGCATGACATCGAAGAGGGCGTCACCCCGGTGAATCGTTCCCGCAGCGCGCTTTTCGATGCCCTCATAGCCCTGGGCGTTGGAAACGACGATCGGAGTGACGGTCTGGTAACCGGCGGCCCCAACGGCGGCCCAGTCAACATCCACCAGCGGCATGCCGCGCAGGACCTTGTCGCCGGCCTTGACCTTGGGACTGAAGTGCTTGCCATCGAGCTGGACGGTGTCCATTCCGACGTGGATGAGCAGCTCGACTCCGCTGGCCGCACGCAGACCATAGGCGTGCCCGGTCGGGAAGGCCACAAGGACCTCGCCGTCGACCGGCGAGACAACCGGTCCCTCGGCGGGTGCGATGGCCATGCCCGGGCCGAGCATGCCGGAGGCGAAGGTCGGATCCTCCACTTCGGACAGCGGCACCGCGCGCCCCTGGATCGGGGCGGTGACGGTGAAGTCCTCGGCGGCCTCGGCGGGCAGCTCGACGGTCTCGGCGTGCTCGGCCATGGCCTCGGCCTCCAGGGCCGCCTCGTCGGCGTCGATGTCGTCCCCGGCCAGCGAGGCCTTGCCGCGGGTGGTGCCGTAAGCGAAGGCAGCGGCGAAAGCGGCGATGAAGACGATCACCTCGAGAATGAGGTACTTGAGGATGTCGTCGGGGACGATCGAGACGAAGCCGACGAATCCGGCGGCGCCCAGAGCCTGGTTGTGGATGTCGAGCAGAGCAACAGCAGCGCCCCCGACGGAGGCAACGCCCATCCCGATAAAGAAGGGCCAGCGCAGACGCAGGTTGACACCGAAGATCGCGGGCTCGGTGATGCCGACGATCGCAGAGACACCACCGGCACCGGCCAGCCCTTTCATCTTGGAGTCCTTGGTCAGGAAGAAGACCGCCAGGGTCACAGCGCCCTGGGCAATGTTGGCCATGGAGGCGATCGGGAAGATGAAGGATCCGGGGCCGCCGCTGCTCATCTGCGCGATAAGAGGCAGCTCCACCGCCGGGAAGGACTGGTGCAGGCCGGTGACGACGATCGGCGAGTAGACCAGGCCGAAGAGGAAGCCGCCCAGGGGGCCTGCAGTCGTGTACAGCCAGCTCAGGCCGTTAGTGATTCCATCGGAGAGCTCACGCGCCAGAGGGCCGACGACGACGAAGGTGAGGAAGCCGGTCACCAGCAGCGTGATGAGCGGGGTCAGCAGGAAGTCAGCAGTCCCGGACAGGCGCTTGTGGAGCCATTTCTCGATGTACGCCAGCAGCCATGAGACGCACAGGACGGGAATGACCATGGCCTGGTAGCCGATCTTGTCCACAGTCAGGCCGAAAAGGTGCCACACCTCAATGGTGCCGGCCTGCCGAGCCGTCTCGATCTCGTAGGCGCTGGTCAGCTGGGTGGAGACCATGGCAGCCCCCATGGCCGCGCCCAGGTAGACGTTGCCACCGAAGCGCTTGACCGCGGAGAAGCCGACAAGCACGGGCAGGAAGGCGAAAGCCGCCGAGGAGACGAGGTTGATGACGTCGTCGTAGTCGGCGAGCCACGAGAACCTGTCGACCAACCCGTAAGCGCCAGTGGGGTTGTCCGAGGCGACGAAGGCGGGCGAAGTGAAGAAGTCTGCTGTGAGGACGTTGTGGATCGCCATCATGAGACCACCGGCCACCAGGGCCGGGAGCAGAGGCACGAAGATGTCGGCGATCGCCTTGATGAAACGGGAGAGTGGGTTACCGCTCTTGGCGGCCTGCTCCTTGGCCTCGTCCTTGGAGACCTCCTTGACCCCTCCGGTGTGGATCATCTCGGAGAAGACGAGGTCGACGTCTCCCGGTCCGACGATGATTTGGAACATGCCGCCCGCGATGAAGGTGCCTTTGAGGTCCGGGTCCTTATCGAGAGCTTTCTGGTCGACCTTGTCCATGTCGTTGAGGACAAGACGTAGACGCGTCGCGCAGTGCGCTGCTGCGTTGATGTTGTCGGCGCCGCCGACGTACGTCAGGACGTCCTTCGCCACGCGGGCGTGATCCATTGCCACCCGGGGTTCCTTTCTCGTGATGGGACCGCAACAGCTGGGAGGGCTGGGAAACCCGCTGGTCGGGAACGTCGCTGACTCCCGGCGGCCACACCTATGTCAATCGTTGGTCACAGTACAGTGAGTCACAGCACTCTGCAACCGGAGAGGTAGCCCCGGTCTATTCCCCGAATCCGAGCTGCTGAACCGTCGTTTCTCCGCGTCATGGTGCGAGTCTCAGAGGGCTTCGGGGACCGGTGTGAAAGTCCTGACGCGGCCGGATTTCAGCGTGAGGACTCCCCCCGCCAGAAGTCGCGCTCCCGAGCTGTCGGGATCGACGAAGCTGCGCATCGTGAAGGCCAGGGCCCCGTCGCCGACGAAGACCTCGGTCAGTGAACGGTCATGAACGATCTCCAGTACCGAAGCACACCCTTCGGGAAGCGTCACCGTACGCACGGCGCCGTGCTGGGTGTATCGGGAGGTCGAGCGATCCACCCGGAGCGCTCCCCCGTCCAGGATGATGTCCACGTGAGACCGATCGGTCCCGATCCGCACTCCCCACGCTCCTGAGGTTCGGTCCGGCTCCGCCTCCAGACGCAGCTGCCAGCTGCGGTGCCCGTGCAGCTCAGCCGGCTCGTACTGACCGGAGTCAAGAGGCGTCCCCACCAGAGCCGGTTGTCCGGCGTCGTGAGGCAGGTCGGTGGCGGGACGTTGAATGAGTCGGCCGGTCTTCAGGCTCAATGCCCGGGGCAGACTCAGGGCGTGAACCCACTGGCCGGACTGGATCGAGGGCTGGTCATCCTCGGAAGCGTTGCCGGCCCAGGCGGTCAGCAGCAACGGCCCGGGCTCGGAGGGCCTGCGCGCGAAGACCTGGGGAGCGTAGAACTCAAAGCCGCGGTCAACCTCGTGAAAGGTGCCGTCGGTGTCCCGAAGCTCGGTCCCCTTAAGGTGCCCCACCGTGTAAACGCAGGGGAAGATGTTCTCGAATCCTTCCCGCTGCGGGGTGATGCCCTGGGGGCACCAGATGAGAACGTCCCACTCCTCGCCGGTGTCCTCGTCCGTCACCCGCACCAGACCAGGGCACTCCCACATGTAGCCGAAGGAGCTGAAGGCGCCGCCCGCGCCGGGAAAGGTAAGCTCGCCCTCGAATTCCCAGGAGACCAGGTCCCGGGAGCGGTACAGGACCGCAGCACCGGTCTCGTTGACCCGCTGGACGCCGATGAGCATCCGGTACTCCCCCGGCCGATCGGGGTCCCGGAAAACCTGCGGGTCGCGGTAGTGGGCGGTGTAACCCTCGGCGTTGGCGGGGATGAGGGGGTTGCCGGGCCACTTGGTGAAATTTCTCAGATCACTGCTGGTGACCAGGCACTGGCTGGCGGTGCGCTCGTCGGTGACCGGATCCTTGAGGTTGCCGGTGTAGAAGAGCTGATAGGGGGCCTGGACGGGGGCTCCTTCGAGCTCGCGGCCCTCCAGGACGATCGCGTTGCCGGAGTAGGCGCCGGACAGGTCGTAAGAGGAGTCGGGGACGATGGTGGGCCCGTGGTGGTTCCAGTGCAGCAGATCTGTCGAGGAGGAGTGGCCCCAGTAGACCAGCTTGCGGTGGGGATGGAACGGGCTGAACTGGAAGAAGGCGTGATAGGTGGCTCCATCGACCAGGAGGCCGTTGGGGTCGTTGAGCCGTCCCACGGGTGGAACGACGTGGAAGCGCGGATAATCGGGGTCGTCGGCCGCGGCGGAAGTAGCAATAGCGTCCAGGGCCAGGCCCTTGAGGTCCTCAGTCACGCTCGGATGTTAGCAGGACCACTCCCCCGTGCCGGGTGTGCGCCCAGTGGGCGACCGATGGAAGGCCGGCGGGCGGTCAGTTTTGAGGTCAGTGGAAGTACGGGATGATGAGCCACAGCCCGAACAGGGCGATCATGGCGGCGATGGCGATGAAGACGGCCGCCAAGACCTGGGCCAGGCGTATGCCCTCGACCTGGCCGACCTCGTGCTTAGCGTGCACCGTGGCCATCATGCGGGCGGCCAGCGAGCAGATAACGAGGATGAAGGCGGTGCCCAACACTGTGACTACGGTCACCAACCCTAACGAGCCCCAGTCGATCGTCATACCAGTCATGCCATGGATCCTGTCCTCATCGGCTGCGCGCTCTCCTGGTCTGTTGTGCCATTGACGATCTCGGAGCGCACCTCCTCAAGCGTGCGCGGTTGGCGTCCCATCTCCGGGTCCCGTTTGCCGACGACGACCTCGGAGGCGTCATTGACGTTGGAGAAGTCCACTCGGTGGTGGCCTGCCTGGCGAATGATCGCGAGAGCCCCAAGAATGAGCAGGCAGATGACGGCGATGGTGCCCGGCACCCCTCCCTTGACTGCGACGTAGGAGGTGGCAGCACCCACCAAACCCGAGCACGGGAGCGTCACCAACCAGGCGATTGCCATCTTTCCGGCGGTCCCCCAGGACACTTTGGTACCCCGGCCGATTCCCGAGCCCAGGATGGAGCCGGTGCAGATGTGGGTGGTGGACAGGGCGAAGCCCAGATGGGACGAGGCCAGGATCGCTACCGTTGAGGCGGTCTCGGAGGCGAAGCCCTGCGGGGCCTCGACGTGCACCAGTCCTCGTCCCATGGTCCGCATGATGCGCCATCCGCCGGAGTAGGTTCCCAGACCAATGGCAAGTCCCGCCGCAGCGATGACCCACCAATGCGGTCCGGTGCCGGCCTGCTGGTAGCCGCCGGCCACAAGTGCAAGGGTGATGACCCCCATGGTCTTCTGTCCGTCGGACGTGCCGTGGGACAGGGCCACCAGTGAGGCGGTCACTCGCTGGCTGCTGCGGAAGAGCCTCTGCGAGTACGGGTTGGTCGGATGAGCGATGCGATAGGCGAGCGCCGTCGCCAGCGCCGAGGCCAGCCCGGCCACGACCGGTGCGATAACGGCCGGCAGGATGATCTTGGAGATCACTGTTCCCCAGTGGACGCCCTGGACGCCGGCAGCCACAACCACCGCTCCGATGAGCCCCCCAAACAGCGCATGCGACGACGATGAGGGCAGCCCGAAGAGCCAGGTCGCCAGGTTCCACAAGATGGCGCCGGCCAAACCCGCGAAGATCATAGCCGGCGCCGCCTGGACCACAGCGTCATCGAACATTCCGTGAGAGATCGTCTTGGAGACCTCTGTCGACAGACAGGCGCCGATCACGTTGAGCACCGCGGCGACCAGAACCGCTCGCCTCGGTGTGAAAGCGCCGGTCGCCACCGACGTCGCCATGGCATTGGACGAGTCGTGGAAACCATTGGTGAAGTCGAAGACAAGAGCAGTGACGACGACAACGATCACGAGGAAGAGAATGGTGCTCATACCGTTCCCGATGGGAGATTGAGTGACCCTTCCCGCCGCCCTTCCGGGCGGGCGCGGGGCCCGGGGCGCTTGAGCGCAACCCACCAGTATTGTTACCCGCCGACCGCCCCGCTGCCTAACCGATCGCGCGAAGGCTCGGCATCAACACCTGACGTCTCCTGCATACGCGATACTCAGGAGCCAGCGACACGGTCTTTCGTCCCAACCTGGGAACAACGGCCCTGAGCCGATTGTCACGTCCCACAAAGGACTCACGACGCGCTGGGATTGCCCGAAAAGAGGGGCCCGTCACGATAGGGTCGCCACATGGCAGCGGATACCACTAACAGCCTGGACAGCATCCACAGCGGAACCCTCCCCGGAACGAGCTCCGACACGGAGTCGATGACGGACATCGATCTGGGGATCGACCTGGGAACGACCCGCACCGTCGTTGTACGTGCTGATCGGGGAAACTATCCGGTTCTCAGCTTCGCCGACGATAACGGTGACGAGCACGACTTCATGCCTTCGTTGACCGCGCTGCGCGATGGTGAGCTCGTCCACGGTTTCGCCGCCAGGCAGGCCGCCCATCAGGGCGCCCCTTTGCTGCGTAGCCTCAAACGCGTTCTGGCATCCCCCACGCTGACCGCCTCCACCCCGGTGACATTGGGCGAGCAGACCTTCTCCGCCTTGGAGGTTCTCACCAGCTACTTGCGCCACCTGCGAACAGAGCTGTCGAAGCAGGATGTGGACATCAACCGGGCCCGCGCAGTCGTCGCGGTACCTGCCCACGCCTATGGGGCCCAGCGCCTGCTGACCCTGGAGGCCTTCCAAGGGGCTGGCTTCTGCGTCGCCGCCATGCTCAACGAGCCCAGCGCCGCAGGTTTCGAGTACACGCATCGCAAGGCGACAACCGTCTCCGCCAAGCGCACCCGGGTCCTGGTCTACGACCTGGGAGGGGGCACGTTCGATACCTCCCTGGTCGACGTCATCGGCACCTCGCACGAGGTTCTGGCCTCTCACGGGCTGGGCGACCTGGGCGGTGACGACATCGACCTGCTTATGGCCACGATGGTGCTGAACAAGGCCGGGATCGCGGAGCAGGATCTGTCCCACACCGAGCTCGACGACCTGCTGGATCAGTGCCGGGACGCTAAGGAGCACCTGACCCCTCAGAGCCGCCGGGTGCTCGTCGTCCTGCGGGGCCAGGACATCGTCCTGCCCGTGGCGGATCTGTATCGGGCCAGCACTCCGCTCATCGAGCGCTCGCTGGCCACGATGGCTCCGCTGGTCGGCAGACTCGACGACGGCAGCCCTGACCTGACAGACATCGCCGGCGTCTATCTGGTGGGCGGCGCGTCCGGTTTTCCGCTGGTCCCCCGACTCGTGCGCGAGCGCTTCGGGCGTCGAGTCCATCGCTCCCCCTACCCGGGAGCCTCCACGGCCATCGGTCTGGCAATCGCTGCCGACCGCACCAGCGATTACGACCTCACCGATCGTCTCTCGCGCGGTTTCGGGGTCTTCCGTGAGGCCGACGCCGGTCACCGACTCACCTTCGATGCGATTCTCAACCCGGAGTCCGTCCAAGCCTCCCCCGACGGCCGTGAGGGAACGGTCCTGACCCGCGAGTATGATGCGGCCCACAACATCGGCTGGTACCGATTCGTTGAATGTGCCGACGTCGATGAGGCCGGCGAGCCCCGAGGTGAGATCGCCCCCTACCAGGACATCGTCTTCCCCTTCGACGCATCGTTGCGGGACATGGACGATCAGGAGCTGCGCACCTACTCCGTGGAACGGCGTGACCAGGGTCCTCGGATCCAGGAGCACTACCGCATCGATGAGGCCGGTCTGGTGCGAGTTACCATCACCGACCTCACCGACGGGTACAGCCGTCGCTACGTCCTGGGACGGCGCACCGAGTAGGTCGAGTAGGTCTTCGCAGGCCCGAGTCGATCAGTGCGCACGACGGCACACGCGATCAGGGGCGCGCAGCATCGGAGACCCGGGTCAGAGTCCGGATCTCCTCATCACTGAGCTCAAGGGTCAGGGCGTCCACAATCGGAGCCAGTTGCCTCAGGCTGCGCGCCGAGGCCAGCGGGGCGGTGACGCCGGGCCGGTCGCGCAGCCAGGCCAGCGCCACTGCGGCGGGCTCCACCCGGTGGGCTTCAGCGATCTGGACGACGGCGTCGACGACGTCGTAGCACTCCGGCCGCTGGTAGTCGGCGACCATGTCAGCGCGATCTCCGTGGGCCACTTCGCCCCGACGGTACTTTCCCGTGAGGAAGCCCGCGGCCAGAGCGAAATAGGGCATCATCCCCATGCCGAGCTCGGCAGCAGTCTGTCCCCTGCCGCCCGGGCCTTCGACATCGTCGCGATGGAGGAGGTTGTAATGGGGCTGCAAGACGATGGGCCTGGCGCAGCCCTGGGAATCGGCAATGGCGAACCACTGCCGGATGCGCTCGGGCGCATAGTTGGACAGTCCCACGTGTTTGATCCTGCCGGCGCGTCGGGCCTTTTCGAAGGCGGAGACAGTCTCCTCAAGCGGGGTGGACTCGTCATCGAAATGGGCGTAGTAGATGTCGATGGTGTCGGTGCGCAGACGCGACAGTGACTCCTCCAGCGCCAGGCGGACGTTGTCGGCGCTCAGTCCGGGCCGGTCGGGTTTGGTGGACACCTTCGTGGCCAGGACGATGCGATCACGCACGGGGCGTGAGGATAGCCAGTTCCCGATGACGGTCTCCGACTCCCCTCCGGAGTTGCCCGGCGCCCAGTACGAGTATCCGTCGGCGGTGTCGACGAGGTTCCCGCCTGCGTCCAGGTAGGCGTCGAGAACGTCGAAGGAGGCGGCTTCGTCCGCCGTCCAGCCGAAGACATTGCCTCCCAGCCCGATGGGACTGATCTGGAGGTCGGCGAGCGCGCGTGTCGATGTTCCAGTCATGTTCTCTCCTGATCTCTCAACGGCGCCTTGATGACATTTTGTCCTGTCATAGCAAGGCCAACAGGGTCAGGATACGTTCGAGGCTGGAACCCTACCCACGGTTCCAGCCTCGGCGAACAACGCGCTCAGGAACGTTTCCCCTTGAGGGTCAGATGGCCTGCTGCCGTTTTGCCGCCCGGCGCTTGGCCAGCTCGTCCTCGACGAGCGGCGTCCCGAGCGCCTGAGCATGGTCGACGGGCAGGTCCGCCAGTGCGCCCTCGACCTCATGCCACACCCTGCCCACCGCGATGCCGAACACGCCCTGGCCGCCGGCAACGAGGTCGACGACCTCATCGGCGGAGGTGCACTCATAAACCGAGGCGCCATCGCTCATCAGGGTGATGGAGGCCAGGTCCTCCACGCCGCGCGAATGCAGGGCGCTGACAGCCGTGCGAATCTGCTGCAGGGACACTCCGGTGTCCAGAAGCCGCTTGACGACTTTGAGAACAAGGATGTCGCGGAAGGAGTAGAGGCGCTGGGAACCCGATCCCCTGGCGCTGCGGATCGACGGCTCGACCAGGCCTGTACGAGCCCAGTAGTCGAGCTGACGATAGGTGATGCCAGCTGCACGGCAGGCGACTGGACCCCGGTAGCCCGAATCGGCGTCGAGCTGCGGGAGCGGATCTCCGAACAGCATGCCCTGAGTACGCTGAGGCCTCGCTACCGCACTGGCTTCATTCATGCTCACGAGCTGCTCCTGTCACCGGAATGAGACGCGCCTGCAAGTGACGCGGCGGCTCGCCTCGTGCGGCCACGACTCCACGATAGGACCAGTTGGGGCGATGCTCAACGAAGGGCACGCCCTATCTCGATGTGCCGTCAGGCATGAATCTTCAGGTGAGGACAAGCATCTTGCTCGGAACACAGAGCATTCGCCCGAAATGGAGCCGTTCCACCAGTGACGCACCGACAATCGGAAGTGCCGCAGATCACAACTCAAGTCACATGAGTCACATCAGTCCCGCGTGTCGTCGGTGAGGTCGTTGGTCCGCAACAGTATTCGCCGCCATTGCTCGAACTGCTCGGCTCCGTAATCATCGCTGAGATCGACGGCCCTGAGCCGCGTCAGAGAACTGCTGGCATGTACCGGGAACCGGTGGTAGCCACTTAGAAGAAGCCCCTCACCCGGAGTGCAGGGAACCGCCATGACCTTGTCCGCACATGCGGGCGCCTCGACGACCAGCCTGGCGACAAGGCGCGCGTCGTCGTCGACGTCGAGCTCGGTGCGCCCGATACGCCCGCCCAGGGCTTCAACGACGTCATCGAGGAGCCTGGGCCAAGATGGCGAGCGATACGAACCGTGAGCCTGCAGAACCAGTCCTTCATGGGCAGTCACCGGAATCGCCAGCATCGCCGGCCCACCATCCTCCACGAGGACAGCGACCAGGCCGTCATCAGGATTGGTGGACCTGACGCCCACCAACTGCATCAATGGCACGCCCCAACCCTAAGGGGAGCCGCTCGGTCCTGTCCCGGGAACGCGCACGCTACAAGTGCTGACTTTCGTCGACTCGCGGCGCCGTTCGAACGCTCTCACCAGGCGCTCGCGCGAGCATGTCGTCAACCCAGTGAGTCGACGGCACGGCGCAGCAGAATCGTGTGCAGGTCCGCGACGAGCTCAGCCAATTCGCGAGCCGTCTCCTCACCGGCGCTACGGGACCGAGACCGGCGCGGAGCCACCGCCTGGTCGATCGTGTCCGCCTCACGCTCGGCCGACGCCCGTACCGCACGCAGGTTGCGCAGAGGCACGCCCTTGCGGGTGATCTCCAGGGCCAGGCGCACGGTTCTCAGGTTCTGCTGACTGTAGCGCCCCCGGACATCGGGGCTGACGAGACCAATGGAAACAAGCTCCTCGATCTGAGACTCGCTGGCACCGGAGTGGGCCAGGAGTGCTTCCAGGTCCATGGGCCCATCGTCAACAATCTTGCCGTCACGAGCAACCACGCGGGCAATGGGCTGGGGGGCGGGGGCATCGGCATCGGTGTCCAGGCGCGCCAGACGCTCCCGAATGACATGCAATGGAAGGTACTCGTCCCGCTGCACCGCCAAGGCGTAGCGCAAACGCTCCAGATCCGCCTGGGAATAGCGCCTGTAACCGTTACCAACGCGGTGGGGACTGATGAGCCCCTCCCCCTCGAGGTAGCGAACCTTTGAGATCGACAGGGCCGGAAACTCCACCTTGAGGAGATCCACCACCTGCCCGATCTTCATCACCGGCTCGCGGGAGATACCGCGGGGCCAGGTCCCGCCGTCCGGGAGCTCGGAAGCGTCGGGTGAGGAGGAGGGCCGCTTCTCGTTTCGTGCGGTTGCGGAGCTCACCGAGACGCGGCTCCGCCTTGGGGGCCGGGGTGGTAGGTCATCCGGTACTTACCGATCTGGACCTCGTCACCGGAGCGGAGAGCCACCTGCTCCACACGCGTGCGGTTGACGTAAGTACCGTTGAGAGAGCCGGAGTCTCGGACCCCGTAGCCGCCGTCGGGCAGGGAGGAGAAGACCGCGTGCTTCCTGGAGACGGTGACGTCGTCCAAGAAGATGTCGGCACGCGGGTGGCGCCCGACGGTTGTCTCCTCGGCATCCAGAAGGAACCGCGCCCCTGTGGTCGGCCCGTGATGGACGAGAAGAAGCGCTGTTCCCGACGGTAGAGCAGCGATCGCGGCGGCGTCCTGCTGACTCAGCCCCACCATCGGAGAGGAGACCGAGTCGGCAACATCGGCAACCCCGAAGGTCTGGGTGGAGGAGGGATCCTGCTCGATCGGACTGCTCGACATCATTCCTGCCCCTCAGTTCGTTGCGGCGCCCGGTGCGCCGCCTCAGGCACCACCATACCGTTCGTTGCACCGACGTCGAGTTAGCATCGCGACATGACTTGCTCCGAATAGTAAGAAGCCTACCCGCCGGCCGCCCCGGCCGACGCCGCGAGGTGATCGGGAGCACCGCATGAGGGTCTCAGAAGGGTAACGGCGCCCCCTGATGTTGCTCAGGTTAGGACAAAGGTCCTATCGATGGGAGGGGCCTTGTCGATCAGGCAGACGCTGAGCGGACATGACGGGCGGCGAGAGCGCGGCGCAGGTCGTCAAGGCTCTTGAGGAGGAGCCGACGCAGGGCGAGCGGCGCCTCGGGGTGGGAAGAGAGCCAGTCGTCAACCGCCTGAGCATCGCCCTCATCCCCGCAGGCGGGGAACAGCCCCAGGACCAGCCGGGTGGCGATCTCCTGATCTCGATCGGCCCACACCCCTTGAAGCTCCTGGAGGTAGCGAGAGGTGAACGCGACCGTCAACCGGCGGTGAGCGTCGACGGCGAAACCCGCGATCAGGGCGTCAACATGGTCGTTGCTCAAGGTTGTGTCACTCAGAAGACGGTTGAAGACCTCCGTCTTGAGCTCTTCTCGGGGCCGCGAGCTGGTGGCCTTCAGGTGGCGGGTCAGACCGCCGGCCGTCGGGTCCGCCTCCCGCTGTGCGTCAAGCTCATCGAAGCTGACGGCGTCCAGCCTCGCCAGAGCGGTCAGTGCCCGCCACCTCAGATCAGCGTCAAGCTCCAGTCCGGGAAGGTCGCCGTTGAGCAGCCCTCGAATGCGGGCGACGACCTGCGATGCGACGTCCTCACCGAGTAGGCCCGCCTGCCCCGCGGCCTCCAGCCAGGCGCGAGCACGGATGAGCTGGGAGTCCGAGCCCGGCACAGCGGCACGCAGTCTGCCCCAGCCGCCGCGCGTCATCGAGGTCTCCGAGTCCTCCGGGAGCTCCGTCGGGTCGTCTGCAAGGAGTCTGTCCAGTAGCGCCCGACGTGTCCCAGGGCCGCTGTACCGGCTGG
Source organism: Actinomyces sp. oral taxon 849 str. F0330 (assembly GCF_000239715.1). Taxonomy (NCBI): domain Bacteria; kingdom Bacillati; phylum Actinomycetota; class Actinomycetes; order Actinomycetales; family Actinomycetaceae; genus Actinomyces; species Actinomyces sp. oral taxon 849. The sequence goes on along the minus strand of NZ_JH470350.1, from coordinate 104,242 downwards.
CTGCTAGCAGTGCCTGGCTCAGCAGCGTGGCCAGGGTGCCCGGTTCGGTATCGTCGTCGGCGTGCGCCAGGACGGCCTCTACGAACAGCGGTGAGCCGATGAATGCGTCCCGCAGAAGGTTGTGCAGCATCGACCAGGCCAGGGCCCGAGCCATGGGGTCACGGACGGACCCGAGCGAGGCGGCCAGACAGGACAGGGAGTCATTGTCCGGCCGCACGACGGCGTAGGTAAGGTCCTCGTCGTTGACCAGGACGACGTCGGGTGCGAGCAACCCCACCGCCTCTGGGACCTCAATCTGCTCGGTTTCTATGGTCACCGGCAGACGGTGGGTGCGCACCAGCGCGCCGTCCTCGCCCAAGGAGTACAGGCCGACGACGAGCGTGTGCGGACGCAGCACCGGCTCCCCAGTGGTCGGGTCGGTGCCCTCCTGGCGAAGAGTCAGTGAGGCGATCCGCCCACCGTCAACGACCAACTCGTTGGTGAGGATGGAGGGACCCGCGGTGTGCAGCCAGGCCCGGGCCCAATCCTGCATGTCGCGGCCTGATACCTGCGAGAGCACGTCAAGGAAGTCGTCCAAGGCGGCGTTGCCGTAGGCGCTGCGCTCGAAGAGACGCCCGGCTGCCTCCAGGAAGGCGTCCTGGCCCACATGGGCGACAAGCTGCTTGAGGACGGAGGCGCCCTTGGCGTACGTGATGCCGTCGAAGGCCTGACGGGCGGCCTCGACGTCGTCTACCTGCGCAACGATGGGGTGGGTGGTGGTCGGCCGGGAGTCCTCCAGGTACGCCCAGGCCTTACGGGTAGAAGCGAAGCTCACCCACGCCTCGGTGAAGCCGGCGGCCTCTCCCGCGGCCCAGGTCCCCTGGTGGTCGGCGAAGGACTCCTTGAGCCAGGTGTCCTCCCACCAGGTGGGAGTGACAAGGTCGCCGAACCACATGTGGCACATCTCGTGGAGGATCGTGTTTGCGCGCCCCGCCCTTTGGGAGCGGGTGACCGGCCCGCGGAAAAGGAAGAGGTCCTCGTTGAAGGTGACGCAGCCGGGATTCTCCATGGCACCGAGGTTGTACTCCGGAACGAGTACGCTGTCGTAGGAGTCCCAGGGAAATCCATAGCTGTAGACCCGATCGTAGAAGTCCAGGCCCGCCCGCGTGACGTCGAGGAGCTCGGCGGCGTCGAGATGGTCGGCCAGGCTGGCCCGGCAGGACCACGACAACGGGACGGTGAGCCCCTCGCGGCCCGGGGAGCTCCACCGCCCGGTCACCCGGTGCCAGGGGCCGGCGGCCAGCGCGGTGAGGTAGCTGGGCAGAGGCTTGGAGACGGCGAAGGATGTCACCTGGACGTCGCCACCGACCTCACCGCTGTCGGTGTCGGCCGAGTCAGCCGGCGCGTGCGCACCCGAGCCGCCTGTCACCGGACGCGTGTTGGACATGACCGTCCAGCCGCGCGGATGGGCGACCTCCAGCGAGAAACGGGTCTTGAGGTCCGGCTGCTCCATGACCGGCCATGCCCGACGTGCGTCGGAGGGCTCGAAATGGGTGTAGAGGTAGGTCGCGCCATCAACCGGGTCGTGGAAGCGGTGCAGTCCCTGACCCGAGTTGGAGTAGAGGCCGCGCGCCTCGATCTCCAGCACATGCTCGCCCGGGCCCAGGACGGGCAGGGCGAGGCGGGCTCCGTCCCAGGTCACCGCGGCCGGCTGTCCGTCGACGCTGAGCGAATCGACCGCCTGCCCCACGAAGTCCACCCACAGTCCTTCGGCCTGCCGCCTGATGTGCAGCTGCATTCGGCAGTGGACCGTGAAGACGACCTCACTGGGATCGATGGCAGTAGTGACATCGATTGCCACGTGGCTGGAGGCCACCTGGCACACCGAAGCCCGCCAAGAGGCTTCCTCGTGACGCAGGTTCGTGAGGCTGTCCGAGCGAGCCGGAACGGTCGTCGTCATATGCGGGAATCTCGCAGAAGATGGGGCGGATGATGGCTGAGGCGGAGCTCAGCTCCACTTCTCCTCGGCGCGCTCGGGAGTGGCCCACAGCGTGTGGTAGATGCCCTCGACGTCGTCGGTGCGGTGGTAGGTGTGCGAGCCGAAGAAATCGCGCTGCCCCTGGATGAGGGCTGCAGGCAGGCGCGGCGAGCGCAGCTGGTCGACATAGGCCAGGGAAGAGGCGAAGGCCGGGGCCGGGACGCCGGTGGTGGCGGAGGTCGCCACGACCTGGCGCCAGGCGGGTAGCACCCGGGAGAGGGAAGAGGCGAAGACCGGCGCTGTCAGCAGGCTGGCGAGGTTGGGGTTCTCGTCGTAGGCGCGGGTGATGTCGTCCAGGAATCGGGCCCGGATAATGCAGCCTCCCCGCCAGATGCGGGCCATCGCCCCCAGGTCGATGTTCCAGCCGAACCGGCTCGAGGCGGTGGCGATCTCATCGAAGCCCTGGGCGTAAGCGGCGATCTTGGATCCGTAGAGGGCCTGCCTGACGGCGTCCACGAAGGCGCGCCGCTCCTCGGGGTCAGCCAAAGTCGGGGCTGAGGTTCCCGGGGCGATGTCTGTGGCCTGGACAGCGGCTCGTGCCGCGCCGGCCGAGGAGACGGCACGGGCGAAGGTGGCCTCGGCGATGGCGGGCACGGCCACCCCCAGCTCAAGAGCCGTCTGGGTGGTCCATACCCCGGTGCCCTTCTGGCCGGCCGCGTCCACGACGACGTCGATGAAGGGCCCTGACGTCGTGGCGTCGGTGTGGGAGAGGACCTCGGTGGTGATGTCGATGAGGTAGGAGTCGAGCTCGGAGTCCTTCCAGGAGCGGAAGACTTCAGCAATCTCGGGGACGGAGAAGCCACCGACGTGGCGCAGCAGGTCGTAGGCCTCGGCAATGAGCTGCATGTCGGCGTACTCGATGCCGTTGTGAACCATCTTGACGAAGTGGCCGGCGCCGTCGGGCCCCACATGGGTGCAGCAGGGGACGCCGTCGACATGGGCGGAGATGGACTCCAGCATCGGCCCCAGACGCTTGTAGGAGTCGACGGTACCGCCGGGCATGATGGAGGGGCCGTTGAGCGCCCCCTCCTCGCCTCCGGAGACGCCCATGCCCACGAAGTGCAGTCCGCGCTTACGCAGGGACTCCTCACGACGCCGGGTGTCGGTGTAGAGCGTGTTGCCGGCGTCGACAATGATGTCGCCGGGCTCCATGAGAGCGGCGAGCTCCTCGATGACCTCCTCAGTGGCCGCTCCAGCCTGAACCATGATGATGGCCACGCGAGGGGTACGCAGGGAGTTGACGAAATCCTTCAGGTCGGCCGCAGGCACGAAGTCGCCCTCGGAGCCGTAGCGATCGATGAGTCTCTCGGTGCGGGCGAGAGTGCGGTTGAAGACCGCAACCGCGTGACCGTGACGAGCCAGGTTGCGGGCAAGGTTCGCCCCCATCACCCCCAGCCCGAAGACACCGAGATCGGCTGTGGCCGGTGCGGGGGTGAAGCTGCTCATGGAGGTCCTTTCCTATGCGGCAGGACGGTCGTGAGTCCTGCGAGTTCAAGAGGTGGAACCGGGCGGGAACGATTCCGAGGCGATGGCGATGTGAGTCGGTCGCCGGCGGGCGCTCGAAGGCGCCCACGAACACTGCGACCCTACCGCGTCCCGTTCCCGGGGACGAGGATCGTCCGTGGTTCACGCCCTGTCCCGACACGGTGCAACGCCTCACGCCGGGCCTGTCCCTCCCAGGTGAGTCGCCAGTGGCCGCGTTACAGTGGCAGCCGGTCCGCAAGGCGCTCTCGGAGTCCTGCGGCAGCCCGGATCCGACCACCGCAACCTGCGGGCACCCATCTAATTCCACTTCCACTGTTCGTCGTCTCTCAGAAAGGCTGACGTGTCCAGCTCCGACCCTGCGACTCCATTACCGCTGTCGCGGCCCGCGCGAGCAGCCAACCCGCTCCTCGACGCCCGCGATCTTCGTCTGCCGCGCATCGCCGACCCCTGCGTGCTGGTGATGTTCGGCATCACTGGCGACCTCGCGCGTCACAAGCTCCTACCCGCGATCTACGACTTGGCCAACCGCGGCCTGCTCTCCCCCAGCTTCTCGCTGGTGGGCGTCGGCCGGCGCTCCTGGTCCGCCGACGACCTGCGCAACTACGTGGAGACGGCCGTCCGCGACGGCGCCCGTACCCCGTGGCGCCCCGCGATCTGGGAGCAGCTGGCGGCCGGGATGCGTTTCGTGGAGTTCGACTCCTTCGAGGACGATGCCGCCTATGAGCAGCTCACCCGCGTCGTAGACGACCTGGACGCCACCCGTGGTACCCGCGGAAACCGCGCGTTCTACCTGTCGATCCCCCCGGGCTGGTTCCCGGCCGTGACCGAGCGGATCGCCCGCTCCGGGCTCGTGGAGGAGTCGGCCGACGCCTGGCGGCGCGTGGTCATTGAGAAGCCATTCGGGCACGACCGCGCCAGTGCCCGTGAGCTCGACGCCCTCGTAGGCCGGATCGTGCGCCCCGACGACGTCTTCCGGGTCGACCACTACCTGGGCAAGGAGACGGTGCAGAACATCCTGGCGCTGCGGTTCGCCAATACGATGTTCGAGCCGCTGTGGAACCAACGCTACGTGGACCATGTTCAGATCACCATGGCTGAGGACATCGGCATCGGCACCCGGGCCGGCTACTACGACACCATCGGCTCCGCGCGCGACGTCATCCAGAACCACCTGCTCCAGCTCCTGGCGCTGACCGCGATGGAGGAGCCCACCAGCATGGACGCCGCCTCAGTGCGTCTGGAGAAGGAAAAGGTCCTCAACTGCGTGCGTCTGGAGCGCGACGGGGTCCTGGACCTGAACCTCACCACGGCCCGTGGTCGCTACGACGCCGGTTTCCAAGGCGGACTGCCTGTGAGGGGCTACCTGGAGGAGGACGGCGTCGCCGCCGACTCCCGGACTGAGACCTTCGCCGCAGTGCGCCTGGAGATCGCCAACCGTCGCTGGGCGGGGGTGCCGTTCTACCTGCGCACTGGCAAGCGCCTCACCCGCCGGGTAACCGAGGTGGCAGTCGTCTTCAAGCAGCCCCCGTTCCTGCCCTTCGAGTCGGCAGCCGCCACCGCCGTGGGGGCAAATACGATCGTGCTGCGGATCCAACCCGATGAGGGCATCACGCTACGACTGGCCTCCAAGGTGCCAGGCACCCAGATGGAGCTGCGCGACGTCTCCATGGAGTTCGGCTACGGCGCCACCTTCAACGAGGAGTCGCCGGAGGCCTACGAGCGCCTCATCCTCGATGCGCTCCTGGGCGACGCCCCGCTCTTCCCCCACCAGCGCGAGGTCGACCTGTCCTGGCGCATCCTGGATCCTGTCATCGAGCACTGGACCGCCGCAGGAAGTCCCGAGGGCTACCGCCCCGGCTCCTGGGGGCCGGCCAGCGCCCACGAACTCCTCGCCCGAGACGGCCGCATCTGGAGGCGCTCATGATCACCACGCTGACCGCAACGACCACCTCCCGGATCGTCTCCCGGCTCGTGGAGCACGAAGGCACCTCCGGATCCTCTCGGGTACTGACACTCGTGATCTCGACGGACGAGACGGGGCTGGAGGAGGCTCTGTGCGCTGCCCACGGAGCAAGCCGAGATCACCCGTGTCGGGTCATCGCCGTGGTCAAACCGCCTGAGAAGGGCACCGATCACGCGACTCCGCGCAGCCGCGACGGGCACGTCTCCGCTCAAGTCGGAGGGCACCTGGACGCCGAAATCCGCGTGGGCCACGACGCCGGTGCCGGTGAAACGCTGGTCCTGCGCCCTTGGGACGAGGCCGCACTGCACACCGACACATTGGTCGTTCCCTTCCTTCTGCCCGAGGCCCCGGTGGTCGTGTGGTGGCCGACGACCGTCCCCGAGGTCCCCTCACAGGACCCGCTGGGCCGCCTGGGCTCCACTCGGATCACCAACACCCCCACTCAGGACTTCCCCGCCAGGGCGCTGCGTCGGCTGGCCCCGGTCAGTGTGCGCGGAGACATCGACCTGGCCTGGACCAGAATCACCCTGTGGCGCGCCATGGTGGCCTCCACCCTGGACCCGATTCTGCGCTCGGGCGGGCTGCGAGAGGTGATCGTGGCCGGTGAGCCTCGGAACTCCTCGCTCTCCCTCATGATCGCCTGGCTGCGACTGCGCCTGGACGTCCCTGTGGAACGGATCGATGAGGAGGACTTCAAGGGCATCTCATCCATTACCGCCAGGACTGACGACGGCGATATCGTTATCGCCCGCCACGATCTGGAGCGCGTCACCATCACCCGTCCCGGATCCCCCGAGCCCCAGGTGGTGACCATGGCCCGCCGTGAGCCCATCAGTACCCTCAACGAGGAGCTGCGCCGCCTCACCCCGGACCTCGTCTATCAGGAGGTCCTGGCCACGCTGCTGGAGGAGCCCGCGAATGAATGACAACACCGCCGACGGCCAGGCGCTCACCGAGATCCAGATGGCCGCGGCTGCGGCTCCGGCACCGACCGTCGTCGTCGCACCGACCCTGAACGATGCGGCTCAACAGGCCTGCGAGGACACCGTACGGATCCTGGCCGAGGCGGTTGCGAACCGGGGGGTGGCCCACCTGGCGCTGACGGGAGGCTCCGGTGGTGTGGCGCTGGCCGACTCGCTGGCCCCGCTCATAGTTGCCCAGCCCGAGCAGCTGCGCCATGCCATTCACCTGTGGTTCGGAGACGAGCGCTTCGTACCCGCGGGCGACCCAGAGCGCAACGATCTGCTGGCCTCACCGCTCATCGCCGCCGGCGTTCCGGAGTCTCAGGTGCACCGGCTGGCCGCTCCGCAGAACGTCAGCGGGCTGGACGAGGCCACGGCCCGCATGGTCCACGAACTGGAGGCGGCGGGGCTGGCCAGTGGTGGCTTCGACGTCGTCCACGTGGGACTGGGACCCGACGCCCACGTCTGCTCGCTCTTCCCGGGGCACCCTGCCGCACTCGCGGTAGGAGCTCCTGCCGTGGCTGTACGAAGCTCCCCCAAGCCTCCCGCCCAACGCTATTCACTGACCTTCGAGACCCTGCAGCGCGCCGGCCGCATCATGGTTGTGGCCGGCGGCGAAGGGAAGGCGGAAGCGGCGCGCCGGGGCCTGGGAGCTCCTGACGTCGTCAGGGCTCCCGCCTCGTGCTGCCGTGGCCGGGAGACCACCTGGTACCTGGATGAGTCGGCTTCCGCGGGCCGCAGCGCCGTCTGACGTCCGTAGCCTCGCGGCGCCTGTGGACCACAGGGCTCGGATGCTTCTTACATGTCGGTGCGAACGGCTACCGTTGGCCCATGATCTTCCCCGGCCGGTTCCTGACACGCCTCGGCGTCATCGGCGCACTCGGCCTATGGGGCACCGTGGCCATGCCGCCCGTCCACGCCGATGGCGTCTCCCGGGAAGCGACCGAGGATTCCGCGGCCGCTGAACTAGCCGCCCTCCATCAGGCGCCATGGGACCAGCGCGGCGACTATATCCTGTCCCCCAAAGCTTCTCTCGAGGAGCTGTCGGAGTTGCCCGACGACGTCCCTGCCTCGCGGTCCTGGGGCGAGGGAGGCTCCCGCACCGGATGGTTCGGCGAGGCATGGACGGACGTCGACGGTGACGGCTGCGATACCCGCAATGAGATCCTGGCTCGGGATCTGACTGACGCCGACTTCTCCCGGGCCGACGGCGTGCAGAATCGCGAGGAGGGGCATGGCCGGGGCGCGGGAGTGTGTCCGGACGCCACTGTCTGGGCCGGCACCCTCCAGGACCCCTACACCGGGAAGAAGATCGCCTTCAAGCGTGGTCAGGACACCTCCGCCGCCGTCCAGATCGACCACGTGGTGCCTCTCAACTACCTCTACGCCCACGGCGCCTGGCAGTGGGACGAGCGCACCAGGCTGCTGGCCGCCAACGACCCGTTGAATCTCATCGCGGTCGACGGCGAGGCCAATCAGGCCAAAGGGGCCTGCGGTCCAGCGACCTGCCCCGTCGGATCCACCGATACCGGCAGCTGGAATCCCACCGGCTCCGGAGGGTGGTGGCCGGTCAACGACTCCTACCGCTGCACCTACGCACGTCGGTTCGTCTCAGTAGCCGGCGCCTACGGTCTCGGCCTGCCCCAGGCGGACGAGCAGGCCCTGCGCTCAACTCTGACCGACTGCCTGGCCGGTGGCAACGGAGCCGGGGCCCTGCCGGAGCGGGCGACGCGCACCGTCAAGGAGATGGGCTCCACCATATGGCGCTCTCCGGCCTACTCGGCGCTGACGGCGCTCGGCGCCCTCGCTCTGGGGTGGGGACTCATAGCTCGGGGGCTCTCCCGCCGGCGCAGAACACGGCGCACTTGAAGCGGGCCCGGGACACATCGTTGAAGCAGGCTGAACCCGACCTCCTAGGATGACCCCATGGCAGCTCGTTCTCAGCCCGCATCCCGTAGCAGCAGTGACCCGAGCGGACCGGCATCGGCTCGTATCGACGTCTGGCTGTGGAGCGTGCGGCAGATCAAGTCCCGCTCGGCCGCGACGAGTGCCTGCAAGGCGGGGCACGTGCGCATTAACGGTGAGACTGCCAAGCCAGCCCAGCACGTCTCGGTAGGAGACGAGGTCCGCTACCGCGTCGACGGCTTCGACCGGCTTCTCACAGTTACTCGGATCCTCACCAAGCGGGTGGGTGCCCCGATTGCCCGCACCGCGTACATCGATTCCTCTCCCCCGCGTCCGTCTCCCTTGGATGCGCCTGCCGCTGTCATCCGGGACCGGGGCGCTGGTCGGCCCACGAAGAAGGAGAGGCGTCAACTCGACGCTCTCATGGGAGGCGGCCGTCATCAGGATGACCGCCACTGACCCGGGTGGGGTGAGCGGCTTCACCACTGCCAGATTTCTGAAGGAGCCGCTTCATAGGTTAAGGTTCTACTCGTTGCAAGCGGTTGGATGCCGCGAGTCGACGGGCTGTGGCGCAGTTTGGTAGCGCACTTGACTGGGGGTCAAGGGGTCGTGGGTTCAAATCCCGCCAGCCCGACCAGATCATAATCCGCACTGTTATCAGTGCGGATTTTTTCGTTGGCGATTACGCGTTGGCGAGGCTATAGCTGCATTCTTATACTTCGATTCCAATCAACATTCGCCTCATTCGCATCTTCTGTAACAGCCATGAAGCCTATTCTCCTCTCCCGACCCAGGCGGAGCAGCTGCCGATGGTTACATCCGAGTAAACGGCGAGGAGATGCGATTCCCTTCAATCCGATCCTAGTGACATCGACTTTCCGCTGAAACCTTGCGACATAAGCAGTACGCCGACAGTCGATCCCCCAGTCCGGCCACCCGACAAGCTCGGTCAGAAATGTCACAATCAAATTACATGCATAGGCCCGGCATCTGTGGTTGAGTGAACTCCGACATCAAGGATGATTCACAGCATCCTGCCCGCCGGTTCATAGCCAGTTGCTGCAGAGCCGACTGTGTACTCCCACATCCATCCCTGATGCTCTCCCCATCCACCCCCGATCAGAGAGAACGACACATGAACATCAAGCGCGTCATCGCCGCAGCTGCGCTCGCCGTCGTGCCGCTGACGGCCTCTTCAACCGCACTGGCCGCTCCGGCCGCTCCTCAGGGCGCACCAGCCGCTGCTGCAGCGGTTCCCGTCCAGGTGTCCCCGGAGGGGGCTCAGTACGCCAACACCATCCTGAACAAGGTCAACGAGCTCCGCCGCAACCTGAATCTCCAGCCCGTCACCCGCTACCAGGAGTTCGACGCCGTCGCCCAGGACTGGTCCGAGCACCAGGCCGAGACCGAGACCATGGCACACCGCCCCGAGTTCTACAATTCGTACCCCGGGTACAAGACTGATAAGAACTACACCACCGTCTCGGAGAACGTGGCCATGCGCGGAGACGGAGGTGACATTGGTGCTCAGCTCTTCCAGCAGTGGCTCGAATCTCCAGGCCACTACAAGAACATGACCGATCCGAATGCGAACATCATCGGAATCGGAATCGCCCAGAACCCCAACAGCGGCAACTGGTACGCAACCCAGAACTTCGCCGGCTACAGCGGCAACATCCCGTTCACGCCCACCGGAGACACCACCCCGCCGCCGACCACCGCCCCGCCGACGGCCACCACCACTCCTTCACCGACACCGACCCCGGAGACCACACCGTCCACGCCGTCTACCAGGACGACTCCTCCCACTTCGACGACTCCTTCCACTCCGACAGCTCCCTCCACTCCGACGGCTCCTCCGGCAACGGCGACTCCCCCTAAGGCCACGCCGACACCATCGGCTCCGGCCACCACGACGACCACCGCAACCCCGGCCAAGCCGTCCTCGACGCCTACGGTCGCCGCTCCGGGCTCCTCCACCACTCCGACGAAGCCCGCGCTGGCCACCACCGGTCCAAGCATCGCCGTCGCGGTCATCGCCGCTGGTCTGCTGGGCTCCGGCGCCTTCCTCGTCATGCGTCGCCGCCAGGCCAGCTGACACTAACTTGAGGCTCCAGGTACACCAGGAGCCGTTCCTCTGACGGACGCCCGCTCTCCACCGAATTATGTTGGAGAACGGGCGCCCGTCATTGTCCGCATCGAGATGCCGGCCTTGAGAGGATAGATATGTGAAACGTCTTCCCCTTGAACCAGAGTTCCTTGCACCGCTGCCCGCCGAGATCGATCTCCGCCTCGTCGTCACAGACATGGACGGTACCCTCATCGATGGCAACGGGCGCGTTCCTGCCGGCTTGTCCCAGGTCGTTGCCCAGATGCGTGAGGACAGCATCGTCTTCACCCCCGCTTCGGGCCGGCAACTAGCCAACCTCCGTGCAGTTCTGGGTCATACCGTTGATGACTCACCGATCATCGCGGAGAGCGGGGCCCTCGCCGTCCACGGGAACGAGGAGATTCACTCCGATACCATCAGCGCCGAGGACGCCGCTACCGCCGTCGTCACAACTCGGGAGCTGGCGAGTGCCGGCTACGACGTCGGCGCAGTGGTGGCGTGCAAACGCTGCGCCTACATCGAACGATCCGACCCCGCCTTCCTGGCTCAGGCCCGGCTGTACTATGAAGCGCTGGAGGTCGTTGACGACCTCATGACCGTCCCCCTGGATGAGGTGCTCAAGGTCGCCGTCTTCGACTTCGACGACGTTGAGAACGGAAGCTCGCAGGCGCTGACCGCGGCGGTTCCGAATGTTCAAACCGCTGTGTCCGGTCTGCACTGGGTGGATATGACGTCCCCGCAGGCCTCGAAGGGACGCGCACTGGCGGCGCTTCAGGCCAGGTTGGGGATCCTTCCCGAGCAGACGGCTGTCTTCGGTGACTACCTCAACGATCTGGACCTCTACGAGCACGCGGACCTGGGCTTCGCCATGCGCAACGCTCACCCCGGCATCCACGCAGCGGCCGCCTTCACGGCACCGGCCAACACCGAGGACGGCGTGCTGCGCACGGTTGAGGAGTTGCTTCGGCGCTCACGCCCTCGGAACTGAAGCTGGGACCTGGGACGGTCTCGAATCCGCGAGTCCGGGACCGTCCCAGGGGTGCTTCTCAGCGCGTTGACTGTCGGGGCTACTGGCTCAGCCAGGCCTTCATGCCACCGGTGACATTGACCAGCTCGCCGGCGTAGCCAGCCGTAGTCAGCGCCTCGATCGCCTTGGCGGAGCGCACGCCGGCGGCACAGATGACTGCGGTGGGCCTGGCCGGGTCGAGCTCGCTCATCCGATCGACTACCTGCCCTAGCGGCATGTTGACCGATCCGGAAATAGCTGCTTGCGCCACCTCGTCCGGCTCTCGCACGTCAAGGACCACCAGGTCCTTCTCCGTCTCGAGCCGGCCACGCAGCTCGTCGGCGCTGACCTCTTTCATCATGTCCTCCTCAAGGGTAGTGGATCGCTGACATAACAGAGCATTCGGCTGGTCTCGCCGGGCTCCGTGTTCCGGAAGCCGTGCCGCTCATAGAACCGTCGTGCCTCACGATCGGCCTCATCGACGCCGATGCGCATCTCGAGCGCGCACCGTTGTCTCACCTGTTCCAGCGCCTCCAGGAGCAACCGGGAGCCGACGCCATGGTTGCGCAGTTCCGGCTGCACATAGAGTTCCTCGAGCTCAGCGATCGGCCCGTCGCCATAAGGTGTGGGACACAAGGTCAGGTAGGCCAAGCCCACTGCCCGTAGGTCGTCAGTGCTGCTATCCTCGGCCACCAGCACCAGGACGTCCTGACGTTCCAGCATCGTCTGGAACCTGGAGGTGAAGTCCTGCGCCGAGGGCGTCGGGGTGTCGAACTCAGTGTTGAAGTCGAACAGCAGGCGGCCGGCACATGATGCATCCGCCGCACCTGCCACACGCACGTGGATGTGCTGAGCGTCTTCGTGCGGGTCCATCGGGACTGAGTCGCCGTCGTTCTCGTTCCGCATCGGGCTACCGACGTAGGCCGCGATAGCGGTTGATGAGCCTCTGGGTGGAGGCGTCCTGGTTCTTGAGAGATGCCTCGTCTCCCTGGACGGCGGGGGCGATCTCTAGGGCCAGCTTCTTGCCGAGCTCGACACCCCACTGATCGAAGGAGTCGATGCCCCACACGATGCCCTGGGTGAAGGTGATGTGCTCGTAGAGGGCGATGAGCTGGCCGACGACCGCGGGAGTCAGTGCCGGGGCGAGGATCGAGGTGGTCGGCTTGTTGCCGGTGAAGACGCGGGCCGGGACGATCTCCTCAGGAGTTCCCTCCGCACGTACCTCTTCGGCGGTCTTGCCGAAGGCGAGAGCGGCGGTCTGAGCCAGGTAGTTGGACAGGAACAGCTCGTGGACGTCCACTCCCCCGTCCTTGGTGGGGTGAGCGGGGTTGGCCACCGCGATGAAGTCCGCGGGGATGAGCTGGGTGCCCTGGTGGATGAGCTGGTAGAAGGCGTGCTGGCCGTTGGTGCCCGGCTCGCCCCAGAAGACCTCGCCGGTCTCGGTGGTCACGGGGCTGCCGTCCCAGCGCACGGACTTGCCGTTGGACTCCATGGTGAGCTGCTGGAGGTAGGCGGCGAAACGGTGCAGGTACTGGGCGTAGGGCAGGACGGCGTGGGAGCCGGCCTTGAAGAAGTTGACGTACCAGACGTTGAGCAGGCCCATGAGCATAGGAACGTTCTCAGCCGGGGCCTTGGTGGCGAAATGCTCGTCGACGGTGTGGAAGCCGGAGAGGAAGTCGGCGAAGTTCTCCGGGCCGATGGCCACGGCCAGAACCGTGCCGACGGCGGAGTCCACCGAGTAGCGTCCACCCACCCAGTTCCAGAAGCCGAAGGCGTTGGCCGGGTCGATGCCGAACTCGGCGACCTTGTCCAGAGCGGTGGACACGGCTACGAAGTGCTTGGCGATGGCGCCGTCGGTCTCGATGCTCTTGCCCTTCAGGGCGGCCAGGAACCAGTCGCGGGCCATGCGGGCGTTGGTGAGGGTCTCTAGAGTGGTGAAAGTCTTAGAGGCGATGATGAACAGGGTCGTCTCGGGGTCGAGATCTGCGACCTTCTCCGCGCAGTCGGTGGGGTCGATGTTGGAGATGAAGCGGCACTGAAGGCCCTTTTGCACGTAGGGCTTGAGAGCCTCATAGACCATGACCGGCCCCAGGTCGGAGCCACCGATGCCGATGTTGACCACTGTCTTGATGGGCTTGCCGGTGATGCCCATCCACTCCCCCGAGCGAACACGGCGGGCGAAGGCGTAGATCTTCTCCAGGACCTCGTGGACGTCGGCGACGACGTCCTGCCCGTCCACGGTCAGGGAATCGGTTACGGGGCGGCGCAGGGCCGTGTGGAGGACGGCGCGGTCCTCGGTGATGTTGATGTGCTCGCCGGCGTACATGGCATCGCGGCGGCCCGGGACGTCCACCTGGGTGGCGAGCTCGGCCAGGGCGTCGCGGACGTCGTCGGTCAGCAGGTTCTTGGACAGGTCGACGTAGAGGTCCCCCAGCTCGTAGGAGAAGCGCTCGGCGCGCTCGGGATCGTCGGCGAACCAGGCGCGCAGGTCCGGAGTCATGGAGTCGTGGAGCTCAGTGAGGCGCTTCCAGGCGGGCGTGGTGGTGGGGTCAACCGGATTCAGCATGGCTACAGTCTATGGGTGTTGCAGCCGCGCGCCACTCCTCCGGCGCCAAACGTTCTCACGCTCGCGGCGTCCTGCTGGCTTTTGACGCGCCGGCGCGGGATCCTCAAGGCTGCCCCGTACGATGAGGCGATGGAACCTTCTTCAGCCGGCCTCCAGAGAACAGGCGGGTGGCTGCCTCTGACACTCACCTGCCTCGGAACGGTTGTCGTGCTTGTGTCACTGGCAATAGGCGTCATCGCAACGACCAGCTGGCAGAACACCTACGAGCTCCCCGCGTGTCCCCCGGAAGACGTGAGCTGCTTCGGTCAGACCCGCGAGGTTGTGGACAAGAACCCGGCCATCCTGTTGCTGGGAGTCATGACCCTCCTGCTGGCTGCAGCCGATGTGTGGGTGCTGGTCCAGATGCGACGGCACCGCACGACGCGCTGGGTGCAGGTCTCCTGCGCACTGCTGGCGCTGAGCGTGCTGATGACTCTGAGCACCCTGACGGCATGGTGGAGCTTCCGCTCCCTGATCTATTGATCGAGCGGCTCACCCCAGAGGCTCGAGCCCACTACCGGTCACTGAGAGCCTGACGATCGCTGATGGTCTGCTGTCGGTACAGGCTCGGTGAGAAGCCCAGGACTTGTCGGAAGTCGGCAGTCAGGTGGGCGTGGTCCGCGTAGTCGAGCTCGGCGGCGACCTGCGCAACGGTGACAGAAGGATCCTCCCGGAGCCGCTGTGCCGCTTCTTGGAGCCGGTAGCGTCTGATCACTGCGAGTGGGGGCAGGCCGATGTACTTCTTACAGAGGCGTTGCAGACTTCGGATGGAAAGATCGAGGCGTCTCGCCAGCTGATCGACGCGCAGGATGCTTCTGTCGGAGGCGACGACGTCCTCCATCCGGTTGGCCATAAGCGCCATCGCTTGTGGCGGCCCGGTATGTTGCGCCACCCAGGCTGCCAGGGCGTTGGCGGCACGCTGTTCACCCCTCGTCGTGTTCGTATCCGTCATAGCGCCGGCGACGGTGGTCTTCAGATCAGGGTCCTCGAGCGTTCGATGGGAATTCCGAATCAGGGACGGGGAGCACAGGGCGCCAGCCCCAGCGGGACGTAGGAGGGCGCCGACCGCCCACCCCCGGCCTTCCAGCTCGCGATAGGAGATGCTCGTCGTCGGGCCGTGCAGAGTGATGCTGTCCGGTTCAACCACGAGGTTACAAGCGGGGAACGGGAGAACCTCCTGCCGGTCCCGTTGTCCTGCAGGCAGGTTCCAGCGCGGAATCCAGATCCAGCGGACGCGGTCGGCCAGTGCCTCGGACACAGGCTCGCGGTGAAAAGTCGGAAGCCTGGAGGGGTAGAGGATCCCCCGTTGATCAGCGGTCGTCTCGGGCACGGTTCCTCACCTTTCCGGAACTGTCGCAGATCTTCAAGCGAAGGCATTTCATCGTTCTTACAGTCGTTGACATGAGTACACGCAATGTATCCGGAGCAACCGGTCAGTACACGACTAACGGGACTCCGCACGGATTCACCAGCATCACACCGTTTCTGGCCATTGACGGCGCCGACCGGGCACTTCAGTTCTATCGTGACGTCTTCGGGGCGCGCATCGTGGACAGTGTTGAGATGGAGGGGGCGGTCGTCCACGCGGAGCTCGACTTCGGTCACGGCAGGGTCCAGATCGGTGAACCGTCCGCCTTGTCCGATCTGGTCGCGACCCCGTCGGACGAGCCGGTCTGCTACTCGATCGGCCTGTACTGCCCGGACGTCGACGCCGTCGTTGAGCAGGCTACTGCCGCCGGCGCGACCTTGCTGGAACCGCTTGACACCTTCGTGTCCGGGGACAGGTTCGCCTCCATCCGCGACCCCTTCGGCGTGCGGTGGGCGGTCATGACCCGGGTCGAGGACCTGTCCGAGGAGGAGAGCGCGGCGCGTGTCGCCACATGGGCCAAAAAAGAGAAGGAGCAGGCCGCGGCTGGCAACTGAGCCCGTTCAAGGCTCAGCGCCGCTGGCGCTTCTCGCGCACGCGCACCCCGATCTGGATGGGGGTGCCGGTGAAGCCGAACTCCTCGCGCAGGCGGCGCTCGATGAAGCGCCGGTAGCCGGCGTCGAGGAAGCCGGTGGTGAAGATGACGATCCTGGGCGGGGCCACCTGAACCTGGGTGGCGAAGAGGATGCGGGGCTGCTTACCACCGCGCACCGGGTGCGGGGTCGCGGACTGCAGCTGGCCCAGGAATCCGTTGAGCCGGCCCGTGGGCACACGCGTGGTCCAGCCCTCCAGGGCGGCGTCGAGGGCACGCACGAGCCGGTTGGTGTGCCATCCCGTCCGGGCGGCCAGGTTGATATGGGGGGGCCCAGGAGACATGGGCCAGGTCGTGCTCGACCTCCCACAGGAGCATCTTCTGACGCTCCTCGTCCACCAGGTCCCATTTGTTGTTGACCAGGACCAGGGCGCGGCCTGCGTCGACGACCTGCTGGACGACGCGCACATCCTGCTCGCTGATCGGCTCGGAGGCGTCCAGAAGGACGACGGCGACCTCGGCCTTGTCGATGGCACCCTGCGTGCGCAGGACCGCGTAGTAGTCGGCGCCCCGTGACTGCTTGACGCGCCGGCGGATCCCGGCGGTGTCGACGAAGACCCATTGGCGCCCGTCAAGCTCGATGATCTCGTCGACCGGGTCCCGGGTAGTACCGGCGGTCTCATTGACGACGACGCGCTCCCTGCCTGCGATGGAGTTCAGCAGCGAGGACTTGCCGACATTGGGCCGTCCCACAAGGGCAACGCGATGCAGGCCGCCCTCAGGGGCTGCGGCGGCAACGGCGGAGACCTCCGGAAGAACCTCCATGACGGCGTCGAGGACCTCGCCGCTGCCCCGGCCGTGCAGGGCCGAGACCGGGAAGGGCTCGCCCAGACCCAGGTTCCACAGGGCGGCGGCGTCCCCCTCCTGCGCCGGGGAGTCGACCTTGTTGGCGGCCAGAACCACGGGCTTGCCGCTACGGCGCAGCATCCGCACCACGCGCGCATCGGTCTCGGTGATCCCGACCTGGGCATCGACGACGAGCAGGACGGCGTCGGCCATCTCGACGGCAACTTCTGCCTGCGTGGCCACGGCGGCGTCGAGACCGGCCACGTCCACCTCCCAGCCGCCGGTGTCGACGATGGTAAAGCGGCGCCCGGCCCACTCGGCCGGGTAGGAGACCCGGTCGCGGGTGACACCGGGGGTGTCCTGGACGACGGCCTCGCGGCGGCCCAGAACCCGGTTGACCAGAGTCGACTTGCCCACGTTGGGCCGACCGACGACGGCCAGGACCGGCAGCCCGGGCTCGGTGCGGTCACCGGTTGGAAGCTCACCGTCCGCCTCCAGAAGAGCGAGGTCCTCCTCATCGAGCTCATAGTCGCTCAGGCCCTCACGCATGGCCTGTGCCCTCAGATCCTCCTCCGCGTCGCGCCGAGCAGCGGAGTCGGCGGCCTCTTCGATGAGGTCCAGGACCTGCTCGACGGACTGCTCCAGGGTCATCTCCGAGGTGTCCACCAGGGTGACGCCCTCGGGCGCGGTGAGGAACTGGGAGACCGTGGAGTCGTCGCGGTCGCGACGCACCACCTGGTCGCGCAGGGCGTCGGCGTCCACCTGCTTGCCGGCGGCCTCCAGGTCCCCGGCGCGCCGCATCAGGCGGGCCTCCTCTGAGGCGGTCACGAGCAGGCGGACGTCGGCATCGGGGGCGATGACGGTGGTGATGTCGCGTCCCTCGGCCACGATGCCTGCTCCCCCGGAGAAAGAGCCGGTGTGCCCGGTCGCCTCGAATCGGATGATGTCGCGCTGACGGCGCGCCAACTCAGCGCGCACATCGAGGTTGGTGGCGACCTTGGAGACGACCGAGGCGATGTGCGGGTCGCGGATCGCGGCCGACACGTCAGTTCCGTCGACGGTGAAGGTGGGGTGCTCGGGATCCAGCCCCATGTGCAACGGCATCGCAGCAACGGCGTCGGCGACGGCGGCCCCGTCGTCCAGGTCAACCCCCTTGTGCTCGCACCACCAGGCGGCCGCCCGGTACATGGCGCCGGTGTCGAGGTAGGCCAGGCCGAGCGTGGCTGCCACGCGCCGCGAGACGGTGGACTTGCCCGATCCGCTCGGCCCGTCGATCGCGACGACGATTCCCATGGTGTCCTCCAGCAGGGTCCGATTCCGGTCATGAACTGGGCCAAGCGTCCCATACTCCGGTGCGATACCGCGGATCAGCCCCCATGAGTACTGACACAGGTGACTAGGTGACTATTCACACTGTAGGTGTCAAGAGACTTGTGATCCGCCTCGGACTCAGTAGGGCGGAAGGAGGCATGTATTTGTACGTACTCACTCTCAGCGCTGCCCGAACGAACTGGAAGAAGGAAGATCGGGAACCATGACTAAACAGAACGCCATCACCTGGCCTCCCCGTTACACGCCGGGTAACGCTGACAACTTCGTCTCCAATGAGGTCATTGTCGCAGACCTTTCCGCTGCACAGGTCTGGCACTACCTGATTGACATCTCCGAATGGGAAGGATACTACGACAACGTAGCCGACATAACCTTCCCTGATGGCGGAGGCCCCGTTCTGCAGGAAGGCCTCAATTTCTCTTTCAGCACCTTTGGATTCCCTCCTCTGGCAGCTCACGTCACAGAGTTTCAGGCCCCTGACAAGGACACACCGGGCCGACTGTCCTGGACAGCAAAACAGGATGGTCCCCCACAGGAGAAGCTCGACGTGTTGCACGCATGGCTTGTCGAGGATTTGCCCGGACGGCGCGTCCGCGTTCTTACGCAAGAGGTTCAGCACGGCCAGCCTGCCGCAGCTCTCGCTTCTCAAGTCCCGAACCCCATGCTCAACGGGCACCAGGCATGGCTTGACGGCCTAATCACCGCCGCTCGTCGTTCTAACTGACGACGCGCCATCCCTGGGCGTCCAGCGCCTCCTCCAGCCGCTGGACGGCCGCCGGTAGGACGGAGATGAGCGCAATCCCGGCACTCTGGCCGGCCGAGTGCTCCAAGGAGAAGTCCTCGATATTGACACCGGCGGCGCCGATATCGGAGAAGAGCCGACCGAGCTCACCGGCGGCGTCGGGCACGAGGACCTGGACCTCGGCATAACGGCGCGGCGCCCCGCCGTGCTTGCCGGGGATGCGGGCGCGACCTGTGTTTCCCCTGGCCATGACGTCGGTGACAGCGCCGACGGCCCCGGGAGCAATCGTGTGCGCCGCGCCGGGGGCCGTGTGCTCGGAGCTGTCCGGCTCGCAGGCAGCCGCCTCGATGCCCTTGATCAGCGCGCCCAGGTCGGCACTGATCTGGCGCAGCAGATCGGCCACGGGCCCGGCATTGCCCACGATGATGGCAGACCACAGTCGCGGATCCGAGGCCGCGATCCGGGTAACGTCGCGAAGCCCCTGGCCCGACAGCGCCAGAGCGCTCTCCCCCAGCGCCTCCAAGCGCGCAGCCACGAGGGAGGCGATGAGCTGGGGCATGTGGGAGACGGCGGCGACGGCGGCGTCGTGCTCCACGGCGCCCATGCGCACTGGGGTGGCGCCCACGTCCACCGCCAGGTTCCTGATGACCAGCTCGGCCTCGGACGCCGAGTCCTGTCCGACAACCACCCAGGGACGTCCGGCGAAGAGGTCGGAGTCGGCAGCCGCGGCACCGGAGCGCTCGCGGCCGGCCATCGGGTGGGAGCCAACGTATCGGCGCGCCTCCGCGCCCGCACGGGCTCGGACCTCGGCGACAACCCGTTCCTTGACCGAGGCGACGTCGGTGACCACGGCATGGGGATGGGCCGCCAGCTGTGCGACGACGACGTCGGCGGTCACGTCGGGTGGAATGGCCACGACGACGATCTGCGGCTCCGGGCTGTCCTCGTCATGAGGCACTCCCGCCCCCATGTCGCGGGCCAGGGCCAGGGACGTGGGCGAGGTGTCGGAGAGCTGGACCTCGACGCCCGCCGCACGCAGCGCCAGGGCCAGGGATGTTCCCAGGAGCCCGGTACCGATGATGAGGACCGGCCCGCGCGTGGACATCGATGCCCGGGGCTCAACCGCACTCACAGCCCGACCTCCTGCTGGAGTGCCGTGATCTCCTCACCGCTGAGGGGCCGGATCTCACCGGGGCGCAGGTTGCCCAGCCTCAGCGGCCCCAGTCGCGTGCGCGCCAGGCGCGTGACCGGGTGGCCGACGGAATCCAACATGCGCCGCACGATGCGGTTCTTGCCCGAGTGGAGGGTGATCTGAACGATGGAGCCGCGAGGTCCGGAATCCTTGACGGTGACCCGGTCTGCACGGGCCTCGCCGTCCTCGAGCTCGATGCCGCGCCGCAGCTTGCGCGGCACCCACGGCTCGACCTGCCCCTCGACGATGGCGACGTAGGTCTTGGAGATCTCGAAACTGGGGTGCATGAGCCGGTGGGAGAGCTCGCCGTCATTGGACAGCAGGACCAGCCCCTCGGTCTCGGTGTCGAGGCGACCGACGTGCACCAAACGCAGCGAGTCGGGCAGCTCGGGGTGCTGGGCCAGGTAATCGCGTCCGTACTGGGCCACGGTGGGACGCCCTCCTGGGTCCTCCATGGTGGTGACGACTCCGGCCGGTTTGTGGAGCATGAGGGTAATGAGCTCGGGGTTGGTGAGGATCCGGCCGCCGTCGACGCGGATCTCCTGGGTCAGTGGATCCACCCTGACGCCCGGTTCGGTGACGGTGATGCCGTCGACGCTGACGCGACCGTCGGCGATGAGCTGCTCGCAGGCCCGGCGTGAGGCGACTCCCGCGTGGGCGAGAACTTTCTGCAGCCGCTGCCCGGAGGCGACGTGCGGGTCGTCCTGCCCGCCTTTGGAGGCGCGCTCACGCATCGCCAACAGGCGGGACTCCTCGTCCTCGTCGATGGCCTCGGCATCGAAGGCGGCCAGATCGGCGGCGTCGGCGTTCTCGTCCAGTTCCTCGAGGTCGTCCTCGTCGTAGAACTCCTGGCCGCCGAAGTCGCTCTCGGGTACCGAATCGGTCTCGCTGTGGCGCTTCTTCGGGGTCATGGGGTCCTCCTACCGGCCAACTCATCAGCCTGTTCGACGATCTCCCCCAATGCCTCGACGCGGGGCAGATAGGGGGCCAGGGGTGGTAGCTCGTCCAGGGAGTCGATTCCCAAGTACTCCAGGAACTCTCCCGTGGTCCGGTACAGGATCGCACCGGAGGTCTCGGCCCCGGCCTCTTCGATGAGGCCGCGGGCGTGCAGGGTACGCATCACGCCGTCGACGTTGACACCGCGGATCGCCGCGACGCGTCCGCGGGTGACCGGCTGCCGGTAGGCGACGACGGCGAGGGTCTCCAGCGCGGCCTGGCTCAGGCGCGCGGTGGCTCCGCCGATGATGAATTGTTCGACGAGGTCGGCGTGCTCGGGCACGGAGGCGAAGCGCCAACCGCCGGCCGCCCGACGCAGGAGGAAGCCGTGGGATCGGCTGCCGGGCCTCTCTCCCCGGTACTCGGCGGCGAGGTCCTCGAGCAGCTCCTCGGCCAGCCTGTCCTCAAGGCCGAGGGCCTGGGCGATCGCAGCGGTGGTCACCGGCTCGTCGGCGACGATGAGGATCGCCTCGGCGGCGCTGCGCAGCCGAGGTTCGACGACGTCGCTCATGCGAATTCCTCCTCGAGCTCGGTTAGGTCATCGGAGGTCATCATGCCGCTCATATCGTCCTGGCCGGCGCACCAGCTCACGGTGATCTCGCCCATGGCCTCGATCTGGTCCAGCTCTGCGCTGCCCTGCCGGTGCAGGATGAGCAGCGCCAGGAATCGGGCGACGACGACGGCTGTGCGCTCGGCATCCTCGATGAGCTGAGCGAAGGTGAGGGTCCCGTGGCGGCGCAGTCTCAGCACGATGAGGCTCAGCTGTTCTCCGACCGGGACCCGCTCGTGAAGGTGAACGGTCTGGACGCCCGGATCCGTGGGCCGGGTGAAGGCCACGAGAGCCAGGTGAGTGAGCTCCTCGGGAGTAATAGTGGCCACGAGCTTGGGCAGAAGGGCTGCGAAGTGCGGTTCCAGCGCGACGATCCGGGGATGGCTGCGCGCTGAGGTATCCGCCCGATGGCGGAAGGCGGCTGCGGCCTCTTTGAAGGCCCGGTACTGCAGGAGCCGGGCGAAGAGCAGGTCTCGTGCCTCGAGGAGCTCGAGGTCGGGTTCCTCTTCGTCCTCATCGTGGGGCAGGAGTCGGTGGGCCTTGAGGGCCAGGAGCGTCGAAGCCACCACAATGAACTCCGATGCGCGCCCCAGGTCCCAATCGGAACGCATGTGGGCGATGAAGTCATCGGTCACCTCCGCCAGCGCCAGCTCGGTGACGTCGAGGCGCTTGCGGGCGATGAGGCTCAGGAGCAGGTCGAAGGGACCTTCGAACTGAGGCAGGGCGACGCTGAAACCGGGCAGGCGAGGTGGCCCTTGAGACTCCTGAGCCGTTGGCTCAGGCGACATCGCCGCGGGCGATGACCTCTCGGGCGAGCCTGCGGTAGGCCTCTGCTCCGGGGTGCGAGGGCGCGTAGCTGGTGATCGGCTCGTTGGCCACGGAGGCATCGGGAAACTTGATCGTGCGTCGAATGCGCGTGTCGAAGAGCTGCTCGCCGAAGGCCTGCTCCAGGCGCTCAATCACCTCGCGCGAGTGCAGGGTGCGGGAGTCCACCATGGTGGCCAGGATGCCGTCGATCTCCAGTGAGGCGTTGAGGCGATCCTTGACCCGCTCGACGGTCTCGACCAGAAGGGCCACCCCTCGCAGCGCAAAGAACTCGGTCTCCAAGGGGATGATGACGCCATGGGAGGCGGTCAGGGCGTTGATGGTGAGCAGTCCCAGTGAGGGCTGGCAGTCCACGAGGATGACGTCGTAGTCGTCCAGGACAGGGCGCAGCACTCGTTTGAGAGCCTGTTCTCGGGCCACCTCGTTGACAAGCTGGACCTCAGCGGCGGACAGATCGATATTAGCCGGGACGATGTCCAGCCCCGGTGCGGTGGTCTCGTGGATGACGGTGCGGATGTCCGGGCGGCTGGCGACGAGCAGGTCGTAGATGGTGGAGTCCAGCTCGTGGGCGTTGATGCCCAACCCCGCCGAGGCGGCTCCCTGAGGGTCGAAGTCGACGATGAGGACTTTGCGCCCGAGCTCGGCCAGCGCCGCACCGAGGTTGATCGTCGTGGTGGTCTTGCCGACGCCGCCCTTCTGGTTGCACATGGAGATGACCCGAGCGGGTCCGTGCGACTCCAGCGGCGCGGGGATGGGGAAGTCCTTCTCCTCGCTTTCTTCTGTGCCGGGGTTGTCGATCAGGCCTGGCTGGATGGAGTCATTCACGCTTCCCAGCCTAGTCGAAAGCCGCCCACCCTCGCCCAGTTCAGACGGGACACGCCAGAGAGCATCCGTCTTTCAGGATAGTCCCGGTCCTTGTTCAGGATTCCCTCATCGCTAGACGGCCGCCGGCCGCCGGGGCGCCGGCAGGGCGATCAGGCCAGCGCTCGCGGATGGCTGGTGACATAGACCTCCCGCAGATGGTCGACGGTGACCTTCGTGTAGATCTGGGTGGTGGTCACGGAGGCGTGTCCCAGCATCTCCTGGACAACGCGTACATCGGCTCCTCCGGCCAGAAGATGCGTGGCGAAGGAGTGTCGCAGGGTATGGGGCGAGATGCGGCGCTCGTCAGAGGAATCCGTACCGGTCAGGCCGGCGCGTTCAGCGGCCTGCTGCAGAACCGCCCAGGCGCTCTGCCGGCTCAAGGGGCGGCCCAGGGTATTGAGGAAGACCTGCGGCGCTCCCCTGCCCTTCTCCGCCAGGATCGGCCTGCCTCTTACCAGGTAGGCGTCCAGCGCCTCCCAGGCGTAGGCCCCCATGGGGACGACGCGCTCCTTGCGCCCCTTACCGAAGAGTCGCAGCAGCCGGGAGGCGGCGTCGAGGTCGTCGACGACGAGCCCGACCGCTTCGGAGATGCGGGCACCGGTGGCATAGAGCACCTCCAGTAGCGCCCGATCGCGCAGGTTCACCGGGGAGTCGTCGATCCCGGAGGCCTCCAGGAGGCGGCGGACCTCCTCGATACTCAGAGCCTTGGGAAGTCTCCGCCCGGGCTGGGGCGGGCGCACTGTGGCCGAGGGGTCCTGCGAGGTGGCCCCCTCGGCCAGGAGGAACTTGTGCCAGCCGCGTACGGCGGTGACGGTTCTGGAGGCCGACGACGAGGCCAGAGGGCGGGCACCGTCGGCTCCGGTGCGCAGCGCCTCGAGGAAGCCGGCCACATCGTTGCGGCTCACTTCCTGAGGGGCTGTGATACCGCCGTTTCTCAGATAGCGCAGATAGCGGCCGAGATCGCGTTCGTAGGCGCTGAGGGTGTGGGGACTCAGCCCACGCTCAACACGCAAGTGGGCAAGATAGCCGCGCAACTCCCGGTCCAGGGCGTCGCCACGCGGATCGTGAGCGGTGTCGGAGGCCGGAGCCGTCGTCTTCGAGGCGCTCGTTGCAACCAGCCGGTGCTCAGCTGAGCTTGGCGACCAGGCCGAGCCCGACGATCGTGATCGTCCAGGTGATGGCCACCGCCACCGTAATACGGTCGAGGTTGCGCTCGGCCACGCCGGAGGATCCCGCCGAGGAGGAGATGCCGCCGCCGAACATGTCCGACAGACCGCCTCCCTTGCCCTTGTGCAGGAGGATCGACATGATGAGGAAGAAGCTCGAGAGCACGAGCAGCACCTGAAGGACGATACGCACCACGTTCACGCCGCGTTCCCTTCTTCGTTGGTTTCGTCTTGCTGCGGGGGACTCACGCTCCGGTCGAGGCCCGGAGCGGACCTCGTCGGGGTCTGCACCCCACCTGTCCGCTCGGCAGTCTACCTGCAACGCACCGGGTCCCGGACACCTCGTGGTGTGAGGTCTCCGGGACCCGGGCTACGACCGCCGAGGCTCTAGAGGAATCGGGGTCACGACTCCCGATCTCGCGGCTCGGGCCGCTCAGGCGTAGAAGCCCGCCATGGCGGCGAAAGAGTCGGCCTTGAGGGAGGCTCCGCCCACCAGGGCGCCATCGACGTCGGGCTGGGCCATGAGCTCCTTGATGTTGCCGGGCTTGGCCGAGCCGCCGTAGAGGACGCGGGTGGCGTCCGCGGTGGCGTCGCCGTAGTCGGCGCGCAGGGCCTCGCGGATCGCCCCGCACACCTCCTGGGCGTCCTCGGCGGTGGCGGTCTCGCCGGTGCCGATCGCCCAGATGGGCTCGTAGGCGATGACGATCTTGGCGACGTCCTCGCCGCTCCATCCCTCCAGGGCGGCGCGGATCTGGGCCAGGACGAACTCGACGTGGGTGCCCGCCTTGCGGATCTCGAGGGCCTCGCCGCAGCACAGGATGGGGGTCATGCCGGCGTCGAGCACCTTGCGGGCCTTGGCGCCCACGAGGGCGTCGGACTCGCCGTGGTACTCGCGGCGCTCGGAGTGGCCCATGACCACGTAGCTGCAGCCGAGCTTGGTGAGCATCTCGGTGGAGATCTCACCGGTGTAGGCGCCGTTGTCGTGGGTGGAAACGTCCTGGGCGCCGTACTTGATGCTCAGGGAGTCGGCCTCGACGACGGTCTGCACGGTGCGGATGTCCGTGAACGGCGGAATCACGAGAACCTCGCACTTGGCGTAGTCGTGGTCGTGGTCCTTGAGCTCCATGGCCAGGCCCTGGACGAGGTGGTTGGCCTCGAGGTGGTCGAGGTTCATCTTCCAGTTGCCCGCCATGAGCGGGGTGCGGTTGCTCATCTACGTTGCCTTCCTTCAGTTTTCGAGCACTGCGATACCGGGCAGGGTCTTGCCCTCGAGGAGTTCGAGGGAGGCGCCACCACCGGTGGAGATGTGGGAGAACGTGGCCTCGTCGAAGCCGAGCGTGCGCACGGCCGCGGCGGAGTCGCCACCGCCGATGACGGAGAAGGCAGCGGACTCGGAGATCGCCTTGGCCACGGCCTTGGTGCCCTCGGCGAAGGCCGGGAACTCGAAGACGCCCATGGGGCCGTTCCACACCACCGTCTTGGAGGTGGCGATGGCGTCGGCGAAGAGCCTCCGTGTCTCGGGGCCGATGTCCAGGCCCATCTGGTCGGCGGGCAGCTCATTGGACGGCACGACGGTGGCCGGGGCGTCCGGGGCGAAGGTGGGGGCAACGACGGTGTCGATGGGCAGAAGGAGCTCGACGCCATTGGCTTTGGCGGTCTCCAGGTAACCCTTGACGGTGTCGATCTGGTCCTTCTCCAGCAGGGAGGTGCCCACCTCGTAGCCCTGAGCGGCCAGGAAGGTGTAGGCCATGCCGCCACCGATGAGGAGACGGTCGGCCTTGCCCAGCAGGTTGGAGATGACGCCGAGCTTGTCGGAGACCTTGGAGCCGCCGAGCACGACGGTGTAGGGGCGTTCGGGGTCGTTGACGGCGCGTCCCAGGGACTCGATCTCCTTGAGGACCAGCAGGCCGGCGGCCGAGGGCAGAAGCTTGGCGACGTCGTAGACGGAGGCCTGCTTGCGGTGCACCACGCCGAAACCGTCGGAGACGAAGACGTCGGCCAGGGCGGCGAGCTCGGCGGCGAAGGCCTCGCGCTCCGCGTCGTCCTTGGATGTCTCGGCGGCATTGAAGCGCACGTTCTCCAGCAGGACGATCTCGCCGTCGCCGACGGCGGCGACAGCGGCCTTGGCGGATTCGCCGACGGTGTCCTCGGCGAGGGTCACCTTGGCGCCGGTGACCTCGGCGAGGCGCTTGGCGACGGGCGCCAGGGAGTAGTCGGGGTTGACCTGCCCCTTGGGACGACCCAGGTGGGCGGTGATGATCACCTTGGCGCCAGCATCGAGCAGGGTGCGCAGCGTGGGCAGAGCGGCCTGGATGCGGCCGTCGTCCGTGATGTTCTTGTCGGCGTCCAGCGGCACGTTGAAGTCGGAGCGAACCAGGACTCGCTTGCCCTTGAGGTTGCCCAGGGAGTCGATGGTCTTCATAAAGCCTCTCATCGGTTGTGGGGTGATGGTGTGGGATCTGACGGACGGCGCCCGCGCACGCAGAGCGTGGCGCGGGCGCCGTCTCCTAGAGAGTCATGCTCTCGGTCTGGTCTCAGGCGAGCTTGGAGCCGACCAGGGCGGTCAGGCGGACCAGGGCGTTGGAGTAGCCCCACTCGTTGTCGTACCAGGAGAGGACCTTGACGAGGTTGCCGATGACCTTGGTCTCGGTGGCGTCGAAGATCGAGGTGTGCGGGTTGCCCACGATGTCGGTGGAGACGATCGGGTCCTCGGTGTACTCGAGAACGCCCTTGAGCTCACCCTCGGCGGCGGCCTTGACGGCGGCCTTGACGGCGTCGACGGAGACCTCCTTCTCGGCGATGAAGGTCAGGTCGGTCAGCGAGCCGGTCGGGGTGGGGACGCGCACGGCGAGGCCGTCGAACTTGCCCTTGAGGGCGGGCAGGACGAGGGCAACGGCCTGGGCGGCACCGGTCTTGGTCGGGATCATGTTCAGCGCAGCGGCGCGGGCACGGCGCAGGTCGCTGTGCGGAGCGTCGAGGACGCGCTGGTCACCCGTGTAGGAGTGGATGGTGGTCATGATGCCGCGCTCGATGCCGAAGTTCTCGTGGAGGACCTTGGCCAGGGGGGCGAGGCAGTTGGTGGTGCACGAGGCGTTGGACACGATGTTCATCGTGGCGTTGTCGTAGTCGCCCTCGTTGACACCCATGACGAAGGTGCCGTCGACGTTCTTGGCAGG
Source organism: Actinomyces sp. oral taxon 849 str. F0330 (assembly GCF_000239715.1). Lineage (NCBI taxonomy): Bacteria > Bacillati > Actinomycetota > Actinomycetes > Actinomycetales > Actinomycetaceae > Actinomyces > Actinomyces sp. oral taxon 849. The sequence goes on along the minus strand of NZ_JH470350.1, from coordinate 76,542 downwards.
AGCGGAGATGACGACCTTCTTAGCGCCACCGTCGAGGTGGGCCTTGGCCTTCTCGCCGTCGGTGAAGAAGCCGGTGGACTCCACAACGACCTCAACACCCAGGTCGCCCCAGGGAAGGTCGGCGGGGTTGCGCTGAGCGAGCACCTTGATGTGCTTGCCGTTGACGGTGATGCCATCCTCGTCGTAGGAGACCTCACCGTCGAACCGACCGAGGATTGAGTCGTACTTGAGCAGGTGGGCCAGGGTCTTGTTGTCCGTCAGGTCGTTGACGGCGACAACCTCGATGTCGGCGCCCTGCTCGAGGGCGGCGCGGAAGAAGTTGCGGCCGATCCGGCCGAAGCCGTTAATACCAACGCGGGTGGTCACTTTGTGTCCTCCTAGTGCGCCGGTATTCGGCGCACGGTTGCTGGGCTCTTCTCACACACAGCGTGTGCCCCGGAACGTCTCTGCCCAGATCCGATGTTGTCCTCGGTTGCCCTCGGTCGACCTCGTCACTGTTGTGTCAGCTCCGGCACGACCGAGTTTAGCCACACTGGGCAGCCGCTGGGAGCCGCCGACCACGCCACGGGCGAACACGATGGCAATGGAGCCGGTCTCCTCGAGGTCTATGACCATCGTTCGCCCCCTGAGCCAGGACCGAGGTCCCAGCAGGATTCAGGGCTCGAGCATCTCCTGGGTGAGAACCGACTCGGTGTCGGGGATCCCCAGCTCGTGGGCCTGCTTGTCCGCCATGGCCAGGAGCCGGCGGATGCGTCCGGCGACGGCGTCCTTGGTCAGCTGGGGATCGGAAAGCTGACCGAGCTCCTCCAGGGAGGCCTGCTTGTGGGCGATACGCAGGCGGCCCGCCTGAAACAGGTGGGCGGGAACGTCATCTCCCAGGATCTCGAAGGCGCGCTCGACCCGGGCGCCGGAGGCCACGGCGGCTCGGGCCGAGCGACGCAGGTTCGCGTCGTCGAAGTTGGCCAGGCGGTTGGCCGTGCCCCGCGACTCGCGTCGGGAGCGGCGCTCGGCCCAGACCTTGAAGGCCTCGGGCGCCCCCATCCGCTCCAGGAGGACGCCGATGGCCTCGCCGTCGCGCACGACGACGCGGTCGGCACCGCGCACCTCACGGGCCTTGGCGGAGATGTCGAAGCGCCGCGCGGCTCCCACCAGGGCCAGCGCGGCCTCGGAGCCGGGGCAGGTGACCTCCAGGGAGGAGGACCGACCCGGCTCTGTCAGGGAACCGCGGGCGAGGAAGGCCCCCCGCCAAGCAGCTGCGGCAGCGTTCCGCCCGCCCTGGACGACGGCGACCGGCATGCCGCGCACCGGTCGGCCACGGTCGTCGACCAGGCCGGAGAGTCGGGCGAGGTCCTTGCCCCGCTGGGTCACGCGCAGCACGTAGCGCGATCCCCGGTGCAGAGAGCCGCCCTGGACCACCATGACCTCGGGTTCCATCCCGTAGAGCTCCTTGAGGTGCTGGTGCAGTCGGCGCACGGCTCCTCCGTGATCGAGCTCGGCCTCCACCACAATGCGCCCGGAGACGATGTGCAGCCCTCCGGCGAAGCGCAGCATCGCGGAGATCTCCGCCCGTCGTTGGGCGGCGTTCTCGGTGGCGACGAGCGCGAGCTCATCCTTGACGGTGACCGTCAGCGACATGGTCGGGCTCCTCGTGATCTGGGGTCGTGGTCGGTGCGGATGGGAAACGGACAGAGCCGTCGATACTGCGGACCTCATTCAGGTGTCGTCGGTGTGTCGCTGGAAAGGACACGGACCGGGCGACCACCCGAGCAGGTGAGACCGAACAGCAATGTGGTGCAGCACCAGGAGGCGCATCTAGGAAAATTCTTAGCAGTGGCACCCTGCGGCCGGCTGAGCGGGGCCGCGGAGAATTATGAACGATGACGAGCGGCAAGATTCCTCGGTGAGTCCATTGTCACGATTCGTTGTGGTCCTTATCGACTGGTCGGCGCAGTACCCCGGCCGCACGGCTGACTCCGTCATGTCCGCGTGTTGTCCTCGACGTCCCCCAGAGCCCCTTCGAAAGCGTCTCTGAAGGCGGCCGCCAGTCGCAGCGGGTCGTGGTGGCACAGGGTCTCGCCCGTGCGTACTTGCCGCAGAACGACGGTGGCCCCCATCGCCGAGGCCACCGATTCGAGATCGGCGACGTCCTCGACGGTCGAGGGATCGGCCAGTACCACGTCCAGACGCAGATCGGGCGCGTACTGGCTCAGGACCCGCAAGTGGTCGGCACTGGTCATGCCATCGGTCTCGCCCAGCTGGGCTGAGAGGTTGAGGACCACGACCTTGCGGGCGGAGGTGCGTACCAGCGCCCGATGCATGGAGGGGAGAATGAGATGCGGAAGCACGGAGGTGTACCACGAGCCCGGCCCCAGTACCACCCAGTCCGCCTCGTCGATGGCGCGAAGCGCCTCAGGATGGGCGTCGGCGTCCTCGGGAACGATCCCCACGTTCTCCAGGCGTCCGCGGGCCGAGGCCACCGCCACCTGTCCGCTGACTCTACGGCTGGTCGTCCCCGAGACGATATCCGCCTCGATGACCAGAGGCGAGGAGGACATGGGCACAACCCGCCCGTGAATCGTCAGCAGGCGTCCCACCCAGTCGAGCCCGGCGACGTCGTCCCCGAGCAGCTGCCACAGGGCCAGGATGAGAAGGTTACCCAGAGCGTGGTTGTCGAGCTCGCCCTGCCCCTCGAAACGGTGCTGGAGCACATCGCGCCAGGTCAGGCCCCACTCGGAGTCATCGCACAAGGATGCCAGCGCCATCCGGAGGTCCCCCGGTGGCAGGCAGTCGAACTCCCGGCGCAGACGCCCCGAGGAGCCTCCGTCGTCGGCGACGGTCACGACGGCGGTGAGCCGGTGGCTGATGTGTTTCAGAGCCCGGAGCGTGGCTGACAGACCGTGGCCTCCTCCCAGGGCGACGACGGCGGGCCCCTCCTCACCGCGACGGGGCCAGCCCGCCACGTCGATGGTCGTTCCCACTGTCTACTCCCGTCCAAGGTCGCGGTGCTGGACGACAACTTCAAAGCCCGCTCTGCGCAGCCTGCCCCCGAGCCTCTCCGCCGAGGCCACGGAGCGGTGCTTGCCTCCGGTGCAGCCCACTGCCAGGGTAACGTGAGGCTTGAGCTCGTCAACATACTGCGGAAGCGCAGGGATGAGCAGGTCCGCGTATCCGTCGACGAAGGCGGCCGCGCCCTTCTGGGCGAAAACGTAGTCGGCCACCGGCGCATCACGGCCGGTGAGGTGGCGCAGCTCTGAGACCCAGTAGGGATTGGGGATGAATCGCACGTCCAGGACGTGGTCCGCGTCCAGCGGGATGCCGTACTTGAATCCGAAGGACATGACATTGATGCGCAGCGCCAGATCCGACTCGTGGGCCACGAGCTCGCGCACCCGGCGGGCCAGGTCGTGGACGGAGTAGTTGGAGGTGTCGATGACGATGTCGGCGACACCCCGCAAGCCCCCGAGGAGAGTGCGCTCGTGCTCGATACCGTCGAGGACGGAACCGTTGCCCTGCAGGGGGTGGGGCCGCCGGGAGGACTCGAAGCGCCGAACCAGGACGGCGTCGGAGGCGTCTAGGAAGATGAGTCGCACGTCGGTGCCGTTATCTCGGATCTTGCGCAGGTAGTCCATGAAGTGGGAGAAGAACTCGCGGCTGCGCACGTCGACCACCGCGGCCAGCCGGTGAACACCTGCGCCGACCGTCGTCATCATGCCGGACAGCGAGGGCAGGAGCTGGGGCGGCAGATTGTCCACCACGTACCAGTCGAGGTCCTCCAGGGCGTTGGCGGCGCGCGAGCGCCCGGCTCCGGACATTCCCGTGACAATAATCATCTCGGGCCGCTCGGCGGGCGGAACCGGAGGGGTCGCCTCATCGAGGGCCGGAATCTCGATGGGAACCGTGTCCTGGAGCCGCTTGCGCTTGCCGGAGGAGGGCTGGGGGCGGCGCTCGTCATGCATGGCTCAAGCATCGCATGTCCAGGTGGGTCCGCCCGCCGCCGACGCCGGATTACCGGTAGCGTTTTACCGTTGTCCGTACTCATTCATCGCCGGTTCACGGCGCCCAGAGGCCAGGAGGCCCCATGAGCTCCTCCCCCAGTAGGTTCCAGCAGGTACCCGTGCCCGGTCCCGACGTTCCGGTCCTGGGCACGCCCTGGACTAGCAGTGCGACGAAGGTGGCGCTGCTGGGAGCCGGTGAGATCGGCAAGGAGGTGGCGATCGCACTGAGCCGCCTGGGCGTCGAGGTCACGGCCATCGACCGCTACGACGGGGCTCCGGCCCAGCAGGTGGCGCACAACGCGCTGACGGTAGACATGAGCGATCCCGAAGCGCTGACCGCAGCCATCCGCTCCAGCGGCGCAGCCATCGTAGTCCCCGAGATCGAAGCGCTGGCCACTGATGCGCTCGTTGCCCTGGAGCAGGCCGGTGAGGTACGGGTGGTGCCCACAGCCCGTGCGGCGCAGCTGACGATGAACCGTGAGGGAATCCGCCGTCTGGCGGCCGAGGAGCTGGGTCTGCCGACCAGCCCCTATGCCTTCGCCTCCAGCCCGGAGGAACTGGCTGCGGGCGCCCAGAAGGTGGGCTTTCCGTGCGTGGTCAAGCCCGTCATGTCGTCGTCCGGCCACGGCCAATCGGTGGTACGCGGTCCGGAGGATCTGGAGGCGGCATGGCGATATGCGGCCGCCGACGGGCGTGTGGACCGAGGCCGGGTCATCGTCGAGGGATTCGTCCGTTTCGAGGCTGAGATCACCCTGCTCACGGTGCGGTGGCGCCACCCGCGTACCGGGGAGACGGTGACGAGCTTCTGCGAGCCGATCGGACACCGTCAGGTCGACGGCGACTACGTGGAGTCATGGCAGCCGCAGTTCCTGAATCGGGGGGCCCTGGAGCAGGCCCAGCAGGTGGCCCGATCCGTCACCACCGCACTGGGCGGCTGGGGTCTGTTCGGCATCGAGTTGTTCATCTGCGGGGAGGAGGTCCTCTTCTCCGAAGTCTCCCCACGCCCCCACGACACCGGCCTGGTGACGCTGGCGAGCCAGCGCCTGAGCGAGTTCGAGCTGCACGCCCGCGCCCTGCTGGGCCTGCCAGTGGATACCTCGCTACGCTCCCCCGGCGCGTCGGTGACCATCAAGGCGATCGGCGAGTCCGCGCCCGGTGAGGGCGTGAGCTTTGCGGGCATTGACGAAGCGCTCATGCACGACGGTGTGGACCTGCGGCTGTTCGGCAAGCCCGAGGCCCACCCCGGGCGGCGCCTGGGCGTCGTCGTGGCCTGCGCCGACGACGTCCTGGTCGCCAGCGACCGGGCGCGGGCAGCGGCCCGGGCGATCCGTCCCAGTGCCTGAGTCGGACCGCCCGGGGCACCGGAGCACCAGACGTCATTCCTGCGCCGGAGGCACGAGCGAGGTCCCGTTGGAGGCGATGACGTCGCGGTACCAGTCGAAGGACTTCTTGCGGTAGCGGGCCTGACTGCCGTTTCCGTCGTCGTCGCGGTCCACGTAGATGAAGCCGTAGCGCTTGGACATCTGGGCGGTCGAGGCCGAGACCAGGTCGATACATCCCCAGGAGGTGTAGCCCAGGACCTGGACTCCGTCGGTGATGGCCTCGGCGACCTGGACCAGGTGGTCGTTCATGTAGGCGATGCGGTAGTCGTCCTCGACCGTGGGGCCGTTGGGGCCGTCGACAAGGATGTCCTTGGCCCCCAGACCGTTCTCGACGATGAACAGGGGCTTGCCCCAGCGGTCCCAGTAGTCGTTGAGGATAGTGCGCAGGCCCGCCGGGTCGATCTGCCATCCCCACTCGGAGGCCTCAAGGGTGGGGTTGGGGACGCCGCCCATGAGATTGCCCTGGCCGGCCTCGGCCGACTGGGTGACGGTCTCGCACACGGACATGTAGTAGGAAAAGGAGACGAAGTCGACGGTGTGCTCACGCAGCAGCACACGGTCCTCCTCGGTGACCTCCAACTCGATGCCCTTGTCCCGCAGGGTGCGCAGCAGGTAGCCGGGGTACTCGCCGCGCACGTGGAGATCCCCGAAGGCGTAGTTGGCGCGCTCGGCCTGCTTGGCCGCCCAGACGTCACGGGGATCGGGGGTGAGCGGGTAGGCGGGCACGGCCAGGATCATGCAGCCGACCTGGATGTCGGGGTTGATCTCGTGGGCGATCCTGGTTGCGACTGCGGAGGCGACGAGCTCGTGGTGGATGGCCTGATAGAGGTCCCGCTCGTTGAGCCTCTCCTTGGGGGTGGCGATGCCGCCGGACAGGAAGGGCTCGTGGAGAACCGAGTTGATTTCGTTGAAGGTCAGCCAATACTTGACCCGTTTGCCGTAGCGCTCGAACAGGGTGCGGGCGTAGCGCTCGAAGAAGCCGATGAGGCGGCGGTCGGTCCAGCCGTCGTAGGTGCGCGCCAGGTGCAGCGGGGTCTCATAGTGGCTGATGGTGACCAGCGGCTCGATCCCGTGCTTCTCGAGCTCGTCGAGAACCCGGTCGTAGAAGGCCAGGCCCTCCTCGTTGGGCTCGGTCTCGTCGCCGAGTGGGAAGATACGGCTCCAGGCGATGGAGAAGCGGAAGACCTTGAATCCCATTTCCGCGAACAGGGCGATGTCCTCGGCGTAGCGGTGGTAGAAGTCGATCGCCTCGAGCTTGAGGTTGTCCGGGGTGGGGACGTCGGTGGGCGGGGCCATGATGCCCCGCGGCATGACGTCTTGGACAGACAGGCCCTTGCCATCCTCGGCGTAGGCCCCCTCGATCTGGTTGGCGGCAGTGGCACCTCCCCACAGGAAGCCCTCGGGGAAGCGCAGAATGCTGTGGGATGTGGTTGTTGCAGTCATGTTCTCTCCTGTGTTTTCTCTACTTGGTCATACGATGCGGGCTCTAGAGTCAGTGATCGGCAGCGAGCGTCGGCGAGCGTCAGTGATCGATCTCGACCACGGTGGCATCCGTGGTGACATCGCCGTCAACGATCGGCACGACGGCGCCCAGTGAAGCGGTATTGGTGACGACAAGGATGGTGGTGGGGTCGTAGCCGGCGTCGCGAACGGTCTTGAGATCCACGTCTACCAGGGGCTCGCCGCGTGCGACCCGCCGACCCGCACTCACCTTGGGGGTGAATCCCTCGCCCTTGAGATTGACGGTGTCCAGGCCGACGTGGATGAGGATCTCGACGCCGTCGTCGGTCTTGATGCCATAAGCGTGGCCGGAGTCCATGGCGGTGACGATGGTGCCCGATGCCGGGGCCACGACGTGGCCGTCGGCGGGAACGACGCCGACGCCGTTGCCGAGGGCCCCGGAGGAGAAGACCGGATCGGAGATGTTCTCCAGCGGCATGGCGGTTCCGTTCACCGGTGAGGTGAGTGCGGTGGTGGGATCGATGTCGATGTCCTCAGACGCGCCGACGGAGCCCGTCTCCTCCTCAGCGGCCTCCTTGAACCCGAGGATGAGGGTGAGGGCCAGGGAGACCACGACGGCGACTCCCATTCCGATGACGACCAGTGCGAGGTTCCCGTGATTGATCAGAGCGGGAATGCCGATGAGGGAGGGGAAGACGAAGGATGTCGTGGCGCCGCTTCCGGCGGCGACGATGACGCCGCCCACGGCACCGCCGATGCAGCCGTAGATGAAGGGCCGTTTAAGAGGCAGGTTGACGCCGTAGATACCGGGCTCGGTGATGCCCGCAAGGAACCCTGAGAGCGCAGCCGGTCCGGCCAGCTCCCGCATCTTCTTGCTGCGCGTGCGGATCATGACGCCCAAGGTCGCGGCGGCCTGGGCCAACACGGCGGGGAAGATCGGTCCCGCCATGAGGGAGAAACCCGGGTCGCTGTACTGGGCGATCATGACCGGTACCAGTCCCCAGTGCACACCGAACATGACGAAGACCTGCCAGCAGGCGCCCATGACGGCTCCCGCCACCCAGGGCACATGCTCGAACAGCATGTTCATGAGCGAGGCAATGGCGTTCGACGCCGTGGTCGTCACCGGACCGACCGTAATGAGGGTCAGGGGGACCATGACGAGCAGCACGAGCAGCGGCACTGAGAAATTGCGGATGGCCGAGGGCAGGAGCTTGGACAGCCAGCGCTGGAGATGGGACTGGAACCACACGGCCACGATGATCGGGACGAGAGAGGACGTATAGGACGCCATGACCACCGGAATACCGAAGAAAGTCACCGGGCTACCGGCGTCGTTGAGCGCGACGATCTCGGGATACACCAGTGCCCCTGCTAGGGCGACGGCAGTCATCTCATTGGCCTTGAAATAGCGCGCCGAGGTGATGGCCAGCAGAACCGGCAGGAAGTACAGGGCCGAGTCACCTGCGGCGTTGAGGATCGTGTGGGTGGTGGATTCCTCCTTCAGCCACCCCAGCGTGGTTGTCAGGGTGAGGAAGGCCTTGATCAGGCCCGATCCCGCGAGCGTCCACACCACAGGGTTGATCAGGGCTGAGACCATCTTGATGAATCGGTCGAACAGGTTGCCGCCGCCGTCCACTGGCGCATTGTCGCCGTCGGTCAGGTCGGTGAGCCTGATGAGTTCCTCGTAGAGCAGGGGGACGTCGTTGCCGATGACCACCTGGTACTGGCCGCCGGCCCGCACCACGGTGACGACGCCATCGAGCTTTGTCACAGCCTCGTTCGAGGCCTTGGACTCGTCCTTGAGGACGAATCGCATGCGGGTTGCGCAGTGGGTCATGGAGGAGATGTTCTCCTCGCCTCCGATATCATTCAGCAGCTGCGGCGCCAGCGCCGCGTAGTCGACTTTCGCCATTGATGTCCTCCTGAGCGGGCGACCACTTCCGGGGAACAAAAAAGACCCGAGACAATGGCAGCGCATTAACGCTGACATGCCTCAGGTCTTGCCCCGGACGGGTCACAATCCTGCGATTCCTTCACCGGAATTCGTTACGAAAAATGATATGAATCATCAGGACTTCGAACAAGCCACCCTTCTATGTTATGCGTCACGAGATCTGACTTGAGGGAGGGCCGAGGCGAGCCGGGCCACGTGCAGAGCGAGGTAGGCGGTCTCGTCCTCGGTGACGGCGGCGCCCAGCCGGATCTCCAGCAGGTCGCGGATGCGCAACGCCACCCGATAGGCATCCGGATCCGAGGTGCGCAGCGCCTGGGCCACCAGGGAGGCAGTGCCGTCCTCGATCTGCACCGTAGTACGTGCGCGCACCAGGAAGTAGCGCAGGTGGACCGCGAAGCGGGCTGCGTTGACGGAGTCCGGGTCGAAGGCGTCGCCGAAGGTCTTCTCCAACAGGGTCATGACCTGGCCGATGAGACGCGATTGCTCGCCGGCGGCCCTGGCAGAGGGGGCCCCGATGGCCGCGGTGAAGAGATGAAGGGTCAGAGCGAGGGCTTCGCCATCCGGCAGCTGGATGTCCTGCGCCGCGTTGATCTCCTCGACCATGGCCTCGGCCAGCCGCAGCTCCTCGGGATGCAGGTGGGCGACTTCGGCACGCAGAGGGTAGTCCATGGTCAGCCCTTGGCGGACGCGCTCCATGGCCTGGTTGATGTGGTCGACGACGGCGATGATGGTCGAGGAGGGAATATCTGTTCCCAGATCGCGGGCCGCCTTGCGGAAAACGCGTTCGGCGAGCGCCAGGCGCTCCAGCGGGATTCCGGCGATAACCTCTGCCACCGACTGGGCGTTGTCGGCCGGGATGTAGCGGCGGGAGATGAGAGAGGGGTCGACGTCCTGGCCGCGCTTGCGCTGGAAGCCGAGACCGCGTCCGGTCAGGATCGCCTCGCGCCCGATCTCGTCGCGCGCCAGCACGACGTTGTTGTTGAGCACCCGCAGTATCTCCACGAACCGATTGTGCCATGCACCACTCGCCCCTCGGATGGCGAGGGGCGAACGGCCACAGGCACGAGATGGGAGAACTTGCCCCGGGGGTAGTCCCGGGGCCGGTGAGACCGGCTCGTTCCTGCTCAGTCCTGGAGGCCCACCATGACGGAGGAGGCCTTGACGACGGCGACCGCCTTCCTGCCCTCGGCCAGCTCGAGCTCCTCGATGGCCGCGTTGGTGATGGAGGAGGTGATGATGACGCCGGGAGCAATCTCGATCTTGACGACGCCGTTGACGGCGCCCTTCTCAATGGAGACGACCGTGCCGGGCAGCTGGTTGCGTGCAGAAATCCTCATATAGGTTTCCTTTCGGGTTGACGACGACTCAGTCCAGCATGTTGTGAAATCACACTACTGTTCATTATTTGGACTGTTGAGGTGGGCCAAGATGCTACCTGCCAGAGCCGGCCCGATGCCCTTGACGCGGATGATGTCGTCCACATCGGCTTGCCGGATGCGTTTGACGGAGCCGAATTGTCGTAGGAGGGCCGCCTGACGGGCTGGTCCCAGACCGGGGATCCCGTCCAGGATCGAGCGGGTCATTCCGGCCGAGCGCTTCTTGCGGTGGTGGGTGATGGCGAAGCGATGGGATTCGTCGCGCAGGTGCTGGAGCAGGTAGAGGGCTGGGGAGGTGCGCGGCAGGACGACGGGGAACTCCTCCCCCGGTACCCACACCTCCTCGAGGCGCTTGGCCAGTCCGATGAGCGGCACATCGATGCCGAGCTCATCGAGGACGGCACGGGCGGCGTTGACCTGCGGCAGGCCGCCGTCGACGACGACGAGTCCGGGAGCGTAGGAGAAACGCCGGGCCCGCCCGGTCTCGGGGTCGATGGGCCCGGAGGCGACGACGACTCCCTCGGCGTCCTCGACCTCCTCTGCCGCCCGAGCAGCGGCCTCGCCCTCCCCCTGTTCGGCGATGAGCCGTTTGAACCGCCGAGTGAGGACCTCGTGCATGGCTGCGGTGTCGTCGGTGGCGCCGCTGCCGTCCTGGCCGCGCACGGTGAAGCGGCGGTAGTCGGACTTGCGCGGCGCACCGTCCTCGAAAACGACCATGGAGCCAACCTGGTAGGTGCCCTGGGTGTGGGAGATGTCGTAGCACTCGACGCGCAAGGGCGCCTCGGGCAGATCGAGGGCCTCGGCGAGCTCGTCGAGGGCGAGGGTGCGCTGTGTCAGGTCGCCGGCACGGCGGGTCTTGTGCAGGCGCAGGGCCTCCTCGGCGTTCTTGCGCACCGTGTCCATGAGGGCGGCCTTGTCGCCGCGCTGGGGAACGCGCAGATCGACCTTCCCGCCCCGCAGCCCGGCCAGCCAGGCGCGCACGGTGGCGGCGTTGGTGGGCATCTCGGGCACGAGGATCTCCCGGGGCACCGCGGTGGTGGCCGTGTGGGCGACGTCGTCGACACTGGTGGCCGCTGACTCACCGTTGCGTCTGGAAGAGGCGCCGCTGGAGCCACTCGGTCCGCTGCGGGGCTGGGGGCTGGAGGGAGCGCGATCCCCTACCCCGGCGGATGTGGTGGTGCCCGAGGAGGTGGGGGCTCCACCCTGGTGGACGGCCCCGTCGTCGGCCGGATCGAGGAGGGAGGCGTAGACCTGCTCGAGAAGACGCTCGATGAGCTCGGCGTCCCCTGCGTCGTCAATGAGGTCCACGACCCAACCGCGTTGACCGCGCACCCGACCACCTCGCACGTGGAAGACCTGGACGGCGGCCTCGAGCTCGTCGCGGACCAGGCCGAAGACGTCGGCATCGGTGGCGTCAGGCAGGACGACGGCGTTGCCCTCGATGACCTTGCACAGCGCGGCGGCGTCGTCGCGCAGGCGTGCGGCCTTCTCGAAGTCGAGGGCGGCGGCGGCCGCCTTCATCTCCGCCTCGACCTGACGCAGGTAGGGACCAGTGCGCCCAGCCATGAAGGCGCAGAAGTCCTCGGCCAGTGCCCGATGATCCTCCGGGCCGATACGGCCCACGCAAGGGGCCGAGCACTTGTCGATGTAGCCCAGCAAGCAGGGGCGTCCCGAGGCCTGGGCGCGGCGGAAGACTCCGGTCGAGCAGGAACGCACCGGGAAGACGCGCAGCAGCTGGTCGACGGTCTCGCGGATGGACCAGGCCTGGACGAAGGGCCCGAAGTAGCGGGTGCCGGGCTTGCGGGCCCCGCGGACCACCTGGACCCGGGGGTAGGTCTCCCCCATCGTCACCGCCAGGTAGGGGTAGGACTTGTCGTCCTTGTACATGACGTTGAAACGGGGGTTGAACTCCTTGATCCAGGAGTACTCCAGGGCCAGGGACTCCACCTCGGTGGACACAACGGTCCACTCCACGGCGCAGGCGGTGGTCACCATCTTCTGGGTGCGCGGGTGCAGGGCGGCGAGGTCCTGGAAGTAGCTGGACAGGCGCTGGCGCAGGTTCTTGGCCTTGCCGACGTAGACGACACGCCCCTGACCGTCCAGGAACCGGTAGACGCCCGGGGACGTGGGGATCTCGCCCGGGGCGGGACGGTACGTCGAGGGGTCGGCCATGCCCGCTAGGGTAGACGCCGACCGTTCTCGCCCACGACACGCCCCGGCGCCGTGCCGATCGAGTCGACCGATGCGCTCGCGGCTGGCTGTCTCATGGAGGAGGATTCGATGAACGCCGTAACCGTCCCCCGCACAGTGTTCCTCGACGTCGACGGCACACTCGTCACGTATGACAACGTCCTGCCGGACTCCGCGGTTCGGGCGATCAAAGAGGCCAGGACGGCCGGTCACCGCGTCTATGTGTGCACAGGGCGGTCCCGCGCCGAGATTCCGGAGACGATGTGGGCGATCGGGCTGGACGGGATGATCGGCGGGAACGGAGCCTACGTGGAGGATGGCGGCGAGGTGCTCCTGCATCAGCACCTGTCGGCCGCTCAGTGCGAGCAGGCGGTGTCGTGGCTCAGACGTCGAGGCCTGGAGCCCTATCTGGAAGCGAACTCGGGCCTGTACGCCTCTTCCATCTTTCGGGACACCGCCAGGTCTGCGATCCGCGCCTACGCCACCGGCAAGGGCACGACTGGCGCCAGCAGCATGGAGGTCGACGATGCCTTCCCAGGCATGGTCTTCACTGACGAGCTGGTACGCGATGACGTCAACAAGATCAGCTTCCTATTGAACTCGCCCGAGGCCGATCTGGCGGCGGCCCGCCGCAAGTTCCCGGACCTGGTCGTCGGCTCCTGGGGTGGCAGCGGCCACGAGCCGCTCTTCGGGGACGTGAGCTGCGCGGGCGTGTCCAAACGGCACGCCGTTGATGTGCTGCTGGCCCACCGCGGCGCTGCCCGGCGGGATGCGGTTGCCTTTGGCGACGCGGCCGTCGACATCGAGATGCTGGAGCACTGCGGTACCGGGGTGGCGATGGGCAACGGGTCCAGAGAGGTCAAGGATGCGGCGGATCTTGTCACCGACGACGTCGAGGCCGACGGCCTGGCCAAGGCGTTCAGGCGCCTGGGGCTGAACGGGTAGGGGTTACTCAACACTGAAGGCCCGAACCGGTGAGCTCGGGCCTTCAACGTTGTGTGGTGGGCGATACTGGGATCGAACCAGTGACCTCTTCCGTGTCAGGGAAGCGCGCTCCCGCTGCGCCAATCGCCCGAGGTGGGTACCGGATTCGAACCGGTGTAAACGGCTTTGCAGGCCGGTGCCTAGCCTCTCGGCCAACCCACCATGAGAATGCTGGGGCTCGGCGCTCCCGGCTCCTCGGAGCGGATGACGGGACTCGAACCCGCGACCCTCACCTTGGCAAGGTGATGCTCTACCAACTGAGCCACATCCGCGTGATCCCTCACGGTTCGACCGAACCGCTCGGTGCTGGAAAACCATAGCATCACGATCGCACCGACAGGCAAACAGCATCGCGGTGATTCACCTCACCGGGCAGCCGTTTGCTCCGGAGGCGCCGGCCTGGCTATGGTTGGCGCCGCACCGGGCGATTGGCTCAGGGGTTAGAGCGCCTCGTTCACACCGAGGAGGTCACTGGTTCGATTCCAGTATCGCCCACCGCAGCATCTTGACATCAAGTTGACAGTACCCGCCCCAATGGCGGGTATTTTCGCATCGCCCCACTCTGCAAGCAGACGAGCAGAGTCGGGCTCCGAATCAGCCTCTCACTATGGATACCGTCACAGTCTCTACTTGACTGTCACGATTCGATGCGCCGATGTGTCTGATGGGTATGAGTCCAACGCATCGCACCACCATCGTTATCATCGGGGCCGGGTACGCCGGGATCATGGCAGCCAACCGGATTGCTTCTCACCCAATGGTCACCACCCTCACACGTGTTCGCCTCATCAGTGCCTCGGCGCACCTCGTCGAACGTATTCGTCTGCATGAGGCTCTTCGTACTGAAGAAGACCCGGTACGGTCCTTGCCCGAGCTGCTCAACCCAACCATCGACCTTGTCATCGGCCGCGCGACGAGCATCGATCGCAAACGGGGTGTCGTCCATCTTTCCGACGGCGACCCCATTCCCTTCGACCAGGTCGTCTTGGCGACCGGCAGCACCAGCCGGGCACCTGCTGGAGCCCTGCCGATCTCCGGGATCGCCGATCTGCAGCCGCTTCGAGATGAACTTGTCGGCTCTTCACACACGCGCATTCGCGTCGTCGGAGGTGGTCTCACCGGGATCGAAACCGCCGCGGAACTTGCTGAACAACGATTCGATGTTGAGATCGTCGACTCCGGCACCGTTGGCTCCCACCTCGGTGCGCGAGCCCGCAAGCAGGCCTCTCGCCAACTGCGTCGGCTGGGCTGCACGGTGACCGACAACCATATGTGCCAGCCCGAGCCCGGCATGCTCACCATATGGACCGCAGGTTTTGCACCGGTCACTGTTCCGTGCGATCCACCAGTGTCGACCTCTTCCGACGGGCGCATCGTGGTCAACAGGTTCCTACGATCCCCCACCGATCCCAGGATTACCGCGATCGGCGATTGCGCTGCGCCCCCGGCCCCGCACCTGCGCCCCAGCTGCGCCTCAGCCCTGTCTCTGGGAGCCGTAGCCGCTGATATCCTCATCTCCGACGTACTGAAGACCCCACCGCCGTCCAATACGGGGGTCGGTTATGTCATGCGCTGCGTCTCGCTGGGACGCAACTGCGGCCTCGTCGAGCACGTAAGTCCGGACGACGTTCCCAACGGTCCTGTCCTAACAGGGAGAACGGCCCGGCGAGTCAAGGACTGGGTCATGGACCGCACTACTCAGTGGTTGATCGAAGAGGCTCAGCGCTCCGGCTCGTACCGCATCGTGAGAGGCCCAGCTCAATGACTGCTTCCGACCAACCTGCAGATATGGACAACAGGTACGGTCAGGATTTCGAGGAACATCGCGCCGTACTGTTTACCCTCGCCTACAGCATGCTCGGTAGCGCGGCGGAAGCTGAGGACATCGTGCAGGAGACATGGCTGCGCCGCCAACGCGTCAGGGAACCGGTCCAGCAGGAGCGCGCGCTGCTGTGCCGTATCGCCACACGCCTGGCACTCAACGCACTGCGCTCCGAGACCAACCGGAAGGAGTCCTACCTAGGACCGTGGCTTCCCGAGCCGGTCGCCACCGAAGCAGATCTGGCCGACGACCTGATCCTGGCGGAGACGGTCTCTGAGGCGACGCTGATGGTACTGGAGACCCTCTCCCCCGCCGAACGCGCAGCATTCCTCCTGGTAGAGGTCTTCTCCCTGTCATCGGCGGAGACCGGTCGCATCATCGATGCATCCGACACCGCCGTACGCCAGCTGGTGCACCGTGCACGCACCCGGCTGCAAGAAGGACGAACACACCGACGCGCCAACCCCTCTCCCGAGCTGTGGACCGAGCTGACCAGCGCCATTCGCTCAGGAGACTTGGCAGCCACCGTACGCCTGCTGGCTCCTGAGGCGGTACTCGTGTCCGACGGTGGAGGCCGCGCCTCGGCGGCACGCCGTCCCGTCCGAGGCGCAGAGTCAGTAGCTCGCTTCCTTATCGGCATCGCCGCGAAGACGCCACAGTTCGATATGGCGCCGGCGTGGCTCAACGGGGAGCTCGCAGCCGTGGTCAGCAGTTCCGAGAACGTAGAGTTCGTGGTCTTCCTGGTTGCCTCGGAGACTGGTGTTCAGCAGGTTCTCATCGTCCGCAACCCCGACAAGCTCATGCGCATCGACAAGCCAGTGAGACTGTCCCGCTGACCTCGGCACGATCCGTCGTCAGATCCGGGCGCCGTCGGCAATCCTTCCGGGGGAGCCCCCCGCTTCCACGTGCGCCTCACCGGTGGCGACGACGCCGGAACCGAAGGTCCAGTCGCCCTCCACCGTCAGCGTCTGCGCGTCCTTGATCGAGGGGACGCCATCGGGGAACCGGGCCTCGAAGTCCTGGATCTTCTTGTAGAAACGGGGGTCGAGGTTCACGGTGCAGGCGCGCTCCGGAACCATCTGCAGCAGGCCGTCGTCGTCGACCTCGTAGACGTCCGAACGTACCAGCAGCAGGTCGTTAGTGGTTTTGACCGGCAGGAACCGGGAACGGGGCACCTCGATGGCCGTGGCCCCCTCGAAGGCCTCCACCGCGGCCCCCATGGATGTCTCGAGCTGGATGACCGGCGTTGAGGAGGAGTCCGCGGGGTCGACCGTCTTGCTGTTCTTGATGAGCGGCAGTCCGAGGATCCCTCCGCGCTCGACAAGAGTGTCGCGCAGAACCTTCAGATCGAACCAGAGATTGTTCGTGTGGAAGAAGGGGTGGCGGAACTGGTCGGTGAAGTAGTGCATCTGGTCTTCGGGCGTCTGCGCCGTGTCGCGCAGGATGATGCGCCCATCGCTCTTGCGCACAGCCAGGTGACCGCCCTTGACGTCGGCCGGCGTGCGGCGGCACATCTCCGGGGCGTAAGGGGCGCCGGAGGCCGCGAACCAGCCGGCGATCCTGGCCGATGGCGCCGCACCGAGGTTGTCGGAGTTGGCAGTCATGGCATACCGGTAGCCCTTGTCCAGCAGCGTATCCAGCAGTCCGGAGGCGAGCAGGGCGGTGTAGATGTCACCGTGCCCCGGCGGGCACCACTCGAGCTCGGGATCGGCCGCCCACTCCACGGGAGTCAGATCGTCCGCACGCAGCTTGGGCTCACGATTCTGCAGGAAGTCCAGTGGAAGGCCGTCGACCTGGATCTCAGGGCGCCCGGCCAGCACCTCGAGGGAGTCCTCGCGGGTGCGGAAGGAGTTCATAAGGATCAGCGGCAGACTCACGTCGTAGCGCCGACGGGCCGCCGCGACCTGGTCGACCAGCAGGTCGAGGAAGGTCTTGCCGTCGCGCACCGGGAGGAGGGACTTGGCACGATCCAGACCCATTGAAGTCCCCAGGCCCCCGTTGAGGCGGATGAGGACCGTCCTGCTCAGCGCTTCCCGCGCCGCTTCCTCGCTGACCTCGACGTCGGCGAGAGAGTCGATCCGCGTAAGTGGCTCAATGGTCTCCTCGGGAATGAGCCCCGTGGCTCCCGCCTCCAGGGACCGGTAGTAGTGCGTGAAGACCGTAATGGCCTGCTCGGCGACGCCCGCGTCGCGCATCTTGTGCTGGGCAGCAGTGAGTCCGTTCTCGCTCATGACGCGTAGCCTAACCCACACTGACCGTTCTTGGGGCAGTTTGTTCGACTCTGTTCGTTTGTAAGAGGCCGACCGGCAGCTTCTCGGGCTCAGCGGGTTATCCACAGGGGAGCCTTTCCTCTTCCCGACGTCGGGCTCTCCCCCTATTCTCTTTTAATCCGGTTGTGTGACGAGCCACTTATCGTCAAGCACCGAGTAACTAGGAGAACCGTCATGCCCATGCCGCCCAATGCGGGTCCGAATGTCGTTCTGCTCATGCAGAAATTGGACCTCATCGAGAAGAAGATCGACTGGATCGCCGGGCGCGTTGCCTCACTGACCTACGCCGATGGCGCCCCGGCACGGGGGCAAGATGATCAGCCCACGACAGAGGAAGGCACTCTGCGGGTTCCCGCCTCGAAGGCCGCTGAGCCCGTCAGAGTCGTCGATGATCATGTAGCGGCGCCCTTGCCCGCCACCGGCTCGCCCGCGACTGAGACGATGCCGCCCGAGAGCACCCCTGCAGCGGGCCCTGGCGCAGAGACTTCCGATCAGGTTCGCGACACGCCTCTTGCGCAGGCCGTCGACGGCGAGACCTCGCGAGACGAGGAGGCCACCGTGTCCGTCCAGGCCCAGGGCCTCGACTCTCCCAGTGGCACCGTGGCAGTAGCGCCTATGGTTCAGCACCACGAGGAGCCCGGCCGCACAACTCCCGAGCAGTCCTCCTGGACGAGCCCCGGCTTCACGGGTCGGGCACCCGTCCCACCCAACGGCGCCCGCACGAGGGACCCACACCAGGAGAAGCCGACTGCGACAGGCCGCATGGGTACCGCCGAGGCCGATGAGCTTCCCGGCTGGGCACGGCGGGCGATGCGGGAGGGAAACCTCGGGCGTTATCTGCTCTCCGGTGCCGCCGCAGTGCTCGTTCTGTCAGCAGGAGTCAGTCTGCTCGCCCTGGTGTGGGACTTCATTCCCGATCCGGTCAAGATCCTGGCTCTGGCGCTGATCGCGGTGACGATGACGGCTGCGGGCGCTCATCTGGGGAACAGCCGGCCCCGTTATCGCGTCGCCGCGGCGACGATCACGGGAACCGGTGGCGGTCTCGGCTTCGTCTCCATCGTAGGTGCCGTCCTTCTGGACGGGATGCTCAGCCCGGAACCCGCTCTGGTTCTCATGGCCTGCTGGGGGCTCGTGCTTCTGGTTGTATCCCATCTGACCCGGGTGCTGTTCACCGCGGTCGTCTCCACCATCGGCGCCCTGGTGACCATCGGCTTCGCGGTCAACCATGTGGTTCAGCAGCCGAGGACGGCGATCATCACATGGCTAATGATCGGCGTCTACGTCGCTGTCCTGGCCCTCACCTGCGGGATGCTGTCACGAAATACGGAGCGGATGCGGCATGCCGCCTGGTATCCGGTGACGTCGATGGCGGCGACGGCGGTCGCGCTCGTCTTCGCCCCGATCAGGCCGATGCTGCGCATCTCCACCACCGGCGGCATCAGTATCGCCATGGCTCTGTGCCTGCTACTCGTCTGCCAGACGCTGCACGCCAGCAGGCGTCTGTGGAGCATCGGCGTCAAGACGGCGGGCTGGGACTGGGGACTGGCCGTCGCAGTCCTCATGGTGGCCTACAGGAACCTGCTGATCGAGCAGGTGAACCTCGAGTTGGCGCACTCCACCGTCGTCGCTGTCTTCATCCTCGGGCTTCTTCTGCTGGCCGGGGCAGCACTCGCGGTGTTCGCGCCCCGCAGCCCCGACCAGTGGCGCAGCGCCATGGCCATCGGCCATGAGGCATCGATTCTCCCCGTTGCACTGGTCGGTCTGGCGATCATCAACGACCCCCGGGTCTATCCCTTCGTCGTTATGACCGCGATGCTCTGCTTCCTGCCCGCCATCGTGGACGGACGGGTGGAGCCGGCCCCGATCCTGGCTTTCCTCGGCACCGCACCGATCCTCACACTCCCCGAAACCGCGTATTCTCAGGCCGCTCTTATGTCGCTCATCGCCTCTGTTGCGGTCTCTGGGCTCCTGGTGGTTGTGACCGAGGGACTCGGAGATCGAGCTGTGGGCGGCACGCCGACCCCCGAGACGAGCACTGCGCCGTCGGGCATCCGACCGCGGATTGTGGCCTTGCGGCTGGCACTGGCCGCGATCGTCTTCAATCTCGCCGTCCTCGCTCCGATGCTCGCAGGTGGCCTCGTGGGCAGATCCCAGAGCGCTTGGGCAGCCCTGCACATGGTCCCGGGGCTTGTCGCCATCGCATTCATCCTCCTGGGCGCCTTCTCCAGCAGGGCCACTCCCCTGCGGGTGCTCGGCGGTCGGTGCCGGGGAGCCCGCTACCAGGTGGGCCCTCACGGCGAGGCGTTGCCCGACCCGCGAAGCTCATTGGCAGGGGCCCCGGCGGCGTCGTGTATCGTGTCGGGACTTGTGGCCGCCATAGCCGCACTGACGTTGTCATGGACGCAGGAGCTGACCTCATCGGTATGGACGATGGCGCTGGTGGTTGTCGCCCTGGGGCTGGGAGCGAGCGCCACGTGGCTGCTGCTTCCGTGGAGGCGGCGCGCAGAGGTGTGTCTGAGCCTCGCGATCGGAGACTCCCTGCTCATGTGGTTCTCGGTCATCGTGGTCACCGACATCGGACCGAGCTCGGTTCTCATGTCTGTGCTGGTGCTGACGACCGGCGGGGCCTGCATCGTCTTCGGGTTCAAGGTGCGCCTGACGGTCCTGCGACACTATGGCCTGACCCTGGTGCTCCTGTCCGTCCTCAAACTCGCCGCCGTCGACACGGCCTCGCAGAACTCGATCATTCGGGTCGTCTCGCTGGCCGCCGCGGGCATCGTCTGCTTCGTGCTCTCACTGCTCTACAACCGCTACGCCCAGGAACAGCGCCGCACGCAGATGGTAGGCGCTGACGATCACAACCGCCCCTGAGACGGAACCGTTCACTCGCCTTGGAGCAGAATCGGCGACACGTCTGCTGCGGTTCAGCCGCGGGCGGTCCGAAGCATCGGAGCCAGGAACTGGCCGGTGTAGGACGACTCCGTGGCCGCGACCTTCTCCGGAGTGCCGGTCACGACGACGGTTCCTCCGCCCTTGCCGCCCTCGGGTCCCATATCGATGACCCAGTCCGCGTTGGCGATGACGTCGAGGTTGTGCTCGATCACCACCACGGAGTTGCCCTTGTCCACCAGGCCCTGGAGCACCCCGAGCAGTTTGCGGATATCCTCGAAATGCAGTCCGGTGGTCGGTTCGTCTAGGACGTAGATGGTGCGACCGGTGGAGCGCCGCTGGAGCTCGGTGGCGAGCTTGACGCGCTGAGCCTCACCGCCGGAGAGCGTAGTGGCCGACTGGCCCAGGCGCACATAGCCCAGTCCCACCTCGACCAGGGTGTTGAGATGGCGGGCAATAACCGAGGAAGCGGAGAAGAACTCGGCGGCCTGGTGGATGGTCATGTCCAGGACGTCGGCGACCGTCTTGTCCTTGTAGCGAATTTCCAGGGTCTCCCGGTTGTAGCGGGCGCCATGGCAGACCTCGCAGGGCACGTAGACGTCCGGCAGGAAGTTCATCTCGATCTTGAGCGTGCCGTCTCCCCTGCAGGACTCGCAGCGGCCGCCCTTGACGTTGAAGGAGAAGCGCCCAGGTCCGTAGCCACGGACCTTCGACTCCGGCACGGCCGCGAAGATCTTGCGGATGTGGTCCCATACCCCGGTGTAGGTGGCCGGGTTGGACCGGGGTGTGCGTCCGATCGGCGACTGGTCGACGTGGACGACCTTGTCGAGGTGGTCGACTCCCCTGACGGTCTTGTGCCTGCCGGGCACGCCGCGGGAACGGTTGAGCCGGTTGGCGAGCACCTGGTAGAGGATGGAGTTGACCAGGGAGGACTTGCCCGATCCGGAGACGCCGGTGACGGCGGTGAGCACGCCGAGCGGGAAGGACACGGTGACGTCCTTGAGGTTGTTCTCACGGGCGCCGACGACGGTGACCTCACGGTTCTTGTCGCGCTCGCGTCGCTTGTCAGGAATCTCGATCCGCCGCCGCCTGGCCAGGTAATCGCCGGTGACCGAGCCCTCGGCTCCAACCAGGCCCGCGATGTCACCGGAGTAAACGACCTCACCGCCCAGCTCACCCGCTCCGGGGCCGATGTCGACGATCCAGTCGGCCGAGCGGATGGTGTCCTCATCATGCTCGACGACGATGAGCGTGTTGCCCAAGTCCCGCAGCCGTTGGAGGGTCTCAATGAGGCGGGTGTTGTCCCGCTGGTGCAGGCCGATGCTGGGCTCGTCCAGGACGTAGAGGACCCCGACCAGGCCTGAGCCGATCTGGGTGGCCAGACGGATGCGCTGCGCCTCGCCCCCGGAGAGGGTGGCCGCGCCGCGGGCCAGACTGAGGTAGTCCAGCCCCACATCCACCAGGAAGCCCAGGCGCGCGTTGATCTCGGTCAGGACGCTGCCCGCGATCTGAGCGGCCTGGCCGGTCAGGCTGAGGCCGGCCAGGAAGTCCCGGGCCTCGCTGATGGGCAGCTCGCACAGCTGGGCGATGGAGAGCCCGCCCACACGCACGGCCAGCACCTCCGGTTTGAGCCGGGCGCCGTCGCACACGGGGCAAGGGATCTCCCGCATGTAGGCCTGGTATCGCTCGCGGGACCAATCGGACTCGGTTTCGTCGTGCTTGCGCATGACGTAGTCGAGGACGCCCTCGAATCCGGTGGAATAGATGCGCTCGCGTCCCCAGCGGTTGCGATAGGTGACCTTAACCTCGTAGTCCTTGCCGCGCAGGATCGCCTCCTTGGCACGCGCCGGCAGCGCGCGCCAAGGGGTGTCGACGTCGAAGGACAGTTCCTTGCCCAGGGCCTCAAGTTGGCGGGTGAAGTACTTCTGGTGGCTTGACCAGGGGGCGACGGCGCCCTCAGCCAGGGTGAGCTCCTCGTCGGGGACGACGAGCTCGGGGTCGACTTCGAGCCGGGTCCCGATGCCCGTGCAGGCCGGACAGGCGCCGTAGGGGGCGTTGAAGGAGAAGGTGCGCGGCTCCATCTCGTCCAGGGCCAGGGGGTGCTCGTTGGGGCAGGCGCGTTTCTCGGAGTAGCGGCGCTCCCGGTCGGGGTCGTCGTCGGGCAGGTCGACCTGCTCGATAATGATCAGGCCCTCGGCCAGCCCGAGGGCCGTCTCGACTGAGTCGGTCAGCCGCTGGCGGATGCCGTCGCGGACGACGAGACGATCGACGATGACCTCGATATCGTGTTTGAGGCGCTTGTTGAGAGTCGGCGGGTTGTCAAGGCGCTCGACGGCGCCGTCGACGCGCACCCGGTTGAAGCCGCGTCCGCGCAACTCGCCGAAGAGCTCGGAGTACTCGCCCTTGCGTCCGCGCACGACGGGGGCGAGCACCTGGAAGCGGGTGCCCTCAGGCAGGGAGCGGACCTGGTCGACGATCTGCTGGGGGGTCTGGGAGGAGATGACCGCGTCGCAGACCGGGCAGTGCTGGACGCCTGCCCGCGAGTACAGCAGACGCAGGTAGTCGTAGACCTCGGTCACTGTGCCCACCGTGGAGCGGGGGTTGCGCGAGGTGGACTTCTGGTCGATGGACACCGCGGGGCTCAGGCCCTCGATGAGCTCGACGTCGGGCTTGTCCATCTGACCCAGGAACTGGCGGGCGTAGGAGGACAGGGACTCCACGTAACGGCGTTGCCCCTCGGCGAAGATCGTGTCGAAGGCGAGGGAGGACTTGCCCGAGCCGGACAGTCCGGTGAAGACGATCATCGTGTCGCGGGGCAGGTCCAGGTCGACGCCCTTGAGATTGTGCTCGCAGGCCCCGCGGATGATGAGAGAGTCGTTCACGGGATTCGAGTCTAGGGGTTCGCCGCACCTGTCGTGCGATCGCACACGTGTTCGACACGTCTCATCGTGAGGATGCCGGAAGAATGCTCAGGCCCCCTGTGTTCAGGCCATGGCCGGAGTCCCTCAGCTCTATGCTGGAGCCCATGAGCAAGATCTACGCCGTCGAGTACCGCTACGTCACCGACAAGGACGAGGAGATGGCCACCGTGCGTCCCTCGCACCGCGCTTTCAACGGCCGCCTGGCCGATGAGGGCAAGCTGCTGGCCGCGGGCCCCTACGTGGGTACACATGACGCCCTCATCGTCGTGCGGGCCGATGACGAAGCCGGTGCACTGGCCCTGCTCGAGGAGGATCCCTTCCACCGAGCCGGCTACATCAACGAGCGCATCGCACGCGAGTGGAACCCGGTCATCGGGGTCCTGGCCTGAACCGCAGCAGGAGGCTGCTACTGAACCAGTACTGAAGCTGGAACAGAGCCGGCTCGTTCCGCAACGGCCCTTGCCCCCGTCCGGCCAGGCCGGGGAACATGGATTCGTGGTTTCCTCTCAGTCCTCCAAGTCCTCCGCCATCCCGGACGAGTCCCAGTTCGCCCGCCCCTCCTGCCTGACCGGGCGCGTGCTTCTGCGCGGCATGAACATCGGTCACGCCCGCCTGCACCGGTGGGGACTGAAGGCGGCGGGGATCCGCCCCCGAGACAGGGTGCTCGACGTCGGCTGCGGGGGCGGCAAGGCCATTGCCCGGATTCTTGCGCAGACTCGTCGCGAGGTGGCCGGCGTCGACCACTCCCCCGATGCGGTTGAGACCAGCAGGCGCGTCAACCGCGCCGCCGTTGCCTCCGGGCGCCTGCGGGTCCTGGAGGGTTCGGTGGACCATCTGCCCTTCCGCGACGGCTTCTTCGACGTTGCGACGGCCTTCGAGACCACGTACTTCTGGCCGGACCTGCAGGCCGGTCTCATCGAGATCCGCCGCGTCCTGAGTTCCGGGGGTCGGCTCGTGATCACCAACGAGGTCACCGATCGGGAAGCGGCGGGGCACTGGGCGGAGCGTCTGAATATGAATGTGCCTGATGGTCAGAGCCTTGCCGCCCTGACCCGCGAGGCCGGGTTCCTCACGGTCGATATCAGCATCCACCCCCGACACAGGTGGCTTCGCCTGGTCGCCACAAGGTAGAAGGCTCTTAGCCCCGATTGCGTACGATTCTGCGCCGCACTATGTGAACCAGCTCGATGCCGCCAATCGCCAGTCCGGCCATGAGCGCGATGACCCACCACACCCCTGGGCTGGGCCAGGCCAGTTCGAAGAAGGCGCGCACCGGGGAGGAGACGACTCCCAGGACCGCGATTGATCCCATGAGTACGACGAGCCCCAATCGCCAGCTCGTCAGAGGTCTGGCGGTCAACGTGAGCAGCCACAACCCGCAGGTGATGAGAACCAAGGTCGTTGCTGTCGTCACTTGGGCGCGAGGGGCATGAGTGAGCGTCAGCCAGAGGTAGGTGGCCAGGGTGACGGTTCCCGCCATGAGCCCCGCAGGCACGCACAGGCTGAGAACCCTCCTCAAGAATCCTTCCCGGTAGCGCTGTGAACTGCGAGCCAGGGCCAGGACGAAGGCCGGGATCCCGATCGTCAGTGAGGAGACGACCGTGAACTGGCGGGGCAGGAAGGGATAGGTGATCGCTGTAACGGCCACGACGACGGCGATCAGTGAGGCGTAGATGGTCTTGGCCAGGAACAGGGAGGCGATGCGTTCAGTGTTGGCCATGACGCGGCGCCCCTGAGCCACAACCCCCGGCAGGGCAGAGAACTCACCCTTGAGGAGCACCAGGCGCGCAACCGCCTTCGTGGCCGGCGCCCCATTGCCCATGGCGATCCCCAGATCGGCGTCCTTGAGGGCCAGGGCGTCGTTGACACCGTCCCCGGTCATCGCGACGACGTGACCGCGCGACTTCAGTGCCCGAACCAGCGCCCGCTTCTGCTCGGGGGTGACGCGCCCTAGGACACTGGCACCCTCGACCGCGTCAGCCAGACGGTTCAGGTCCTCCTCCGTCTCCTTCCCACTGCCCGCGCCGGCCGGCAGGGTGCGCGCGTCCAGGGCCACGAGCTCGCCGCCGTCGGCAGCGGTGACTCCTGCCTGGCGGGCGACGGCGGCCACTGTCTCGGGGCTGTCGCCGGAGATGACCTTGGCATCAACGCCCTGCTGGCGGAAGTAGGCGAGGGTCTCGGCGGCGTCGGGACGAATCTCCTCGGTGAGGACGACGATCCCGGCGGCCTCAAGGTCGCCGGGCAGCCG
This sequence comes from Actinomyces sp. oral taxon 849 str. F0330, assembly GCF_000239715.1. Classification (NCBI taxonomy): domain Bacteria; kingdom Bacillati; phylum Actinomycetota; class Actinomycetes; order Actinomycetales; family Actinomycetaceae; genus Actinomyces; species Actinomyces sp. oral taxon 849. Next base: position 51,047 of record NZ_JH470350.1, on the reverse strand, counting down.
CGGCTCGTCCTGCTCCTGGGGCTGTGTCCAAGGCGAGTGTGATCGGGCCAGGGCGACGACGCGCACCCCCTGCGCGGCAATCTGGCGGGCACGCTCCAGGACGGGCCCACCGTGAGCGGCCAGGACGATCTCGGGGGCTCCGAGAACCCATGTGATGCCGCAGGCCTCGTCTCGGATCGCCGACCACTTCCGGCGCGAGGAGAAAGGGATCGACTCCACGCCGCCCACCCCGCACTCACCGGCTGAGACCAGAGCCTCCCTCAGACCCTGCTCACCGAGTCGCTCGGGCTCCTTGAGCCCCTCCACAATCGCATCCGCGGTGGCGTTGGATTCGCCCATTCCGGTGAGTACGGCCAGGGCCGCAAGTACCTCGGGCGGCGCCTGGCCGCCGTCGGGTCCCTGGATCTCCCCCAGGCGAATACGGCCGGTCGTGATAGTGCCGGTCTTGTCCAGGCACAGGGTGTCGACCCGGGCCAGGACCTCGACGGCGGGCAGCTCCTGGACCAGGACGTTGCGTCTGGCCAGCGCCAGGGACGCCGTCGCGAAGTTGACGGAGGTCAGGAGCACCAGCCCCTGAGGCACCATGCTGACGACGCCTGCGATGCCCACGACGACCGCCTGCCTCCACTCGCCGGTGCTCCAGGCCTGGCCGATGCTCCCGCTCAGACGCAGCTGGGACCACACCAGGACCACGGCGACGGGGATGATGACCCAGCTGATCCAGTGCAGCACCCGGTTGGTTCCGGCCTGCAACTCGCTGACAACGAGGGAGTACCTGCGAGCCTCCCGGGCCAACCGGTGGGCGTAGGCATCTCCACCGACAGCTGAGGCGCGGAATAGGCCGGTCCCGGCTGTCACCGTGGTCCCGGACATGACTCGGGCGCCGCGTTCCGGGCGCACGGGCCGGGACTCTCCGGTGAGGATCGACTCGTCGATCTCGAGGCCGTCGCTGGTGATGACCTCTCCGTCCGCCGGGACCTGCTGACCGGCGCTGAGGCGCACGATGTCGTCAAGGACAACGTCACCAACAGCGACCTCCCGCTCGACCCCGTCCCTCAGGACAACGGCTCGGGGCGTCTCCAGCACCGCGAGGCGGTCGAGGGCGCGCTTGGCTCGGATCTCCGCCACTGTACCGGTGGCGGTGTTGAGCAGGAGGACCACGCCGAACAGCCCGTCCCCCCAGCGCCCCAGCACCAGGATGACAGCCAGTGCCGCGCCCAGAATGGCGTTGAAAACCGTGAAGACGTTGGCCCGCAGGATCTGGGAGACGCTGCGGGAGGTCCGCTCGCGGTACTCGTTGGTCCGCCCGGCGCTGACGCGTTCGGCGACCTGTGCGGCGCTGAGCCCGGTCACCGGGGCCTGAGGGATGTTCGTGGCGCTCACGGCTCAGAGGGTAATGAGTGATGGAAGACCGGTCCTCCTCCCAACGGCTGAAAGATCAGGAGGCGACCTCGGCCCGCCGGACATCGGCTCGCGACTTGAGGACCGAAGCGATGACGGTGACAGTGATCGTGGTGACGATGACGGCCAGGGAGACCTTGACCGAGGCCTCCGGGATGGTCTCCCATTTCTTACCCCCGTTGATGAACCAGAGCTCATTGGTGTGCAGGGCATGGACGATGAGTTTGAAGCCGATGAAGCCGAGGATGACCGCCAGGCCGTAATGGAGGTAGACGAGCCGGTCGAGCAGTCCGTCGATGAGGAAGTAGAGCTGGCGCAGGCCCAGCAGGGAGAAGGCGTTGGCGGAGAAGACCAGGAAGGGTTCTATAGTCAGCGAGTAGATCGCGGGGATGGAGTCGACGGCGAACATGACGTCGGCGGTGCCGATGGCGATGATGCACAGCATCATGGGGGTGATCATGGTGCGGCCGGCGTGGCGGTGGATGACCTTGCCGCCCACGAAGCCGTCGGTCATGGGGATGACGCGGGCGACGAGCTTGACGAAGCCGCTGGGCCTGTACTCCTCGTCCTCGTCGTCGGGCTCCTCAACGCCCTCTCGGGCCTGGGAGAAGGCGGTCCACAGGAGCCAGGCTCCGAAGAAGTAGAAGACCCAGGAGAAGTTATTGATGAGCGCAGCGCCTGCGAGGATGAAGATGAGCCTGAGGACGAGGGCGATGATGATGCCGGCGAGCAGCACCTCCTGCTGGTACTTCCGGGGCACCTTGAAAGAGGACATCATGATGACGAAGACGAAGAGGTTGTCGATGCTCAGCGCCTTCTCGGTGATGTAGCCGCTCAGGTACTGCTGGGCGAATCCGCCGCCCCACACGAACCAGACGATGCCGGAGAAGACGAGGGCCATGGCGATATAGGCCACCGACCAGATGGCGGCCTCCTTCATGGTGGGCTCGTGCGGCGTGCGCACGTGACCGACGATGTCGATCGCGATGAGGGTCAGGATGATGGCCGCCAGGCCGATCCACCCCAGAATGTGGACGTCCACGTATTCTCCTCCGGTACGGAACTGGTACCGGAGGTCTCCTCCCGCCACGGGCGCCGGCGCTCAAGGCTCGTGCCGCTCTGGCCGCGACGCCGGGAACGCAGGACCGCGTGTGCCCGCACCACCGTGATGACGACGTCGCCGTTGGTTGGGAGTACTCCCCTCCGTGTATAACGTCCGAGAGTCTAACGTGCTAACCGGTACGGGCACATGGAGTGGCCCGTCGCGCAGGTGTGGGGTGCATGACGTCGCCACCCGACTGGGGTTCCCCGGAGGCGGCAACGCCATCACCATCATGACCGTAACGTCTGTACTCCGAAGCCGGCTCGGTCAGTAGACCGGGTCCCGATCGATCGGGCAGGTCATGCAATGTCCGCCGCCGCGACCGCGGCCGAGCTCGCTGGAGGGGATCTCCAGAACCTCGATGCCCGCAGCGCGCAGGTTGGCGTTGATCGAGTAGTTGCGGTCGTAGGCCACGACCACTCCCGGGGACAGGGCCACGACGTTGTTGCCGTCGTTCCACTGCTCGCACTCGGCCCCGTAGCGTCCTGCGGTGGACATGACCGGGGTGAGCTTGACGCCCAGGGCCTCGGAGACGACGTCGACGAAGTAGCCCTCGTCGTAGGTGACCTTGATGCCGCCGCGCTCGGTCTCGTCGGGACGCAGGGAGAAGGTATCCATGGCCCGGACGACCGGCTCATAGACGTTCACGACATCCTCGGAGCACACCGTGAACACAGTGTCCAGGTGCATCGCGGCGCGCTCCTTGGGCATGCGGGCGGCGATGACCCGCTCAGCCGAGCCAGCGTCGAACAGCGACTTGGCGATCTGGCTGACGGCCTGGAAGGTCGAGCGCTCACCCATGCCGACCAGGACGATGCCCTTGCCGATCGGCATGATGTCTCCGCCCTCGATGAAGGTGTGCCCCATGTCCTTGTCGACCGTGTCCAGCCAGACGTTGTAGTCGTACTTAAACATCGGGTGGTAGCGGTAGATAGCGGTCAGCAGGAGAACCTCGCGTCGACGGGCGCCCCAGAACATCCGGGACAGCTCGACACCGTCGTAGATCCAGGCAGAGTTGTCACGGGTGAACAGGGTGTTGGGTAGGGGGGCGATGAGCATCTCGGGGTCGTCGCTGTTAACGTGGAAAGGAGAGATGCAGCTGCCGAACACGTCCGTGGGCACCTCGTCGGACACGAGTCCGCCGATAAGGAGCTCGCCGAGCTCGGCCGAGGGCATCTCCTCCAACCAAGCCAGCAGGTCCTCGGCGACGCCCACGCCCATGGTGGCGTGGTTGACGCGTCGGCCCAGGATGAACGAGCGCGCCTCGGGGATGTCCAAGACATCGGCGAGCAGATCACGCAGTTCGAGGACATCGATGTCACGCTCGCGCATGAGTTCGACGAAGAAATCGTGGTCACGCTGAGCCTTGGGGACGTCCAAGACATCGTCGAAGAGCAGATCGTGGCAGTTGGACGGAGTGAGACGATCGTGTGCGCGACCGGGCCGGCACACCATGACACGTCGCAGTGTGCCGACTTCGGAATAGACTCCGTGCTTCTGTTCGGTCATTGTTCCTCTTTCCAAGTCGTGGCAACGCGATTAAATGCTGCCGAAAACGGTGGGTCATAGATGACAGGGAGATGGTTGAGAATGGCGGTCACAGGCTCAGCGCACCGGTTGCCAGTCCGTAGACGGCGTAGACGGACATGACGGCGAAGAGCACGACGAGCCCCCACTCGGCGGTATTGAAGACCTTGGCCTCCTGCTCACGCCGCGCCCAGATGTAGAAAGGCAGGCCCAGCAGGTAGAAGATGGCCGTGTACAGGAGGTACACCAGACCGGCGGCATAGAGCAGCCATAGACCGTACGCCGACCCCAGAACGCCGACGACGAGATCGAAGTGCCCGCCCCGAGACCTGTCTCTGACGGCGACGAGGACCTGGAATAGGGCGGACAGGAGATAGGGCAGCAGGATGAGAGCGGAGGCCAGGTGGATGAGGCGCGTGTAGGTCGAGGCGTTGAAGTAGGTCCAGATGAGGAAGAGCTGGACCAGCCCCATGGTCAGCCACAGGGCGTTGACGGGCACGGCTTTAGCGTTCTCGCGGCCCAGGAACGAGGGCATGAGCCCCTCCTGAGCGGGAACACGCATGATCTCGGCCAGCATGAGGAACCAGGACAGCAGGGCCCCCACCAGGGAGACGATGAGTCCCAGGGCGATGAACTTCGCCCCCCATGGACCGACTGCCGCCTCAAGCACCCCCGCCAGGGAGGGGTCTCCCAGCTTGGCGAGCTCGGAACGAGGAACTATGCCGTAGGACAGAATGTTGACGGCGAGCAGAAGGGCCAGGACAGAGAGGAAGCCCAGGATTGTTGCCCTGCCGATATCGGCACGCGTTCTGGCCCGCTCGGAGAACACCGATGCCCCTTCAACGCCAATGAACACCCACACCGTCACCAGCATCATGTTCTTGACCTGGGCAACCACCGCACCAAACCCCGTGCCGACACCGGCTCCCCAGAAATCGTGAGTGAAAATATCGAGCTTGAAAGCAAACAGACCGATGAGGACAAAGACGATCAGCGGTAGAACCTTGCCGACGGTCACAATGGCGTTGATGATGGCGGCCTCTCGGATGCCGCGCAGGATCAGGGCGTGGTACATCCACATGACGACTGAGGCGATCCCGATGGCAAGTGCAGTATTACCATTGCCGAATCCGGGCAGGAAGACGCCCAATGAGGCCATGAGCAGCACAAGATAGCCAACATTGCCGATCCAGGCTGATAACCAGTACCCCCACGCGGATGAAAATCCGACGAGATTGCCGAAGCCGGCACGAGCATAACCGTAGACACCGGCATTGATCTCGGGCAGGTTGATGGCCAGCCGCTGGTAGACGAAGGCAAGCATGAGCATGCCGGCACCCGTAATGAGCCATCCTATGATAAGCGGCCCGGGCGCTGCGGCGTCGGCCATCTGCTGTGGCAAACCGAAGATCCCGCCCCCGATCATCGATCCGATGCCAAGTGCGGTCAGCGCGGCCAACGACACCTTGCCGGAGGCAACCCGCCCGCCCTCTCCGTCAGCGACATCGGTGTCGAGCTCAGCCATGTCCACTCACACTCCCTCGCAACAACAGTGGTGCGGCACACAATCACTATATGGTCACGTTAAGGAGAGGACAAGACTTGGCAACCTATTAATAGATAATCTGCAACACGCATAACACGCTGCATATCTACAAGAGTCTCGCGTCAACACACAACAAGATGGAGTGAATATTGGATATTCCCTCAAGAGAGTCGCGAGCCTTCCTTCCCCACTCCAAGACCAAAGTCCTAAAAGACGGCGTGAGGTAAGCTGCAGTGTTTTTTCACTGGGCGGCGCGCATAGCGCGCAGCTCCTTCTTGAGGTCCTGGATCTCGTCACGCAGCCGGGCGGCGAGCTCGAAGTGGAGCTCCTCGGCCGCGGCGTGCATCTGCTGGGTGAGCTCGTTGATGAGCTCGACGAGGTCGCCCTGCGCTGCCCCGGCGAGCTTCTCGCGCACCGTGGCCTCGGCCGTCTGCTTGCGCCGGGCCCGCACCGAGGGGTCCTCATGGCCCCGGTAGCCGCCGGCCAGGAGGTCGGCGGTGTCGACGTCCTCACGGGCGAGCATATCGGTGACGTCGGCGATCTTCTTGCGCAGCGGTTGGGGGTCGATGCCGTGCTCGGTGTTGTAGGCCAGCTGCTTGATGCGTCGCCGCTCGGTCTCCTCGATGGCCTCGGCCATGGCCGGGGTGATGGTGTCGGCGTACATGTGGACCTCGCCGGAGACATTGCGGGCGGCGCGCCCGATGGTCTGGATGAGGGAGCGGGTCGAGCGCAGGAAGCCCTCCTTGTCCGCGTCCAGGATGGACACCAGCGAGACCTCCGGAAGGTCCAGGCCCTCGCGCAGCAGGTTGATACCGACCAGCACGTCGAAGCGCCCCAACCGCAGCTCGCGCAGGAGCTCGACGCGCCGCAGGGTGTCGACGTCGGAGTGGAGGTACTCCACGCGCACACCCCGTTCGGCGAGATATGTGGTCAGGTCCTCTGCCATGCGCTTGGTCAGGGTGGTCACGAGGATGCGCTCCTGGCGCTCGACACGGGTGCGCACCTCCTCGAGCAGGTCGTCGATCTGCCCCTCGGTGGGCTTGACGACCACCTTGGGGTCCACCAGCCCGGTAGGCCGGATGATCTGCTCGACGACGCCGTCGGATCTCTGGGTCTCGTAGTCCCCGGGGGTGGCCGACAGGTAGACGGTCTGTCCGATGCGGTCCTCGAACTCGGCGAAGGTCAGGGGCCGGTTGTCCAGGGCAGAGGGCAGGCGGAACCCGTGGTCGACCAGGGTGCGCTTGCGGGAGGCGTCCCCCTCGTGCATGGCGCCGATCTGGGGGACGGTCACGTGCGACTCGTCGATGACCAGGAGGAAGTCCTCGGGGAAGTAGTCCAGGAGGGTGTTGGGCGGGGTGCCGGTCTCCCGGCCGTCGATGTGCAGGGAGTAGTTCTCGATCCCTGAGCACATGCCGATCTGCTGGAGCATCTCCAGGTCGTAGGTGGTGCGCATGCGCAGGCGCTGGGCCTCCAGGAGTTTGCCGTCGCGCTCGAGCTGGGCCAGGCGCTCGGCGAGCTCGGACTCGATGCCCTCGATGGCCCTCTGCATGCGCTCGGGGCCTGCCACATAGTGGGAGGCGGGGAAGACGAAGACCTGCTCGGCGGTGTCGATGACGTCTCCGGTCACGGGGTGGAGCGTGGCCAGGGCCTCGATCTCGTCGCCGAAGAACTCGATGCGGATGGCGAGCTCCTCATACATCGGGATGATCTCCACCGTGTCCCCCCGTACCCGGAAGGTACCGCGGGTGAAGTCGATGTCATTGCGGGTGTACTGCATCGTCACGAAGCGTCGCAGAAGCTCGTCCCGGTCGATCTGCTGCCCCACCTCCAGGGGAGTCATCCGGTCCACGTACTCCTGAGGGGTACCCAGTCCGTAGATGCAGGACACGGAGGATACGACGACGACGTCACGGCGGGTGAGCAGGGAATTGGTGGCGCTGTGCCGCAGACGCTCGACCTCGTCGTTGATGGAGGAGTCCTTTTCGATGAAGGTGTCCGTCTGAGGGACGTAGGCCTCGGGCTGGTAGTAGTCGTAGTAGGAGACGAAGTACTCCACCGCGTTGTTCGGCAGCAGCTCGCGGAACTCCGCGGCCATCTGAGCGGCCAGCGTCTTGTTCGGCTCCAGGATGAGGGTGGGACGCTGGACCTGCTCGACGAGCCAAGCGGTCGTCGCGGACTTCCCGGTTCCGGTGGCGCCCAGTAGGACGATGTCCTTCTCCCCCGCCTGGAGGCGCTCGGTCAGCTCGGCGATCGCCGTGGGCTGGTCACCACTGGGCGAATAGGGACTGACGACCTCGAAGGGTTTGGCAGCGCGCTGGAGCTCGGTGACGGGACGCATGCCTCCAGACTACGCGGCCCTGCCTGCGCCTCCGAGGGCTCCGACGGTTCGACCGCCCCCTTCACCTCCCTGGAATCATGCCGTCATCACGCTGATACGTCCTTGTGTCCGCTTAGGAACCATTAAATCGGATCCACCTATTACGGTGGTGCGGGCAGGACGCCAATGTGTCCTGGCCTCACTTTCGTGGGTCTCAATCCCCGTTCGTTCCCTGTCCGCCCGCCCCGATTCAAGGAGCTTTCATGGCCTTCATCGTTGCTGTTTCCGCGTCCATCGTCGGCGCCTTCGGCCCTGCTCGCGCAGCCTCCCGGCGTAGCAGCCGACTGGGCTGAGTGCGCCCGCCGGCTCTACCGTTCGGTTCCGCCCCACTCGACGGCGGTGAATCCGGTTCGAGCAGGCGCGGGCGCCAATTCCTGTTCCGGAACCGGCGTCTGAGGCACCTCTCCGATAACGACGTAGACCCGGATGAACGTCTCCGGGACGATTTCGGCGCCGGAGGAGGTGTCTGTGAAGCGGTAGACGGCGCGGCGAGCGTACTCGTCAGTGGCGAAGGTGACCAGGGCTCTGCCCCGCTCGGCTATCCGCGGCCCCCAGAAGGTGATGAACTCGGCCGCCTCACGCTGGTCGAGGCCCAGGACGGAGAGCTTCTCCTCCAGGAAACCGGTGGCCGCATCCGCATCGACAATAAAGCCCTCATCCTGAGCGAAGGCGGTGGGCTCCTCCCCCTCCCAGAACAGTGACGGGTAGTGCCGCCCCGTGGCGTCAGTGATGTCCCCGTTGGGAGATGCCGTCACCTGCCACGTGACGCGACCATCCGCCTGAGTCTGCGGCGTCGGATAGGTGTATGTCAGCGTCCCTTTGTAATCCAGACTCACCGAGAGATCCGTCGTCGTTGAGGGGTAGAGGTACAGGACCGGTTTCTTGGACAACGGCCTGCTCGGCTCTGGGCTCGATTTCTCGCTCGGTTCCCGGTTCGGCCGCTGGATGACGACACAGCCCGCGAGCATCCCGACCCCTGTGAGGCTCCCGAGCAGCAGGAGGCTTCGACGAGTGGGGGCGGCCATCGGTGATCGAGGCATGACGGTTCCTTTTCGTACGACTAATGCGTCCGACCCGACGGCGGTCGGGACGCCGCGGCTCCTCAACCCACTGTAGGGGTCTGCGCGATATCAGCCGATGGGAAGGCCTCCCCCGTTGTCAGGCAATGGTTTCCGGCGCCATGATCCGGGTGGTCCAGAGCCTGTCGACATCCGCCTCCAGCTCATCAATCGACCCGGAGTTGGACAGCACGACGTCGGCCACAGCCCGTCGTTCCTCATCCGTCGCCTGCGAAGCGACGCGGGCAAGGGCGTGCTCCCGGTCCATGCCGCGCTGCGCGAGTCGCTTCAGACGCAGCTCAAGGTCCGCCTCGACGACGACAACGAGGTCGAACATGTCCTGCATCTGCCCCTCGACAAGCAGAGGGACGTCGTACACCGCCACCCGCCCAGCCGGAATCGTCTCCATCCGGGCCCATGCCTCGGCCGCGATGAGGGGCAGAAGAATCTCCTCCAGGCGCGCGCGGCTCAGGTCGTCGGAGAAGACCAGACGCCCCAGGGCGCTGCGGTCGAGCGAGCCATCGGAGGCGAGGACGCCGTCCCCGAATTCAGCCACGACCGCCGCAAGACCATCGCTTCCGGGGCTGACCACATCGCGAGAGACCTCGTCAGCACTGGTCACGACTGCACCGCGTGCCTCCAATAGCGCGGCAACAGTGGACTTACCGGCCCCGATGCCCCCCGTCAGCCCCACACGCAGAGCGCGGTCCGCAGGATGGCGAGTGGTCTGGGCGGCAGGTGTGTGGCGCATGACCCCATCATGCCGTGCCCCGCCTGACGAGGGCCAGCTCATTCCCGGCGCCCGTGGCGGCGAATGCGGCCGGGACGTTCAGACGGGCGCCGAGATGTCCTGGTCACCGGCCTTGATCGTCGTGGAAGAGCCCGGGCGCCTTCTCCCTCCTCGGCCCCGCCCGTAGGGCGCGATGCGCTCCTCGACCCGCGCCAGCGCCTCTGCCGCCCGGCGCGGGGGACGCACGCAACGGGAGACCTGGGTCGATGCCCGCGAGATGATCTCTCGGACGATCGGCGCTCGCGAGTTGTCCTCCTCGACCCCCTCAACCAGGACCTCCGCCAGTGCGGAGAGAACCTGCACCGCAATGAGAGGATCGCCGACGGCGTCGACAAGTATCCCGCAGCGCTCCCCTGGACGGTTCATCGGCCAGGTGGTCATCGCCTCCAGGCACTGCTGCCACGCGCGGCGGCTGGCGGCGTTGTCGCCGCGCGCCTGAGCGGCGTGCGACGCCAGGGCCAGTGCAGCGCAGGAGGTCTCCGTCCACCCCTGGCTCAGGCTCAGCTCCGCCGTGTCGAGGTGCTCCTTCTCCGCCCGCTCGTTGGCGCCCAGTGCTGCCAGGAGCCGGCCGAAGGCGAGGCGGAGATCGACGACCAGCTCCAGGGCGGAGTCGTCCACGACATCGGACAGCGAGGCGCTCACGGTCTCCGCCGTCGACATGGCTCGTTGGCGTACCGACTCCATGCCGTAGCCGCGCGACAGGGTGAGCAGCTCGCGGACCTCCTTGAGCAGAGCTCCCTGGTTGCGCAGCCGGGAACGGTCGGCCGGGACGGCACTCGTCACCGTCCCATAGGATCTGCTGGCCAGACCCGCTGCCTCCGCAGCCATCCTCATCTCGATCCGGTACGAGACACCGTTGTTGCCGTTACGGGTATCGAATCGAACGGCAATGCCGCGAGCGAAGCTGGTGATGACGTCGTAGGCGTGGGCGACCGTGTCCCAAGCTGTCAGCTCCAGATCCCCCCAAGGGGTCTTCCAGGTCAACGAGGTGCCTAGAGCACGATTGCCGTAGTCGGCCCTGTTCGCCTCCCTCATGACGAGGGCCAGGCCGACGGCGGTGTTCATCAGTCGCCAGGCAGACGCCTCGGACGCGCCCTTCAAGTTGGTGTGGCGCATGAGCGCGATGGCTCGCTGCCACTGGGATGACAGGCCGAGGTACTCGAGCCTGTCGCCGAAGGACAGAAGCAAGGCTGCATCGGGCAGGTGAAGCTGGCTCAAGGAGGCGAATGCGTCCTCGGCCTCCACTAGTCGTTTGTGAGCCAGATAGGGAACCAGGACCGCACCCAGCCCCTGCGCGGTCTCCACCGGGTCGACGTCGACACGGTTCGGCGCTGCGGTTGTGGTGTTGATGACGCCGGAGTAGTCGTCGTGCATACGAGCGGTTGCCAGCACCGCACCGGTATCAGTCTTACCGAAGGAGAACAGTCTCGCCTCGCGGAGCTGTTCGAGAGCCTCGTCTCTTTGGCCGAGGACAGCGGAGAGCTCCACCCTCGCGTAGCGCAGCGGGAGCGTCGAGTAGCCGTGGGCCGCCCTGAGGTTCTGGCACAAGGAGATCGCCTGTTCCAGCTGTTCCTTGCTCGTATCCGGGTCCTGGCCCAGCTGGACCAGCCACGCCCGATCGACAGCGGACAGTGCCCGCACCACCTGATCGGGCGCCCCTTTCGGATCTGGCCCCCCGGGGGCGTCAGCCGTGATCGTCTTCCACAGGGCCGCAGTGCCAGCACGACTGGGGCAGACGGGGTCGACATCCTCCAGAGCACGGGCAATGTCGTCCCAACAGCTCATATCCGTCTCCATCGGTCGTCGCGTACGAATCGTCCTGCTCCGGGGAGCAGGGAGCATCAGCCCCGTTCCCAGCCTCGCACGGCGGCATTATCCGGGCGATGGGGAGAAGGCACCAGCACCTGAGGGTCTCCGCCTGCGGTGCAGGCGGAGACCCTCAAAGGATGCCACTGATCAGTGACGCAATACAGTTGCTCAGTTGCCGGTGAGCTTCTCGCGCAGGGCGGCCAGGGCCTCATCGGAGGCCAACGTGCCGGAGGCCTCCGACGGAGCCGAGGAGTAGGAGGCGTTGCCCGCGGGGGCCGCCGGCGCGCCGGACTCCTGCTCCTCCTCCAGAGCCTTGGCGACCTGAGCCTTGTGGGCCTCCCAACGGGCGTGAGCCGCCGCGTACTCGGCCTCCCAGGCCTCGCGCTGAGCGTCGTAGCCCTCGAGCCACTCGTTGGTCTCAGGGTCGAAGCCCTCGGGGTACTTGTAGTTACCCTGCTCGTCGTACTCGGCCGCCATGCCGTAGAGGCTGGGGTCGAAGTCCTCGGAGGCCGGGTCGACGCCCTCGTTGGCCTGCTTCAGCGACAGGGAGATACGGCGACGCTCCAGATCGATATCGATGACCTTGACGAAGACCTCGTCACCGACCTTGGCCACCTGCTCGGGCACCTCGACGTGACGCTGAGCCAGCTCGGAGATGTGGACCAGGCCCTCGATGCCGTCCTCGACACGAACGAAGGCTCCGAAGGGAACCAGCTTGGTGACCTTGCCGGGAACGACCTGACCGATGGCGTGGGTGCGGGCGAAGGCCTGCCACGGGTCCTCCTGGGTCGCCTTGAGCGACAGGGAGACACGCTCGCGATCGAAGTCGACGTCCAGGACCTCGACAGTCACCTCGTTGCCAACCTCGACGACCTCGGAGGGGTGGTCGATGTGCTTCCAGGACAGCTCGGAGACGTGGACCAGGCCGTCGACGCCGCCCAGATCCACGAAGGCACCGAAGTTGACGATGGAGGAAACGACACCGGAGCGGACCTGACCCTTCTGGAGGGTCTGGAGGAAGTTGGTACGGACCTCGGACTGGGTCTGCTCGAGCCAAGCGCGGCGGGAGAGGACTACGTTGTTGCGGTTCTTGTCCAGCTCGATGATCTTCGCCTCGAGCTCGCGGCCGACGTAGGGCTGGAGATCGCGTACACGACGCATCTCCACCAGGGAGGCCGGGAGGAAGCCACGCAGGCCGATATCCAGGATGAGACCACCCTTGACAACCTCGATGACGGAGCCGGTGACGACGCCGTCCTCCTCCTTGATGCGCTCGATGGTGCCCCAGGCGCGCTCGTACTGCGCGCGCTTCTTGCTCAGGAGCAGACGGCCCTCCTTGTCCTCCTTCTGCAGGACAAGAGCCTCGATCTCGTCTCCCACGGAGACGATCTCGTCGGGGTCGACGTCATGCTTGATGGACAGCTCGCGAGCGAGGATGACGCCTTCGGTCTTGTAGCCGATGTCGAGGAGGACCTCATCGCGGTCGACCTTGACAACAGTGCCCTCGACGATGTCGCCGTCATCGAAGTACTTGATGGTCTCGTCAACGGCGGCGAGGATCTCCTCGGTCGAGCCGATGTCGTTGACGGCGACCGGGGCGGGGCTGGGCGTAGTGGTTGTCATTGAGTGGATGCTCCGAATGCGGATAGTTGGATCGGGTTGATAGAAACCGCGCGCTCCCCATGATGGCGAACCGGCCCGGACCAATTCATCACCCTGGTTGGATTACTCTCATAGGAGACGCCCAGGAGCGCACGAGTGAACCTTAGCAGCACGTGACGAATCCGTAACTAGACGATCCTCAAGCATTATCCCGTAAGTACGTGCAATCGATCACGTCGTCTGACAACTGCGTATCGAAAGGGTGACGCGACGATCTCGTTCGCATATCAACGAGTTATTCAGGGCGGATCGACGACTCCGAGGAGGTTCTAGTGGGCGGCCTCGCGCCAGGTGCGCCCCCGCCCGACGGCGACGTCCAGGGGGACCGAGAGCTCGGCCGCCCCGCCCATCTGATCCTCGAGGAGGGCTTCGACGGATCCGGTTTCCCCGGGCGCGACCTCAACCAGGAGTTCGTCGTGGATCTGAAGGAGGATGCGGCTGGCGAGCCCCTGCTCATTGAGCACACGGTCGACGTCGATCATGGCCTTTTTGACGATGTCGGCCGCGCTGCCCTGGATGGGGGCGTTGAGGGCCGCCCGCTCGGCCATCTCACGACGCTGACGGTTGTCGCTGGTGAGGTCGGGCAGGTAGCGGCGACGGCCGAACATCGTCTGGGTGTAGCCATCGCGACGCGCCTGCTCCACCACGGACTCCAGATAGTCGTGAACCCGCCCGAACCTGGCGAAGTAGGCGTTTCTCAGGTCGGCGGCCTCGGCATTGTCGATGCCGAGCTGACGGGCGAGTCCGAAGGTGGACAGGCCGTAGGCCAGTCCGTAGCTCATGGCCTTGACGTGGCTGCGCTGCTGGGCGGTGACTTCGTCGACCTCGATGCCATGGACGAGGGCGGCGACGTAGCGGTGCAGGTCTTCTCCGCTGCGGAAGGCCTCGATCAGCGCGCGATCGCCGGACAGATGCGCCATGATGCGCATCTCGATCTGCGAGTAGTCCGCCGTCATAAGGCACTCGTAGCCATCGCCGACGGTGAATGCCTCGCGGATGCGCATTCCCTCCTCGTTGCGGGCCGGGATGTTCTGCAGGTTGGGATCGGTGGACGACAGGCGCCCCGTGGCGGCGATGGTCTGCTGGAAGGTGGTGTGGATGCGCCCGTCGGCCTGGGTCGCCTTGCGCAGTCCCTCAACCGTCTGCCGCAGCTTGATGGCGTCGCGGTGCTCGAGAAGGTGCTCCAGGAAGGGGTGGGAGGTCTTGGCGTAGAGCCCAGCCAGGGCATCGGCGTCCGTGGTGTAGCCGGTCTTGGTCCTGCGGGTCTTGGGCATCTTCAGCTCGTCGAACAGGACGGCCTGGAGCTGCTTGGGGCTGGAGAGGTTGAGCTCTCGCCCGGCGGCTGCGTAGGCGCCCTCGGCGGCGTGAGTCACGCGGGCATCGAGCTCGGTCTCGCGAGCCGCGAGTACGGCGTCGTCGACGGCGATACCCGCGTTCTCCATGACGGTGAGGCTCGCGGCCACGGGCATCTCCAGATCGGTGAACAGCCCCACGGCGTCGCGGGCCGCCATCTGCTCGTCGAGCACGGACTGCAGAGGGAGCAGGACGGCGGCCCGGCGAGCACTGGCCAGGTGGGCGACGGGCACGGCGTCAGAGGCGAGGGCCTCCAGGTCGAAGGCGCTCTGGGACTCGCTCCGGCCCTCGCGCGTGTCCGTCTTCTCCTCGCCGATGGCTGCAAGGTCGATTCCGAGCCAGCGCTGGGCGAGAGTGTCGACGTCGTAGCTGCGCTGCTCGGGCCGGCACAGATATCCTGCCAGTGACGGGTCTGCGACAACGCCGTCCAGCCTCAGTCCCCGGGCGGTCAGAGCGTGCCAGCTGCCCTTGGCGTCGGCGACCAGCTTGGGCCGGTCGACATCAGCCAGGACCCTGGCCAGGGCCGCCTCGTCTTCGGGCAGGATCTCGGCGAGATCGATCGCAACCGCATGGGCGCCGTCGGACAGCGAGACGAGCATGGCATCGCCCTCCACAGGCTTGAGGACTCCAACGACGTCGACTCCCAGCAGGCAGTGCCCGCCGGACGTCGACAGGCGGGCATCCAACCACTGGGACAGATTCCCCGCTGAAAGATCGTGACCGAGTGAGACGATCTCCAAGTCGTCCAGCGCCCCCAGAGACCCGGACTCCTGCCCTGCAGCGGCTTCCGCGTGATCGGAGGTATCGGTGAAGGTCAGGATGCGCAGTGCCCGCTGATGCAGAGTGCGGAACTCCAAAGCCTCGAAGACGCGCGCCAGGCAGGCGCGGTCGGCCCCCAAGACGCGTAGATCGATCCCGGGAGCGACCCCCAGGTCCAGGTCGGTGAGTAGGCGATTGAGACGGCGGTTGCGCAGCACGTCGCCGAGATGGTCTCGCAGGGACTGTCCGACCTTGCCCTTGATCTGGTCTACGTGGGCGATGACTCCGTCGAGGCCGTCATAGAGGTTCAGCCACTTGGCCGCGGTCTTGGGGCCCACGCCCGGAACCCCGGGAAGGTTGTCGCTGCTCTCGCCGACCAGGGCGGCGAGCTCGGGATAGCGCTCGGGCGTCACCCCGTAGTGTTCCTCGATCTTCTCTGGCGTCGTGCGACGCAGCTTCGAGACTCCCTTGACAGGGTAGAGCACGGTGCACTGATCGGTGACGGTCTGGAAGGAGTCCCGGTCTCCGGAGCAGATGAGGACCTCCATTCCCTCGCCCTGCGCCGAGGCGGCCACAGTGGCCAGAATGTCGTCCGCCTCGTAGCCCGGGGCCGTCAAGACCTTCACCCCCATGGCGTCCAGGACCTCCTGGATGAGCTCGACCTGTCCGATGAAGGGCTGGGGAGCCTCGTCACGGGTTCCTTTGTATTCGGGGTACTCCTCGGAGCGGAAGGTGCCGCCCGGCAGATCGAAGGCGACCGCGACGTGCGTGGGTCGCTCGTTCTCCATCAGCGAGAGGAACATGGAGACGAAGCCGTGGACGGCGTTGGTGGACTGACCGGTGGACGTCGTGAACTTGTCCACCGGTAGCGCGTAGAACGCGCGGAAGGCCATGGAGTGACCGTCGACAAGAAGGAGGCGTCCGGGAACTGGGTCCGAGGGGTTCTGAGGTGTTGGGCTCGTCGCAGGGCTGGTCGCGGTGGTGCTCACCGTGCCAGCCTAGGCCCATGAGCCCTCAACAGTCCGACTCGTCCCGCTCTGCCGCATCCGGAGGAGAGACCTTCGACTCCCAGGCTTTTCCCGGCTCCCCGGCCCCTCCCGCGTCCTCCACGCCTCTTGCCCCCTCCGGTTCGTTGAAGTCCAGCAGGCCTGATGATTCCGTTTCCGCCGAGTCCCCGGCGGAAACGGTCGGGTCCGCCGACTCCTCCAACTCGCCTGCGATCGTGGGCCCGCTGGGGCCCGTGGGCCGTGTCACTGCGGCCTCCTACTCCGGGGCGAGTGCGGCGGCCGTGGCCTTTCCGGACCCGGCCCGGCGCCCGTACCCGGATCCTCGTCCCGCCGGCTCGGCCGTCTCCGCCTCCTCCGCACTGCACGCGGTGCTGGAGGACAGCGAGGAGGGGACACTCATGGAGACGCTCGGGATGGAGGTCGTCACCCGTGACGCGGGCAGGGCCGAGGTTCGGATGCCCGTCGAGGGAGCTCGCCAGGTCGTAGGGATACTTCACGGCGGTGCCACTGCTGCGCTCATCGAGACGGCCGCCTCCGTAGCAGCACGTGCGGCGGCCGACGGCGCGATCCCGGTCGGGGCGGAGCTAACGGTCAGCCATCTGCGATCCGTGACCCGAGGCTGGGTGAAGGCCACGGCCACCCCCCTGCACCGCGGACGTCGTACCGTGGTCTACCAGGTAACGGTGACTGACGAAGACGAGCGGACAATCGCTGTGGGGACGCTTCGCAGCCTGCTCACCTGACACACCGGGACGGACGCATACGGACGCATTCAGTCCTTCTTGGCGGCACCGACCTGCTCGATAACGGCGTCAGCCACCTCACGCATGGTCAGGCGCCGGTTCATGGAGGTCTTCTGCAACCATCGGAAAGCCTCCGGCTCACTCAATCCCATACGCTCCATGAGCAGGCCCTTGGCCCGGTCAACGCGTTTGCGGGTCTCGAAGCGGTCGGTGAGGTCGGAAATCTCACTCTCCAGCGAGAGGATCTCCTCATGTCGAGACATGGCGACCTCGAGTGCTGGAATGAGGTCCGCCGGAGTGAAGGGTTTGACCACGTAGGCCATGGCGCCGGCGGCGCTGGCCCGTTCCACGAGCTCGGTCTGTGAGAAGGCCGTCAGCATGACGACGGCGCAGTTGTGCTTCTCAAGAATCCTCTCCGCCGCCGTGATGCCGTCGGTGACCGGCATCTTAACGTCGAGAACGCACAGGTCAGGGGCGTGCTCATCCGCCAGGCGGACGGCCTCCTCCCCATCTGCAGCCTCGGCGACGATCTCATATCCTGCGTCGGTGAGGGTCTCGACGATGTCGAGTCGGATGAGGGTCTCGTCCTCAGCGACGAGCACCCGGCGGGACCTGGTGGTGCTGGACTCATTGCTCACGGCTGTGATCCTAGTATGATCTCGCTGATGGCGCCCCCGCAGAGCGGGCGGCGTGCCTCCGTAGCCCAATTGGCAGAGGCATCCGACTCAAAATCGGAGTGTTGTGGGTTCGAATCCCACCGGAGGTACCAGCAAGCCCCTATCCCGATCCCGCCCCAGGACAGACCGGGTCAGATGGAGAACACCTTTGAGCACGACGACGTGGGTCTCACTGTACGAAGCGGCCAAGGCTGTTCAGCATCCTCGTAACGTGTCCTCATATATCGAGGCGGGCGGTGTCGCCGCTGCAGTGGAGTCGTCCTCCGGAAGAATCTATACGGGCGTCTGCGTGGACACGGCCTGCACACTGGGAATCTGTGCCGAGCGCAACGCGATACTCAACATGATCACCAACGGCGAGGACACGATTCGGCGTGTTCTGACCATCATGCGTGATGGCTGTACCGGTCCGCCTTGTGGAGCGTGTCGGGAAATGATGACGCAGCTGATGCCAAGCAAGTTCGGCGCTATCGAGGTGATGATCGACTACGCCGCGGGGAAGACGATGACGCTTGCCGACCTGACTCCCCAGTGGTGGCTACGGCGATGAAGCTGTGACCGGGAAACTCCGCCTGGCGGATCCCTTGCCCCACCGATTTCTCAATGGGAAGCAGGTGCCGGAACAGGGTCGTCCTGAACCGGGGCGAGGGGTCTCCCGGTGATAAGCGGGAGACCCCTCGACGGATCGGAGCCGGTGCTCAGGCCTTGTAGTCGACCGTCTCGCCGACCGTGTGAACACGGATCGAGTTGGTGGAGCCCGGGGTGCCCGGAGGCATACCGGCCACGATGACGACGGTGTCGCCCGGCTGCGCCAGATGTTTGTCCTGGAGGATCTCGTCGACTTGCGCCACCATCTCATCGGTGTGCTGAACCTCGGGGACCTCGTAGCATTGCACGCCCCAGGAGACTGCGAGCTGATTGCGCGTCTCATGCAGCGGCGTGAAGGCCAGCAGGGGCAAGGGCGAGCGCAGGCGCGACAGTCGCCTGGCCGTGTCACCGGACTGGGTGAAAGTCACCAGGTAGGTAACGTCCAGATGCTCCCCCATCTCGGCAGCGGCACGGGTCAGGGCCCCGCCGCGCGTCTGCGGGTAGGAACCCAGGCCGGGAATACGCTCGCCACCGTGCTCCTCGACGTTCTCGATGATGCTGGCCATGGTACGCACGGCCTCGATGGGGTAGGCGCCCACGGAGGTCTCTCCGGAGAGCATGACGGCATCGGCGCCGTCGAGAATCGCGTTGGCGCAGTCCGACGCCTCAGCGCGGGTGGGGCGCGGGTTCTGGATCATGGACTCCAGCACCTGGGTGGCCACGATGACCGGCTTGGCTTGACGCCGGGCCAGCTCGATGGCGCGCTTCTGCACCAGGGGGACGGCCTCGAGCGGCATCTCCACACCGAGGTCACCGCGGGCCACCATGATGCCGTCGAAGGTGGAGACGATGTCGAAGAGGTTCTCCACCGCCTGGGGCTTCTCGATCTTGGCGATAACCGGGATGCGCACGCCCACCTCGTCCATGATCTCGTGGACGTCCTTGATGTCGTCGGCGTCGCGCACGAAGGATAGGGCGATGAGATCCGCCCCGATCTTGAGCGCCCAGCGCAGGTCCTCACGGTCCTTCTCGCTGAGGGCCGGAACGGAGACGGCGACACCGGGCAGGTTGATGCCCTTGTTATTGGACACGTATCCGGGAACCTCGACCTTGGTGACGACGTCGGTGTCCGTAACGGCCACGACGCGCACGGCGACGTTCCCGTCGTCGATGAGGAGCCGGTCGCCGGGGCGGCAGTCGCCGGGCAGTCCCTTAAAGGTGGTGGAGGCGCGCTTGACGGTACCGAGTACGTCGTCGATAGTGATCGTGAACTCGTCGCCCTTGTTGAGCATAACCTTCTGGTCGTCGACGAAACGGCCCAGGCGGATCTTGGGGCCCTGAAGGTCGACCAGGATGGCGACGGCTCGACCGGAGGCGGCTGCGGCCTCACGGATTCGGGCGATGACCTCCTCCTGATCCTCGGCGCGGCCGTGGGAGCGGTTGATGCGCGCGACGTTCATGCCGGCGTCCACCAGCGCTTGCACCTGCTCGGGGGAATCGGTGGCGGGTCCGAGGGTACATACGATCTTGGCTCTACGCATGGGCTTAGGATACGGGACACTGGGCCTCGCGCACGAGGACGAATCCCGGCGCTTGTCAGGTTGCGACGATCCTCACCCGCATTGACCTCGAGTTCAGCGGGCGCCGAGCACCTGAACGGCAGGCTCAGGCACCTGTGTGGGAGGCCCTCATTTCGGCGTCGGTCTCGGGCGGTGAAGCATCCTCGGAGGGCTGATCAGCCGAGGCCTCTTCGGATGAGTCCTCTTCCGAGGAGCCCTCCTCCGGCCCCTCCCCCGATCTCTCGATGGCATCGCTGAGAGGACGCCGCGAGGTGATGGCCAGTCCGACAGCACCGACGAGGAAGACGACGATAGAGGTCCACACATTCAGCCGCAGGCCGAGAATCGTCTCGGCTTCATCGATGCGCAGCATCTCGATCCATCCTCGACCGGCCGTGTAGATCATGAGGTAGAGCCACATGAGCCTGCCTCCGGTGGCATCGTGGCGGGCCAGCATCCTTCTTCCGATCCACACCAGAAGGGCCGCCCCGGCAAGGTTCCACAGGGCCTCATAGAGGAAGGTCGGGTGGAACAGGGTTCCGGGCGGATAGCTGGATCCGGGCGGCAGGTGAGCGTCGTCGATCCGCAGTCCCCAGGGCAGGGTCGTCGGGGCGCCGTAGAGCTCCTGGTTGAACCAGTTGCCCAGCCGGCCGATCGCCTGGGCCACCAGCAGCGCCGGGGCCACGGCGTCGGCCAGTGGAGCGACGCGCAGACCGCGATGGCGCATGACAAGCACGCTGGCCAGAACACCGCCCGCGACGCCGCCCCAGATACCCAGTCCCCCCAACCAGGTCTGCGGGATGCGGGACAGGTCTCCGTTCGGACCGAAGTAGTCGTCGGGCGAGGACAGGACGTGGTAGAGCCGGGCACCCACGATTCCGGACGGAACCGCCACGATAGCGATATCGAGGACGATCTCCGGCCGGCCCCCTCTGGCCCGGTATCGCCGGTCGGACCACCACACGGCCACGAAAACGCCGGTAAGAATGCACAGCGCGTAGGCCCGGATCGGGATGGGACCGATGTGCCAGACACCTGACGAAGGGCTCGGCAGACCGGCAAACGTCTCTGACATCGCGGACACCATGGTGGAAAGCGTAGTGACGGGCACTCAGAGGACCTCTCGGTGGGCGGAGGGAATCAGTGCCGGGTGGGCACCGGCGGCAACCAGCTCAGCAACGAACTGCTGAGGATCGGTGGAACGGATGATGGCCTCGCCGACGAGGACGACATCGGCTCCGCATCGGGCGAAACTCATGACGTCATGGGGACCCCGCACTCCCCCGGCGGCGATACGGACGACCTGAGCCGGCAGGACGTCGGTGACTTGATCGAACAGACCGCAGTCGACGGCCAGGGTATCGGGGTCCCGCGTGTCGATGGCGATGATGCGGGCGCCGGCCTCGACTGCGATCAGGGCGTCGCGTCGAGTGCGGGCCCTCACAACGGCGCTCATCCCCAGGGAGTGGACTCGTTCAATGAGACCTTCGAGCACCAGGGCCTCAAGGCGGGCATCGAGCATGAGCAGGTCGGCGCCGTGAGCCCGGGCCTCGTGCACCTGGTAGGGGGTGACCACGAGATCATTGGCGAGGACGGGAAGATCCACGGCGGCCCTGACGGCATCCAGATCCTTCAGGGAACCGCGGGTGCTGCTCGGACCGGTCACCACCGAGACGCTGGCGGCGCCACCTGCGGCGTAGAAGCAGGCCAGCATTCCGGGATCGCCGACGCCGCTGAGGTCCGCGAAAGTGGCGGTGGATCGCTTGACCTCCGCGATGACCGTAACCGCCCGGTCGTCGGTACGCAGGCTTGGCAGGGCGCTGATGGCTCCGGGGACCAGGCGCGAGGACTCTCGCAGGCGAGCCAATGGGACGCGCGAAGCCCGGCGGTCAGCAGCCGCCCTGGCGTCGGCCGCCATCGCCTCGAACGAGGTCATCACGCACCTCCTCGATCTCACCCGCGGGCGCTCCTGGAGGGCGCCTGTCCGTATCCATCGTGACGGCCTGAGGCCGTCTGTTGCAAATCGTTGAGCGGCGTTCACCGCGGAGAGTTCAGTCGGGCCGCTCGCCTGGCCGCGCCCCCAGGTCGCCCCCGGCCAGGAAGCAGCTGCGCTCGCCGGTGTGGCAGGCGGCTCCGACCTGATCAACCTCCACCAGAAGGGCGTCTCCGTCGCAGTCCAAGTGGACAGCCCTGACGTACTGCGCGTGCCCGGAGGTGTCTCCCTTGCGCCAATACTCACGCCGAGATCGCGACCAGAAGGTCACGCGCCCCTCGGTCAAGGTACGTCGGAGCGCCTCGTCGTCCATCCAGCCCACCATGAGAACCTCACGCGAGTCGTACTGCTGGACGACGGCGCACACCAGACCATCGGCGTTGCGCTTGAGACGTGCGGAGATGCCTGAATCGAGAGTCACGACTGCATTATGCACATCAGGCCCCCATCACCCCGGAGGTCCGAGCAGCGGCCCGAGGTAGACCCACATTCCGGGCAGATTGCGCACTACGGCGAAGGCAGCACAGCCCGCGCCAAGAAGGATGCCTTCTCTGCCCGTGATGAACTGCCGGCGCCGGCCTCGAGACGAGGCGAGCAGCCAGCGCACCACCAGGAAGACCGCCACCGTCTCCACGACGAGAGCGAAGGGGTTGTAGCCCAGCGCTCCCCACAAGTCGCCCCGGATGAGCTCCCGAGTCGCCCTCGTGCCACCGCACAAGGGACACCACAACCCGGTGAGCCGATGGAGGGGGCAGAGGTCTGGAAACCCCGGGGAACCGCGAGGCAGCGTCAGCGCCCGCAGGAAGATGAGGCCGCCCGGCACCGAGGAGAGGGCCATGAGAAGTCCCAGCCCGACCCGACTGCCCAGAGCGGTACGTGCACCGCCCCGATAGATGCTCTTAGCCATGTTCTGTCGACCAGTCTCCAGATCTACACTGTACTGAGGTACAAAATGAGGAAACTTATTATGTAGATGACGCTGATCGCCGTTCCTATGCTTCCCAGAATCATCCCAGCTATTGACATTCCTCTATTAGTGGAACGCCCTTCATCGGCGGCACGCATTCCCTTGAAACCTACGATGATCGCAGGGATTCCAAGTAGCGCGCCAAAATAGCAGAACAGAAATATACTGGCGATACCGAGCCCGAGCGCCCACCCGCCCAGCGCATTGGCCTCATAGCGGCGCGGATCGTAGGCCCCGCACCAGTACGAGCCCGGACCATAGGGCGTGTAAGGCCCATAAGGAGCCTGCGGGTAAGGGTGCTGCTGGCTGTAGGGCTGACCGTACATCTGCGGAGCCGCTCCCGGGTAGGGAATACCCTGGCTCCCGGGCGATGCCAGGTACGGGTCGGACCAACCACTTGAGTAATCGGCGCTGTAATATCCGGCCTGACCACCGGGCAAGCCTGTTCCATCAGGGAGAGGATACCCTTGAGCAGACAGATAATCCTGGCCGCCAGCACTTCCCTGCCGATAAGGATCCGCTTGATAAGGGATCATGTCGCTCATTATTCCTCCCAAAGAGCGAAGTACACCAGGCAGACTACATGACCGAGCGCATCAAGTCGCAAGGAGGGCGTCCCATCCCCATGGGGACCACGCCCCATCGACCTCATCCGAGCAGCATCCCACTGCATAACCAGCCCGAGGCTCATACGGCAAGGCGCATGGAACAGCTCACTATGTTCAGTAGGACTCGAATATATCCTCAATGTTCTGGTACAAACCGGAGGAGAAGACGATGATCGTCAGCATGATCGCGAGCACACCCATGACGATGCCGATGATGGACATTCCCTTGTTGGTAGCACGCCCCTCGTTCGCCGCCAGCACCCCGAGGAACCCCACAATGATCGCAGGGATGGCAGCGAGAGGGCCAATACCGCAGAAGACGCTGACCATACCCAGGCCAAGAGCCCAGCCGCCAAACGCATTCTTCTCGTTGGGCCGGTGGCCGAACCCGCCTCCGGGGCCGTAACCACCGGGTTGCTGGTTGTACGGGTCGCTGGGGTAGGCGCCCATGTAGCTCATGATTATTCTCCATACTGGTAGTGATTGATGAACATAGGTGTTGAACGTATATCCAGGTTCATCGTTCTGCTAGGAAGGCTCTTCTTCTCGTCCTCCATGTATTCAACGCACCGGGTGGCCTGCGTTTCGTAGGGCTTCTTTCGCCTCAGCGATGGTCATCGTTCCGTAATGGAAGACCGAGGCGGCCAGAACGGCGTCGGCGCCGTGACCGGCCGCGATCGCGAAGTCCTCGGGGCGCCCGGCGCCACCGGAGGCGATGAGCGGGACTCGGACCTGCTCGCGGACGGCGTCGATCATCTCGGTGTCGAAACCCCCCGTGACGCCGTCGGCGTCCATGGAGTTCAGAAGGATCTCTCCGGCCCCGAGCTGCGCTCCCCGGACCGCCCAGTCCACGGCGTCGATACCGGTTGAGGTGCGTCCTCCGTGGGTGGTGACCTCATAACCTGAGGCGGTCGTGACACCGGGCGGGCACCGCCGCGCATCCACCGATAGGACGACCACCTGGTTGCCGAAGCGCTGCGCCACCTCCGCCAGCAGCTCGGGACGAGTGATGGCGGCGGTGTTGATGCCGACCTTGTCCGCGCCCGCCCGCAGAAGCTGGTCCACGTCTCCGACAGAACGCACTCCCCCACCGACGGTCAGCGGGACGAACACCTGCTCCGCGGTGCGGGACACCACGTCCAGCATGGTGGAGCGTCCTTCATGCGATGCCGACACGTCCAGGAAGGTGATTTCGTCGGCTCCCTGGGCGTCGTAGCGCGCGGCCAGCTCCACCGGATCTCCGGCATCCTTGAGGCCTTGGAAGTTCACGCCTTTGACGACGCGACCGTCCTTGACGTCCAAACAGGGAATAATACGGATGGCAACGCTCATGAATGATCCTGGGTGGTGGGGCGAGGAGATGCTGAGGACTGGGGCGACGGTTTGCGCACCACTCGATTATCCCGCAGATGATTCGGAGTCATTGTCAATGGCTAGGACGTCAATGACCACGACGACGGGTTCAGTCCCCTTCGCCTGCTCCGCCGGCAGGGAGAGCACCACTCGCGAGCCGACCGTGATGTCGACCAGGTTCTGGGAGACGCCCACCAATGCATCACTCATATCGATGCGCTTGGGCAGATTCTGGTAGCCGAAGGTCGATTCCCCCAAGGCCTGGCCAGTGGCCCAGCTGACCATTGTGCGGCGGACGATAACCTTGTCCTGGGAACCTATCTGAGGCCCGGTGCCCTTGATGAGGATCGCTGTGGCGGCGCGGGTGGGCACCGGTAGGCCGGCACTGCTGACGGTGATGGAGCCGTCCTCCCCCTCTGTAACGGCGGGCGTGCCGGGGGCGGGCTCCTTCGTCTCCCCGGTCGCTGTGGTGGGCAGGATGTCGACAATGGTGATCTCAGCCGTACTCGAGTCCTCGGCGGGAGCGCGAAGAACGACGCGAGTCCCCTCGCGCTGGCCTGAAACCGCTGCGTTGATGTAGTCCCCCGCAGCGGGGCTCAGCATGTTCCGCCACAGCTTGTAGCCGTCGGCGTTGCCGGTCGTATTGCGCCCATCGAGGCCGGAGAACTGGGAGACCTGAAGAATCACCGGCGAGCCCTCCGAGACCACACGCCCATGACCAGTCTCGACGACGTCGGTCAGGACAGAGCTGGGAGCAGACAGGGAGGCCTCGTTGGCCAGTGCGATGGAGGGGGCCGAGCCCGAGCCGAGTCGTCCGCTGATCGTCAGTAGCTGATTCAAGGGGGCGTTCCCGTCCAGCACGGTCTGTTGGGCAACGGGGCTGGCATCCGGGCCGTACCTGCCGGTGACGAACTTGTCGACGGCCAGAGGTACCAGAATCATCGCGAGGATGACAATACCGATCAGAGCGACGGCCAGGGGCCCCCTGGGCATGCTGCCCAGCGGACCGCGCAGGGTACGCCGCGGCGGCGTCGTCTCCGGAGCGTTCCTCTCGTCGAGCAGGCCTCCACCCGGATGCTCCAGATCGTCATCCTGGTCGTCTCGAAGCTCTCCCGGGAGGGCGGCGCGGTGATCATCACCTTGGCCATCGGCGGTCGGCCTCATGGATGCCGATCCGTCTTCAACAGGTCGCCAGGGCCGAGAGCTGTCCTGTGAGGGGACGGCGGAACGCCCCCGGGTCTCGGGCCGAGCCTCTGACTCGACGGTCGACAGCGCCGGTGCGCCGGCGGATGGTGCGCTGGAGGATCGGGGCTCTTCCGGTGGTTGGGAGATCGCCGGCAAATCCTCGGTGTACGCGTCCTGCCGCTCCTGCTGAGCCATCTCCTGAGCGCGCTCGAGTGCCCGGCGCTGACGCCGGGTCAGAGGCGCGTCCGCGCCGGAATCTGGTGTGGAGGTAGTACTCATATTGCGTCTTCCGTCGGTCGCCTCACCGATACCGTGAACGTTGCCGCTCACACCCCGGCGGGGAGTTCGGTTGCCGAGTGCTCCATGCTCTCCAGCAGCGCGTCTATGTGCTCATCTGCAGCGCAGAAGGGATCACTCAGGGTAACAGTGGACGAGGCGCCATCGTCGAGTCGAATGCCCACCCAGTCAACAGTCAGGTCGCGGCGCAGGTCCTCAGCCCTGGCGACGACCGCGCCACGCAGGTGCGCACGCGTTGTGGCGGGCGGGGTGTTCATCGCGCATCGACAGGCCTCGTCGCCGACGAAGCGACGCAGCATGCCAGTGTTCTCCAGACGTTGGCGCAGTCCCTGATCGGATGAGACGTCATGGTAGGCCAGGGCCAGCCGGGCCACTCTCGGGTCGGTCAGGTCGGTGTCGTGCTTGTGGCAGTAACGGGTCACCAGCTGGAGCTTGGCCGCCCAGTCAAGCTCGGTCGCCACGCGCTGGGGCTCCTGGAGACGGACGGCCTCCAGTCCCCGCTCCCATAGGTCCAGTGCGGCGGCATGCAGCTCAGTCACCTCGATCCCGCCTGTGATGTGGTTGCGCAGCCGTTCGAGGTGTTCGCCCTGCATTTCCAGCGGCGTGATGGTACGGCCGTCGACGCGATCCAGGAGCACTCCGGCACTCAGGTCACTGCAGGTGTCCCGGATGGCCCTCATGGGGTCGGCCAGAGCCAGGTCGCTCAGGTCTCCCCCGCTTTCCAAATAGTCCAGGAGAAGGTCCATGGCCGCCACCTTGAGCAGAGTGGATCCCTGGGCGATGTTGGAGTCCCCGACGATGACGTGCATGCGCCGGTAGCGCTCGGCGTCGGCATGCGGTTCGTCACGAGTATTGATCAGCGGTCTGGCACGGGTCGTCGCAGAGGAGACGGCGTCCCACATCTGGTCCGCCCGTTGGGAGAAGACATACCCCGAGCGACTGGGGCCCGTGGAACGGGCCGCGGGCTGGAGCCCGCCGTCTCCCGTGATGTGACCGGCGCCGACGAGGATCTGCCGCGTCACCAGGTGTGGTACGAGGGTGCGTGCATCGTTCCAGAAGTCGCCGCGACGGCGCACGAGGTAGTTCTCGTGGCAGCCGAAGCCATTGCCCTGGGCGTCGCGGTTGTTCTTCAACAGGTGGATTCGCCCGGGAACACCTACGGCGGCGAGCCGGACGTTGGCCTGCTGGGCCAGGTCGGCCATGACCAGCTCACCGGCGCGGTCCTGGGCGAGCAGGTCCTCAAGACGATCGCACTCGGCGGTGGCGAACTCCGGATGGGAGCCCACATCCAGGTAGAGGCGAGCACCGCCGCGGGTGAAGACGTTCGAGGAGCGTGAGCGCTGAACCACCGGTTCGAAGAGCTTGCGGGCGGCGTGGTCGGCGTCCAGGGGAGGTGGGCCGTCTCCGGCGGGGGCGCAGGTGATGCCGTACTCGGTCTCCACCCCGATGATGCGGCGTGCCGGGGGCCGTAGGCCACTCATGCTCACTGGCCGCCCTTCTGGACGAAGCCCTGGACGAAGGCTGCGGCATTGGTCTCGATAACCGAGTCGATCTCGTCCAGGATGCTGTCGACGTCTGCGGTTTGGGCGTCTGAGATGCTCCGGACCGACGCCATCGGGACTCCGGTACCGGTCTGTTCCTCAGCGTCCTCAGCGGCGGACTCGACGCCGGCGCGACGAACCTGCCCGTGGGACTGATCGGCGTATTGCGGCGTCATGTGGTGCTCCTTCACTCGTCCTCTCGGACAACGCGTCGCCGGTGGGCGCTGTGGGGCTCAGTCTCTCTCAGGTGCCGCCCGACGACCAATTTCCTCCAGGATAGTCACTGTCTCATCCGCGCCGACGGCGACATCGTCGGGCAGACGCAGGCGCAGCAGCTCGGGGTGGCCGGGGACATCGAGAACGAGGCAGGTCCAGGAGGCGCCCACGATCTGCGGGAAACGGTTGATGGCAGTTCCGCGGATGGCGGCGCGCGTGCCCTCCGGAGGCGCATCGGCGGCGCGCTGGACTTCGGACTCAGTGACGAGTCGGTGGATCCGGCCGGCAGCGTCGAGCTTGTCGACGACGGAGCTCCCCGGGCGCAGATCGGCCCACTGGATGTCGAGAGCAGCCAGGCGAGGATCATCCCATCCGGTGCCCGACCGGCGACGCAGCCCCTCGCACAGTTCGTACTTGGCGACCCACTCCACCAGGTGGGCCGCCGGCCCCGATCCATCGCGACTCCACTGCTCCAGGGCGCCGAGGCTCTGTTGCCACAGGCTCAGAGCGCGCTGCGCCTCGGGGTCGGCACTGCGTCTCACGGCCGGGGCGACAGCGTCGAGGTAGGTGCGTTGAACGGCCAGGGCGCTCATGGGCCCGCTCCGTGTGGGCAGCTCGTAGGCGAGGGTGGGATCGTGCGAGACGGCCCAGTGAGCCTCGACGGGGTCGCCGGTGATCGCCAACCGGTTGAGGTCTGTCAGGGCGTCCCTGAGCGCGCCGGTGCCATCGTGGTGCGCCTGTTCCAGGAACCACAGGAGCAGGTCGGTGGTAGCGACCTTGAGGTAGATGGGGACGTCGAAGCGGTTGGCGTCGCCGTTGATGACGTGCAGGCGGCGCCAGCGCGCGCCGTTGGCGTGCGGTTCGTCGCGGGTATTGATGATGGGGCGGTTGAAGGTGGTCTGCAGGCCAATCTCAGACTCGACGTAGTCGGCTCGCTGACTGATCTGGAAACCGGGCCGCTGGCTGTGCTGTCCGATGCCGACCCTCCCGGCCCCGGCCAGGACGGGGCGGGTAACCAGGAAGGGGGTAAGGACCGCGGCCAGCTCCTCGAAGGGCACATCGCGCCGCACGAGGTAGTTCTCGTGAGATCCGTAGGACGCCCCCTTGCCGTCGACATTGTTCTTGTACAGGACGATCCCCTCTGGTGCGCCGGCGCTGCCACCACCGTCACTCAGAGCCGTCATAGCGCGCCGGGCAACCACTTCCCCGGCCCGATCCCAGACCAGGGCGTCGCGCGGGGTGAGGACCTCCGGTGAGGAGTACTCGGGGTGGGCGTGGTCCACATAGAGCCTGGCACCGTTGACGAGAACCGCCGTCGTCGCACGGGGAAGCGCCGCCTCGGCGGCGCTGGGGCGGGCGCGTGAGCCCCAAGGGGCGGGCGGCGGGTCCGCTTCACCCCCTGACGGCGCCAGGCGCGTGGGATCGTCGGTGAGCTGGCTGGGGTGGGCGACGGAGCGCTGGAGCCTACCGCCGCGCAGGTCGGCCAGGGGGTCCTCGCCCTCATAGTCCCAGCGCACGCCGGGAACGTCGGCGCAAGCGCAGTAGGCCTCCACGACCTGGCTGGAGAGGATGACGGGATTGGCGTACGGGTCGCCCGGACGCAGCACCCCGAACTCGGTCTCCAGGCCGACGGGACGCGTTACCGGCCCCGGTTGAAAGCCGATGTCGTTCATGCGCTCTCCTCCTTCCCGAGTCTGCGCACGCTGCGGATCTCCGAGGTACGGGCGCCGATGAGCCGAGCCCATCCCTCGGGTGTCGTGGCACCGGTGATCTCCTCGTTCTGCCGGGCCTCGGTCTCGACGGCGGAGCTGAGCCTGTCCGCGCTCAGTCCCCCCTCTCCCCCGGCGAGCTCGTCCTTGATGGAGGCGGTCTTGGCGCGGGAGACGATAGCGGCCAGCATGGCGCCGCTAACCAGATCAGCCAGGTGGAGAGTGCGCCTGACGGTGGCGTTCGCGGCCGCGCGCGCCTCGGTGATCTCCAGAACGGCGGTGGTCTCGTTGCGGACGTAGAGCGCCTCGACGACGACTCGGCGCAGAAACGCGGCCGTGGCCCCACGGTCTCCCCCATGAGCCGCGAGCTCAGCAGGAGCCAGAGGCAGGTCGGCGGTGAGATGCCGGGCGAGAATCTCCTCAGCCCCGGACGCATCGGGCCGGTTGATACGGATCTTCAGATCCAGGCGCCCGGAACGCAGGATGGCGGGGTCGATCATGTCCTCACGGTTGGAGGCGCCGATGATGACGACGTTGCGCAGGGACTCCACACCGTCGATCTCCGCCAGGACCTGCGGCACGATCATGGTCTCGACGTCGGAGGACACACCGGTGCCGCGGGTGCGGAAGAGCGCCTCCATCTCATCGAAGAAGATGACCACCGGTCGGTCCTCGGCAGCGGCCTTGCGGGCCTGATCGAAGATGGCGCGGATCTGGCGCTCGGTCTCGCCGACGAACTTGCTCAGCAGCTCAGGGCCCTTGATATTGAGGAACGCGGCCGAGCGGCTCCTCGTAGCGGAACCACTTCCGGAGCCGGCCAGTGAAGTGGCGACGGCCTTGGCGATGAGGGTCTTGCCGCAGCCCGGTGGACCGTAGAGCAGCAGTCCCTTGGGGGCGCGCAGCCCGTAGGCCTGGAAGAGGTCCGGGTGGGTGAAGGGAAGCTCGAGAGCGTCGCGGATCTGCTCGATCTGCGGCCCCAGTCCCCCGATATCCGCCCAGGAGACGTCGGGGGTCTCGGCAACGACGAGCTGCTCGACGCTGGTGCGCTCGATGAGGGCCGTGGCGATATCGGCGCGCAGGTCGGCGGCAAGCGTGTCGCCGGGCTTGAGCCCCTCTCCGGTCCCGGCGACGCGGCGCAGTGAGGAGGACAGGGTGAGGATCCTTGTGCCTCCCCCACCGGTGGTCACCAGGACACGGGCGTCGTCGAGAGTTTCCTCGAGGGTGACGGCTTCACCGGTCTGGGGCTCGGGGAGGGTGGCGACGACGAGCATCTGGTCGTTGACGGCCACGAGCCGTCCGACCTGGAGGTCGGCATCGTCCACGCCGGGATGGACGTGTAGAAGCATCTGGCGGCCGGAGAGGTTCACGGCAACCTCGCGCTCTTGGGAGGTCCCGTCCCCCGCCTGTCCGGAGTCCCCGGGATCCCTTGTACTGGGAAGGCCGGTGAGCAGGCCCAAGGTCACCGGGGGCCGGGTGACGGCGTCGAGCTGCTGGCCCAGCTCGGTGATGCGCTCGCGGGCGGTGCCCAGGGCGGCGACGAGGCGCTCGTTCTTGGAGGCCAGGCTGACGGCCTGGGCACGGGCCTCGCGCAGCTGATGGCTGGTGAAGTCCTTGGCGGGCATGCCCAGCGGCTGCACCGTGTCGGCGCCGGTTGCAGACGGATCAGGCATGATCGCCGTCCTGGGAGTAGTCGGCGGTCCCGCGGCGGACGACGGTGGCGTCGGCGGGCTGCTTGGCCCGGCAGTCG
Source organism: Actinomyces sp. oral taxon 849 str. F0330 (assembly GCF_000239715.1). Lineage (NCBI taxonomy): Bacteria > Bacillati > Actinomycetota > Actinomycetes > Actinomycetales > Actinomycetaceae > Actinomyces > Actinomyces sp. oral taxon 849. The sequence continues at coordinate 19,473 of NZ_JH470350.1, read as the reverse complement.
CGCAGGACGCGACGAACCTTCTTGTCGGTGCTGGTGCGTTCCTTGACGTCGTCGGGCAGCCAGTAGCCGCCCTCGTCGTAGGCGCCGCGGGCGGGCGGGCGCTTGCGGGTCAGGGGCTGGGAACCGGTGGCCAGGCGCCGGGCGGTCAGGAGGAAGCCGGTGTGCGCCACCATGCGGTGGTCTGGGCGCACGGCCAGCCCATCGACGTTCCAGGTGCGGACCATGGACTCCCAGGACTCGGGCTCGGTGAACAGCCCGCTGTGGCGCAAGGCCTCCACGGTGCGCGAGAGCTGGGTGACGGTGGCGACGTAGGCCAGGAAGAGCCCGCCCGGGGCCAGGGCCGAGGAGGCGGCCTCGACGTTCTCCCAGGGGGCGAGCATGTCTAGGACCACTCGGTCGATGCTGCCCGATTCCACCCGGGCGGCGACGACGTCGGCAAAGTCTCCGGTGCGCAGCTCCCAGGCTGGGTGGTGGCGGCCGAACCAGGCATCCACGTTGGAGGCGGCGATCTGGGCGAAATCCTCGCGGCGCTCGATGGACAGCAGGTGGCCGCTCTCCCCGATGGCAGAGAGCAGGTTCATGGTCAGCGCGCCCGAGCCAACCCCGGCCTCCAGGACACGGGCGCCGGGGAAGATGTCGCCCATAGCGATGACCTGTCCGGAGTCCTTGGGGTAGACCACCTGTGCACCACGGGGCATGGACAGCACGTAGTCGGCCAGGAGCGGGCGCAGCAGGAGCAGCTCGTGGCCCGTATCGGTCTCGATGACACTGCCCTCGTCCATGCCGACGACGTCTCGATGATGGAAAGAGCCGCGCACGGACTGGAAGTAGCCGTGGGGGTCGAGCAGGAAGGTGTTCTTACGGCCCTTGGTGTCGGTGACTTGGATGCGCTCGCCGTAGCGGAAGGGCCCACGACGGCCAGCCTGTCCCAGGATCTCTTGGGGAGCCGGACGCTGGTACGGCTTCTCGAGTGAGGTCGCCGTGTGCTCGGTGTGCTCAGTCTGCTCGCTCATCAGAAGCGAGTGTATGACCGGTGCGCGGCCTCAGTGCGTCAGCACGACACTCGCCTCGGAGGTGTAAGGAAGGAAGGTGAGCGTTTCTTGGAGATAGAGCTTAATCGTCTCGGCATCGTGTGAGAGATATCCGATGGACAGGTCCTGGCCAAGGTGCAGCTCATAGTCGCCACCCCGCGTACTCAGCAGAACGGCGCCATGAATGGCGGGAGCCCATAGGACCTCTCCATCCAGGAGGCGATCGATGTGCTTGCGGATCGGGTATCCGTCATCAGTGGTCTCGGCGACGGCGGTCCACAGTTCGGCGGAAAGCAGGAGGGCGTATGGACCTTCGACTCCGGCGAGGCGGAGCTCCTTGAGGGCAGCAGCAACGGCGTCAGGAAGATCCTTCGGCTGTGGGAGCGATATGACAGGGTTAGAACTTGAGGGAACCAACCCCTCAATGCCCGCGCTCGCCAGCCCGGCGAAGACAATGCCGTCCTCAGCTCTGGCGATCTGTGCAACAGCGTCCTTGACGGGTTGCCAGTCGGAGTCCTGAGCTCCCCGGTCGACGGCATCGACGGCCTCGCGGCTAACCCGGAAGGGAACCCGCAGCTCGACGATCTGCCGGACCTGACGCTGGTGTGCCTGGACACCTGCGAAAGGGGTGTCCACGCATACCTGGTGACCGGTGCGTACTGCCGCCAAATCCTCTCCGTCGGGTCCAACCACGTCGACGACACGACGTCCGGCGATCCAGCGGATGAAGGTGCGCCGCGCCTCTTGGTCGATCTCACCCCAGGCAGCCTCGGAGATGGGGGCGAGCTGTCGATGCAGATTGTTCATACTCGGCCTTTCAGGTTTCCGATCCCAAGGGATCCGTCGGACGGCGCGGCAGCGGAGTCCGCACTGTTGCTGTGATCATCTGGTGTCTGGTCACGCGACGCTTCAGAAGACGCATTGAACCCAAGGCCCCTGGCGGCGCTCAGCTCAGTGGCGGGCTGGGTTGGGTCCTCCGGCCCGGCCTCAGGTCGGACGGCAGCGTGCGCGTACTGGTCGGCGTCGTCGAGGAAAGCGGCTGGCGGAGCAAAGAAGAGACATCCTGTCAGGGGCGTGGAGAAGTCGAGAATGCGGTCGTAGTTGCCCTCGGGCTCCCCCAGGAACATACGCCTGAGCATGAGCTCGGTGACGCGTGGGTCTGCGGCGTAGCTCATGAAGAACGTGCCCTGGTCCCCGGAGGCCTCACCGAAGGTGAGATTGTCACGCACGATCTGGAGCTCATTGCCGTCGGCGTCCTCAATGGTGTTCATAGTGACGTGGCTGTTGGTGGGCTGCTCATCATCGGGAAGCTGGATGTCATCGAGCTTGGTGCGACCGATGACGCGTTCCTGTTCCTCGACGCTCAACGAGTCCCAGGCGGTGAGGTTGTGGATGTACTTCTGCTCAATGATGTAGCTGCCGCCCGCCCAAGCACCTTCGTCGATGAGCGCCGCTGCGACGGCCGCCTGCCCCCGCGGACTCTCGGTACCGTCGACGAAGCCCAGAGGGTCTCGATCATCGAGGTAGCGGAAGGCGTGGACCTCATCGGAGGTGTCAACCACGGAGCCCAGTCGGCGCATGATCTGGCGAACCAGCTCGAAGCACATGTCGAGCGTTGAGGCGCGCAGGTGGAAGAACAGGTCTCCTGGCGTCGACGGAGCACTGTGCTTTCCTCCCTGAAGTGCCGTGAAATCATGCAGATACTCAGGTCGCGGCACATCAAAGAGACGGTCCCACATGCCTGCCCCAATGCCGACGACACAGCTGAGCATCGTCTCGGGGTAGCGAAAACCAACGGCCTGGGTCAACCCGGACACATCGGTCAGCAGATCGATGACTTGGGCCTCGCCCCCGCTCCGTACGGTCACGGTGAGGAAGATCGATGCCTTGGCCGGCGAAGCCAGGATCGCCTGAGAGAGGTCCTGAGAGTGGATGTCGCTCATGGTTCACCTTAGAAGATGACGCTAACACGGATACCCGGAAGCATTTGATCCGAACTGAAGGTTATCATTCACAGTACGTTCGGTCCCGATGAGCTTAACGATCTTGTCGCATGGTCGGGCGGCTGGTCGCTTCAGTCGCCGCTGCCCCTCAGCGCGCGCCGGTGGGAACGGCTCCGCTCAGGGTCCCTGAGTCCACGAGCACCAGCCAGCGCGACACCTCTCGGGCTCGTTTCATGGCGTCGGCGGCCGCCTGGCCGGTCAGCTCAGTCGTCACCGCCGCTGCTGGCAGCACCGTGCAGACCTGGCCCGCGGTCACGCCGGCGACGGAAGGGGAATCCGTCGTATCTGCCGCGCCGCCCAGCCCGACCTCGTCGAGACAGGCCGCGTCGATCGCACCCACGAGCTCGGTCCCGTCTATCACCAAGACGAGGGCGGTCCCGCCTGCGAGCGCCTCGCGTACCTGAGACAGGGGCGTATCGGGTCCGACGACGCGCACGGGCCGGGCCAGCTCGCGAAGGTCCAGCTTAGAAGCGGCCCGGGCACCTCCTCCGAGCTCGAGGACCTGCCAGCTGGAAGCCACGATCGACCATCCCACCATGACGACCAGGATGAGATTGAAGGCGTCGGGCTGGCGGCCCTGCAACAGAAGCGGGCGCAGAATCCACCACCACACGACGGCGCCGACCACGACGAGTCCTCCCCAGCCGGCCGCTTTGAGGCCGAGCCGGCGATTACCGGTCATCTGGACGACGAGCGCGGCCAGGGCGTAGCCGCCATCGAGGGGAAGCCCCGGCAGAGCGTTGAAAATGGCCAGGGCCAGGTTGACCAGCGTCACTGCCCACACGGTGAAGGCCACGGGAACCGAGAGGCGCACGGAGTCCTGCACCAGCGTCCCGATGAGCCAGATGAGCAGGTTGGTGGCAGGGCCGGACAGGGAGGTGGCCAGATCCTTCCACGCGGTCCACTCGCGTGCCGGCCCGAACGAGGTACGGCCTCCCCACAGGTAGAGCTCGTAGCGGGTGGGGCGCCGTCCCATGAGGGTGCCGGTCAGCCCGTGGGCCAGCTCGTGCAGGAGGACCGAGCCGGCGACACCCAGGACCGTGGCGACCACGACGGCCAGCACGGTCGTGGTTCCGAATACCCCGAGGGCGGAGGAGACCAACGGGTACCAGCTTCCGGCAATGAGCAGTCCGAGCAGGAGGGAGGTCGGCGCGATGACGACGGGAGCGCCACCGATACGGGCGATCACCCATTCGCCGGTCGATGAGGAGGCAGGCATGGGCGCGAGCCTAACGCCGTCGGGGACGGCTCGCCGCATCGGCTCGGAGGCCACAGCCGATTCCCGTACCGACCGCGGCGCGCGCTGTGGAGCAGCCGCCTTCATCTCCGGCGTCCTGTCACCTCCTCGCGGTAGCGTCACCCCCATGTCCAGCGAGCCGCACACCGTCACCACCTCGCCCGCCCAGGCCCATGTCAGGCCCACCGGCCCGGGTTCCGTCGGCAGCCTGGGGCGCGGTTCCATAGAGCGGCGCCGCGCGGCGCTGTCCCCTTCCCGGGCGAAAGACTTCATGCAGTGCCCGCTCATGTTCCGACTGCGCACAGTCGACCGTCTCCCCGAGCCCGGTTCCCTGGCCACGCACAAGGGGACGGTTGTCCACGGCGTGCTGGAGCGTCTCTACGACCTGCCGGCCTCCGATCGCCGCCCCGAGACGGCTCTTGATCTACTGCCCAGCCAGTGGGAGTCCCATCGGGAGAAGAACCCGGAGGTCATGGAGTTGTTCGAGGACTCCGCCGGGGTGGAGAGCTGGTTGGATGAGGCTCGTGGGCTCATCCGCACCTACTTCACCTTGGAGAACCCTCAGCGCCTGGAGCCCGCCGAGCGAGAGCTCTTCGTCCAGACCGAGACCGGTGATGGCCTGCTCCTGAGGGGCTTCGTCGACCGCCTGGACGTGGCCCCCGATGGCGCCATGCGCGTGGTCGACTACAAGACCGGTCGCAGCCCGGGCACGCGCTTCATGGAGGAGGCGCTGTTCCAGATGCGTTTCTACGCCCTGGTCCTGTGGCGCCTGCGCGGGCGGGCGCCGGCCCGGCTCCAGCTGGTCTACCTCAAGGATGGACGCGTTCTGACCCACGATCCTCGCCTGGCGGAGCTGGAGCGAACCGAGACCCGCCTGGCCCACCTGTGGGACGAGGTCGAAGACTGCGCCCGCTCCGGGGAGTTCCGTCCACGCCGTTCCCGGCTGTGCGACTGGTGCGCGTTCCAGGAACAATGCCCGCTCTTCGGCGGTACCACGCCGCAGATACCCCACGACGGAGTCACCCGCCTCCTGAGTGCCCGCCGTACTGTCGCCTGATCTCAGCCACCGTTCAGCAATTGCGGCGGCGAGAAACCATCGGTACAGTCCGTGGCGGTTGACAACCGTCGCCAACCACTTCCCAACGGAGAAGCACATGAACGTCGCCCAGGCTCGCACCGCCCGCACCGCCCTGCGCGGAGCCGGCATGTGTATGCGCTGCCTGGTTCGGGCGTTCTGAGGCGGTCTCAGACAGATCGTTCTCTCCGGCTCCCGGCGCCTCTGAAACAGCGCCTCATCAGCCGCGTCCAGCCAGGCCTCCACTTCACTCCCCCACCGGATGACGTGGCCTGTCTCTGTTCTTTGTTCTTTCTTCGCCTATGCTGCGTCACCGGTCCCCATGCAGGCTGCTTGTGCCAAAAAGTAGCAGCCGGACAAGGACCACACCGTGCCATCACCCACCATCCTTACTGGACTCGTCATTGGAGCCGTCCTCGGTTTCATCCTTCAACGGGGCCGTTTCTGCATCACCGGGGCCTTCCGCGACCTGTGGGTCTCCCGCTCCTGGCGCTGGTTCACAGCCTTCCTGCTGGCCATCGCCGTTCAGGCGGTCGGAGTCGCAGTACTCACCGGCGCAGGCTCCATCACACCTGAGATCCCCAAATTGTCAGTGGTTGCCACCGTTGTCGGTTCCTTCCTCTTCGGAGTCGGGATCGTCCTGGCCGGAGGCTGCGCCACCGGTACCTACTACCGCGCCGGCGAGGGCCTGGTCGGCTCCTGGTTCGCGCTCGTGGCATACGCCACCGCTGCGGCCGCATCGAAGACCGGAATCCTGTCGGGAGTGACCACCTGGATCAAGGGACTATGGGTCACCAACCTCACCACCATCCCCGCCTCCATCGGCGTGCCAGATTGGGTCGGCGTCGTCATCCTGGCCGGAGTCACCGGCGTGGTCGTGCACCGCTTCATCATCCTGGGACGCAGCCGCCCCGCCCAGGTCCAGCTGCCCGCACAGCGCACGGGCCTGGCTCACCTACTGCTGGAGAAGCAGTGGAACCCGCTGGTGACGGGACTCCTCGTCGGGATCGTCGCCATCGTCGCCTGGCCCACGTCCTGGGCCTCAGGACGCCCGGATGGGCTCGGAATCACGACGCCGTCATCGAACCTGGCGAGCCTCATCATCACCGGTGACCCCAAGCGACTCGACTGGGGCGTGCTCCTGGTCGTAGGAATCCTGTTCGGTTCCTACATCGCGGCCAAGGCCTCCGGAGAGTTCCGCGTCCGCGTGCCCAGTGCCCAGGTTATCCAGCGCTCCATCATTGGCGGCATTCTCATGGGAATCGGCGCCGCCTGGGCCGGGGGCTGCTCGATCGGTAACGCCCTGGTGCAGACCTCGCTCCTGTCATGGCAGGGCTGGGCCGCCCTCGTCTTCCAAGTCCTGGGGGTCGGGGCTGCCGCCTGGTTCCTTCTCATCCGTCCCCGGCAGCGGCGTCGCGCCGAACGCACCGCCGTCCGTACCCCCGCCACCGTCTGACACTCACCGGCAGTCCACCGACGACGTCACGGCAACGCACTACAACCAAGGAGATACTCATGCGCACTGTTCTGGAGACCACCGGCCAAGTCTGCCCCTTCCCAGTCATCGAGGCGGAGGAGGCCATGGAGGACCTCGATATCGGCGACGAGCTCGTCATCGGCTTCGACTGCACCCAGGGTACTCAGTCTCTTCCCGCCTGGGCTGCCGACAACGGTTATACCGTCACCGAGTTCGAGCGCACCGGCGACGCGGCCTGGACCATCACCGTGCGCAAGTAGACCGAAACGCTACGGTTGGACCTATGGAGCACAGGAGACTGGGCCGGACCGGCCTGAGAGTGTCCTCCGTGGGTCTGGGCACAATGACCTGGGGCCGGGACACCGATGAGCTCGAGGCCAAGGAGCAGCTCGACATCTTCCTCGACGCCGGAGGCACCCTCGTGGACACAGCCGCCTCCTACGGCGAAGGCGTCAGCGAGGAGGTCATCGGAGCGCTCCTGCGCGAGCACGTGGATCGTCAGGACCTCGTCCTGGTCTCCAAGGCCGGAGTGCGCACCTGGCGCACCGGGGAGCGGTCCTCGGTGGCCGACGCGTCCCGCGGCTCACTGCTGGACACGCTGGACACCAGTCTGGCCCGACTGGGCACCGACCACCTCGACCTGCTGCTGGTTCAGGTGCCCGACCCCACCACCTCCCTGGAGGAGACGGCCCATGCCCTGAGCCTGGCCGTCTCCTCCGGCCGCACTCGCTACGTGGGGATCGCCAACCACCCGGCCTGGGCGTCGGTGCGCATGCACGATCTGCTCAGCGAGAACGGTCGGGGGCCGGGACTGGCCGCTGTCGAGGTGGAGCATTCGCTGCTCTCCCGGGGTATCGAACGCGAGCTCATGCCCGCCTCCCAGGCCCTGGGTTTCGGCATCCTGGGCTATGCGCCCCTGGGGCGGGGGGTCCTCACGGGCAAGTACCGGGCGACGATTCCTCCTGACTCGCGGGCCGCCTCACCGCACCTGCGCTCCTACGTATCCCCCTATCTGGGAGATCCGCACCGGGGTGTCGTCGAGGCCGTGGCCACCGCTGCCTCGGGCCTGGACCGCAAGCCGGCCGAAGTGGCCCTGGCCTGGGCCCGTGACGCCACCGGGATCGCCTCCACCATCGTGGGGGCGCGTACACCGGCTCAGCTCCAGGGCGTGCTCTCAGCCGACGACCTGGAGCTTCCGGTTCAGATCCGCCACGCCCTGGACGAGGTCACCTCGTTGCAGCTCGGTTACCCCGAGCGATTCTGAGCCACCCCGGCCAGCACTCAGCCCCTCACGAGGGTGAGCTCCATTGCTCGCCGACCTCGTGGGCGCGTCCATGCCGAGGACCTCACAGAGAATAGTGGGGCCCGCGCACCTGGCGCGGGCCCCACTACTGAACGATGGGCTGCCGAGAAACCTCAGTCAGTCGTCGTCATCGTCGTACTCGCCGTCGTCGTCATAGTCCTCATCATCATCGTCATCATCATCGTCGTCGTACTCGCCGTCGTCGTCATAGTCCTCGTCATCATCGTCATCATCACCGTCGGAGTCGAAGGCCTCGAAGGGAAGCTCGATGCCGTAGGCGGTGAACAACGAGTCATCGTAGGTGAAGAAGGCGTCCTGAAGAGCGTTCTCGGCCGCGACCACGGCCGGGGAGAGCTCGTCGCCGGTCGCGGCAGCATCCAGGTGCGCCTCGAAGGCGGCGATGAGTCGGTTGAGCGCGGACCGCGGGTCGTTCGTCATGTGGGACACACTACCGGCTCTCTCTCCGCCCGGTGCACAAGCGAGCCACTATGGCGGCTCGCGTCGCACCGCCGTCATGAGTCCTGGTCGACTCCCAGCTCCTGGCAAATGAAGCCCAGGAAGAGATCCTCCCCCTTGATCCTACTGGTCTCCTCGGGCCCGACGACGATGCGCACGCCGTCACGCAGAATCTGGGAGGCGCCGCCGTGGGGGCCGAGGGGCAGGATGATCCGCTCAGTTCCGGGCGTGTAGGTCGTGCTGGGCTCCCGACCCGCGATGAGGTCGGCGATGTTACTGGCGACGACTCGGGCATGCGCCCGAGCGGCGTCGGCTCGCTTGGACTCGCGCACGTCGGTGATGTCGCCGATTGCCCAGACCCCGGGGTGGTCCATCACGCGCAGGTACTCGTCGACGCGTATCGTTCCGTCGTAGTGGCGGACCTCGTCATAGTCCTCACTGAGGAATCCGGTGGCGGCCGCCGAGCCGTAGGCGCGGAACCACATGTCCGCCTCCAGAAGGCGTCCTCCCTGGGTGGTGACTCGGAAGGGCGAGAGCACACCGACGTCGATCGGGGGCAGGAAGCTGAGGGAATCGCCGGTGATGATCTCCACCCCGCGCTGGACCAGTTGGTCGGAGATGGCCTCGCGGATCTCAGGCTTGTAGTCGCCGGCGGGCAGGATCCTCTCGGCGGCCTCCAGCATCGTCACCTTGATGCCCGGGAACGCCGAGGTGATCTCCCCGGCCAGCTCGATGCCGACTGCCCCGGCTCCCACGATGAGCACCCGCGAGGACTGCTCGAGGTTGGCGTGAACCCGTTCGATGCGGGCCTTGGCGATGATGGATGAGGACTCCATGTGCTTGGCCGGGAAGGGGTAGGCGGTCCCGGTGGCCAGTACAAGGTAGTCGGCCTCGATCGGCCCGTGCCCGGAGACCTCGACGGTGGTTCCGCGCACGGCCAGCGCCGTTCCGTGGACGACGCGCCCGTTGGTTAGGAGCCGGTCGTAGGGCAGGAAGATCTTCTCCGCCCAGTCCCGGTCGACCGCCGCCCGCAGCGCTGCGGCATGGCTGACGAAGGTGTCCTTCTGCTCCACGAGGGTGACCTCGGCGACGTCGTCGAGGGCCTTGGCGACGGTGATACCGCCGTATCCACCGCCGACGATGGTGACGCGAGCCATATTGTGTTCCTTCCGGTGATGAGAGTGAGGAGGCGGACCGCGCCCGTCAGGTGAGTCCGCGGCGTTTGAGAAGGGGCAGGATGCTGGGTTCGCGCCCGGTGAAGGCGCGGTAGGAGACCAGCGGGTCTCGGGAGTCGCCACGGGCGAGGAACTCACGGCGGAAGGACTCCCCGGCCTGGCGGTTCAGGCCGAGGTCGCCGTTGATCGCACCATCGGTGGTGAACCACTCGATGGCGTCGGCATCCATGACCTCGCTCCAGATGTAGGCGTAGTAGGCCGCGCTGTAGCCGCCGGCGAAAATGTGGGAGAAGTAGGTGGTGCGGTAACGCGGGGGCACGAGCGCGTCGTTGATCCCGGCCTCGGCCAGGGCGTGGTTCTCGAACCCCTCCACCTCGGCAACATCGTGTGGCACCTCGGCGGGGGCCAGTGTGTGCCAGGCCTGGTCGAGCAGGGCTGCTCCCAGGTACTCCGTGGTGGCGTAACCCTGCCCGAAGGTGCCTTGGCCGCGCAGCTGTTCGGCCAGCTCGGCCGGCAGGGGCTCGCCGGTGTCCACGTGGCGTGCGTAGCTGGACAGCACCTCGGGGTGAAGGGCCCATTTCTCGTTGAGCTGGCTGGGGAACTCGACGACGTCCCGAGGCACGGCGGTCCCGAAGGCCGAGGGGTAGCGGGCCTCGGAGAGCAGGGCGTGCAGGGCATGTCCGAACTCGTGGAAACAGGTGATGACCTCGTCCCAGGTCAGCAGGGCCGGGCCGGAGGTGGGCTGCTCGATATTGCAGCAGTTGATGACCACTGGCCTGCGGCCGGCGAGCGCCGAGCCGGTGACGAGGCTGTCCATCCAGGCGCCCCCGGACTTACCGGCTCGGGCGTAGTAGTCACCGACGAAGAGCCCTATAACCGGCGCCTCCGATTCCTCACCGTCGCGCACCTCCCAGACTCGTACGCCTGGGGCGTACATGTGCTCGGCCAGGTCCTCGCGCTCGTGGAAGGTGATGCCGTAGAGACGGTTGGCGGCGTAGAAGACGCCCTCGGTGACGACACTCCACAGCTCCAGGTAGGGGGCCAGAATTTCGTCGTCGACACCGAAGCGGTCCTTGCGCTCTGCGGTTTCGTAGAGGGGCCAGTCGGCGGGGCCGAAGGTCTCCCCCGCCTGGGTCTGGGGGTCACTGTCCATGCGGGCGGCGTAGACCTGGGCGTCGCGTCGGGCATTGGCCATGGCGGGCGGGGTGAGGCGGGCCAGCATCTCGGACACCGCCTCAGTGGTTCGTGCGGCCGACTCCGCGGCCACAAGGGCGGCGTGGTGCGGGTAGCCCAGGAGGGCGGCCCGTTCGGCACGCAGCGCCGCGAGCTCCAGGACGATTCCCCGGGTGTCGCCGGCGTCGTCCTGCTTACCCAACCCTCGACTCATGGACCTTTCCAGAAAGGCGCGTCTGGCGCTGTGGGGGCGGGTGGTGGCCAGGGAGGGCGGGACCGTGACGTTGGCAACCTCAGCGGCATGCATGGCCTCGGTGGCCAGGACGGAGAAACGCATCTTGAGCGCGTTGACGCGGGCGTTGATCGCCTTGAGGGCATCTGTGTCGGACTCGTCCAGGCCGACGCCGTTGCGCTCGAACTCCTCGACGGTCAGACGGATGAGACGGGCGGTCTCGGCGTCGATGACGGCGTTGTCGGTGTCACGTGCGTCCTCGCCGTCGGGTGCGGCCGCGACGAGGTCGTCAAGGGTCTTGAAACGCCGATAGAGACGCGAGTCGAGGTGGTAGGCGTCGGAGTGCTCCGCCAGCTCGGGAGCGAGCGCCTCCTCGAGCTCATCGAGGTCCGGGCAGTCGGTGGCGGAGGTCAAGGCGTCCAACACCGTCAGCGCTCGCTCCAGCAGTTCCCCGGATCGCTCCAGGGCATCGACGGTGTTGGCGATCGTGGGTTCGGCCTCGTTGGTGGCGATCGCCTCCCACTCCTGGCGCTCCGCAGCCATCCCGGCACGGATGGCCGGTTCGATGTCGGCGTGGTCCACGGCCGTGAAGCCGGGCAGGCCAAGGTCGAGCGGCCATGGCTTGGCGAAGACGTTCGACTCCGGGAGGTCGGTGCCGTCGGTGGTCTCGCTCATGGGCCCATCGTGCCATGAGCCGGAGGCTTCTCAAGTACAACAAGCAGGGGTTTGTGGGTCATTAGTCCTTACCGAAAGATCTATCACGTACCTGGTCAGGCACGTTTCCTGCCGCCAGGGACACAATGAGCTCGGCGATCTCGGGATCGTCAGGGTCCTGGCTGTCACTGTCAACGGCGCGGTTGGCCCACCATCCATCCACCGCCAGCAGCGCCACGCGTTGCATCGAGGTCAGCTCGGAAATCTCCCCCACCCACTCACGGCGCAGCGCGTTCCAGGCGTCCTTGAGCATCTCCGCCTCCGGCGTGGCCGAGAGCACGAAGCTGACCTCGCCGGGGAGGATCTCGCCGTCGACGACGGAGCGCGTCAGGGCATCGATGCGTTCGGCGCGGCTCGCCTCGTCCAGCGGCTTGCCCAGTGCCTCCAGTGCCTCGGCCCGCCATCGCTCCTGGAAGGCGCTCGCAATTCCCTCCAGGAGCTCGGCCTTGGTATGGAAGTGGTAGATGATGCCGCCACGAGTCAATCCGACGTGCTCGGCCAGAGCGTCGAAGGTGAGCGTGTCGAACCCGTCACAGTGTACGAGCTCGAGTGCCCCGGTGATGATGCGGTCCCGGTTCGAGGTTCTCATGGGGTCTCCTCACTCGTCATCACTGGTGACCGGAACATGACGCGCGGCCATGACGCCCGCGACCAGGAGGATCACGGCGGCGATGACGGCGGTGGCCTGCATGGCGTAGGTGAAGGCCGTCTGGGTCTGGGCCAGCAGCCGAGCCTGCCCGGGATCGGTCCGGTCGATGACGCCCGACAGAGTGGCCAGGGACTGCTCGGCGGCATCGACCACCCGGACTGGAAGACCGGAAGGGGCCTGCCCAAGCAGACACCGGTAGCCGACGTCCTGGATCGTACCGAGCACCGCGATCCCCAGAGCGACGCCGAGTTCGAGTCCGGTTTCGGAGATGGCGGAGGCCGCTCCGGCCCGATCCGCCGGCACCGATCCCAGGACCGCCCCGGTGGAGACCGTGAAGGCCATGCCGATACCGGCGCCGATGATGAGCAGGCCGACGCAGATCACAACGATTCCACCGTAGGACTCCCCCAGAGCAACCACAATCAGTCCCACCGCGGCCATGAGCAGGCCACTTCCGAGCGCCCGACCGTTGCCAAGTCGGCGCACCACCGCAGCCACGACTGCGACAACGACGATGGAGGCCAGCGATGCGGGCAGCTCGGTCAGTCCCGCTCGGAGCGTGGAGTAGCCCCGAACGAGCTGGAGGTACTGGGAGAAGAAGTAGAGGAGGCCGGACAGCGCGAAGATCGCCAGGACAGTGGCCGCAATCGCCCAGGTGAATGCGGGTCGTCTGAAGAGCTCGACGTCGATCAGCGGCGTGGCCAGCGTACGTTGACGCCTGAGGAACAGCCATCCGCCGACGAGGCCGCCCACCAGTGCTGCTACCGCGATGACGGTAAGGCCGTCGTGGGCGAAGGACTTGACGGCGTAGGTGATCGGCACGATGGCCAGGACCGACAGGATTGCGGAGACCAGGTCCACCGGGGCGCTATGGTCGTTCTTGGACTCCGGCAGGAGCCACAGACCGGCGATGATGACAATAGTCATGACGGGAACATTGATGAGGAAGACGCTGCCCCACCAGAAGTGCTCGAGCAGAATCCCACCGACCAGCGGGCCCAGCACCATGCCGCCGGAGCTGCCAGCCGACCAGATCGCGATCGCAGTGGTGCGGTGGCGGGCGTCGAGGAAGATGTTGCGGATCAGGGAGAGGGTGGAGGGCATGATCGTGGCGCCGCCGACGCCCAGCAGGGCTCGTGCGGCGATGAGGGCTCCTGCGCTGGGCGCGAAAGCCGCCATGATGCTGGCCGCGCCGAAGCCGAGAGTCCCGAGGAGCAGGAGACGCCGTCGACCGATGCGGTCGGCGACATTGCCCATGGTGACCAGGAGACCGGCCAGGGTGAAGGAATAGATGTCGCCGATCCACAGCAACCGGCTAGCTGTTGGGCTCAGGTCCACGCTCAGTGAGGGGATCGCCATCACCGTGGAGTCGATAGCCAGCAGGGTCACAGTAAGGGTCAGGACGGCCAGGGCCGCCCAGGCACGAAGTCCAGAAGCACGAGCCATGACCATAACTTACTATACATATAGTGCAGTTACGGTTGCGACGATCACCTTCTTCAGCGCAGGCTCCGGCGACGCAGCACCTCAGCCACGTCCGGCGCGAAGTAGCCCGGACCTTTAAGGACCTTGCCGTCCTCGCGGTAGATCGGCTTTCCGTCGGCGCCCAGCTTGGACATGTTGGAGCGCTGCACCTCGGCGAGCACGGCTGCCAGATCAATTCCTGTCTCCAGGGCCATGCCGTAGATGACGTAGATGAGGTCAGCCAGGGCGTCGGCGGCCTCGACGGTGTCACGAGCGCCATCGTCGGCGACCACAGCGCGGCGGTAGCCCGATTCGACCTCGGTGCGGGCCGCTTGCCCGTAGACGGCGCCGACGAGCTCGGCGAACTCCTCGGCGATGAGGCTCATACGCATGCTCAGGCTCTCGCGCTCGAGGCTGGCGCCGTCGGTCTGGACGGGAAGTCCGTAGATGTGGTGGAAACGGCGCACAAGCGCCTCGGGATCGTCCCCCTCACGCTCTCCGACGCCGTCGTGCGCCACGAGGGGAACAACACCATCGGCGTCGACAGGACCATCCCAGGGGGCTTGCGGCCTACGTGGATCATCGGGCAGCAGGGTGGCGATCCAGCCGTCACGGAGCGCTCCATCATTGAGCAGAAGACGACGCACTCGCCCCTCCCGTTGGAAGCCGAGCGACCAGGCGACCTTCCAGGAGGCCCAGTTGGGCACCAGGCCACGGTCTGAGTCATGGATGGCGCAACGCCACCGCAGTGCAGACAGGTTCAGAGGACCGTCCAGAGCGAAGGCAGTATCGATGAAGGCGGCGACGGCGCGGGTCATAGTGCCGCGCCCTTGCGCAGCCGCAGTGAGCCAGTAGCCGATCTCTCCCGTCCGAGCGTCTTCCGGACCGCTCAGAGACACACCGAGCATGCCCACCAGGGTCGACGATGCGTCGTCGTCGCCGACTTCACGCACCGCCCAGGTGAGCTCGCGGCCCTCGCTCCAGCCATCGGCAACGACCTGCTCGACAAAGAACTGCGCGTCACTGCGCTGGTAGCCGCGGGGAATGACGATCCACTCCTGGATGTCGGTCTCCCGGCAGATCTCCGCGATGCGGTCGATGTCCTCCCCGGTCGGAGTCGACAGGATGAGTGCGGGCAGACCAACGTCCGCGGCCACGGTCATCTCAAAGGGATCCATGGGGGTAATGCTAGCGTCTCGCGTCGTTAGTGACTATTTGTCAAGCCCCAAGGAGCAGGACGTGCACAAGCGTCATGAGCCGGTGTGGGAACCGGCCGAACATCCGGGCTCATGGAGAGCCGTGTGGGCCTACTCCAAGCGCCGCGCGACCCGAGACAACCAGACCCTCACGGCTCAGGCCAACCGGACCCTGGCCGTCATTGCCGGCCAGAGACATCCCAAGGCCACGCGGTTTATCACCCCGTTACCTTGTTGGTGGTCCCGGGTGGTCCGGGGCTGGGCCAGCTGCTGTGGGCATGATGTCTTGCCCCTGTCTTCTAATGATCCGGGGGGCGAAAGTCACCTGCGGCAGCCGGGCGCTGGTGACCGCTGATAAGGGGAACGGCCCGCTGTGTGTGAGGTCTTTCGCAGGCGTGGGTGCGGGACCGGTCGTCCACCGGCTGGCCCCGTATCGGCTTGACCGAGAGGCGGCAGGAGAGATGGATATCGAGGACATCGAGGTCTTCATCAGTACCGGGCGTCGGCAAGGAGAGAGCACTGGGCCACGGCCCTGAGCCGGGGAGGGCGAGCCTGTTCAATGGTTTGTGTGAGCTCTTGTGGAAGGACTGGTATTGGTTACTGCTACTGATGATGACAACAGGGCTTCTGCTGGTGGTTGGGATGTGGTCGACCGGTTGCGCTTGGCTGGGGCTGTGGATGGCTTGTTTGAGCAGAGCTGGTGCCGGGCAGGTGAACATGACTGGGGTTGATGGTCTGCTGCCGGCCCTGCACCAAGGGAGGCCCTGGAGAGGGGGCTGGCTGCTTGGCTTGAGCGAGCACCTGGGCTACGACAAGGGCGAGCCGACCACCCAGGCGCGTGGTAACGCCAGGAACGGGCCCACGTCCAAGACGGTGGACTCGTCAGGATGGGGCCCTTTGAGACCTGTGGTGCCCCGGGACCGGGTCGGGACCTTCACCCCGCGCCCGGGTAGCGCCACGGGCCAGTGCCGACCGGGGCGGGCTGGATGCGTGTGAATCACCAGGCCTGATGCGCCGGTGGAATTGAGGCGTAAGGGATATCCAGCACCACCTGGCCTCCACGCTCAGCGCGGGTGCTCGGCGTGGGGATCATTTCGAGGACCCGCCGACGCGGCCTGCTGAGGCTGTCGCGCGTGTGGCAGCACGCGTCCGCTGGAGGAGTCCTCTTTCCGGTGGTCTACCACGGGCGCGATCCGGGCCGATGGTCCGCGCCTGTTCACCGGGTCGCCTCCCGCTCAGCCCACATCGCGGTCGGGGCGGGGCATGGACGGGAGTCAAGCACGTGGCTTAAGTATCTGGGCCCGGGGAAGGAGTCTCCTTGAAGGGCGGCTCGTCTGCGCCGAGCTGGCCAACAGGGGCGTCAAGGACGTGACTGATCGTAGAAGGGGGCACCTCCCGCACAGGAGGAGCCTGTTCAATGGTTTGTGTAAGCCCTTGTGGAAGGACTGACACTGATGACTGCTACTGATGATGACAACAGGGCTTCTGCTGGTGGTCGGGATGTGGTCGGCCAGCTGCGCTCGGCTGGGGCTCTGGATGGCTTGTTTGAGCAGAGCTGGTGCCGGGCAGGTGAGCATGACCGGGACTGATGGTCTGCTGCCGGCACTGCACCAAGGGAGGCCTTGGAGAGGGGCCTGGCCGCTTGGCTTGAGCGAGCACCTGGGTTACGACAGGGGCGAGCCAACCTCCCAGGCTCGTGGTAACGCCAGAAACGGAACCACGTCCAAGACGGTGGACTCGTCAGGATGGGGCCCTTCGAGATCGGGGTGCCCCGGGACCGGGCCGGGACCTTCACCCCGCGCCCGGGTAGCGCCAAGGGCCAGCGCCGTCTGGACGGCCTC
>NZ_JH470350.1:0-1911 GCF_000239715.1 Actinomyces sp. oral taxon 849 str. F0330 | reverse complement strand
GGGGCTGGCGCGCTCACGGACGGGGCTCAGCGCCCGCTCTGGCCGCGGACCGCGCCAAGACCCGCACCCGCTGTCGGGGCAGCCCGGTCGGAGGCTATCGGTACATCCACCACGCGATAGATGACTACTCGCGCCTGGTCTACTCCGAGATCCTCGATGATGAGCGCAAGGAGACCGCTGCCGGGTTCTTTCAGCGCGCCAACGCGTTCTTTAAGGACCTGGGCATCACCGTCCAGGCCGTCATGACCGATAACGGGGCCTGCTACCGCTCACGGGCCTTTAACCAGGTCCTGTCCGCAGCCGGCGTCAAGCACCCTTCAGACGGTGACGACCTGGGAGCGGGCCTGGGAGCGATTCACCCCTCTTCCTGGACTCACCGGCCGATGCTCAGGCGTGTCATCTCTCCCCCACTTCGCGGGAGGTACCCCCTCCACCAACAGCATCGAGACTGCAAGCTACCAGCTGCGCAAAGATCACCAATGAACCGCGGCCACTTCCCCTCCGATAAGGCGGTGACCTGAGCTGGCGAAAGCTGGCGATCTGCGACACCCGTGGACAAACGAGCCCAAGAACGCGACAAAGACAAAGGACTGCCACCATCCAAGCGCAAGACCAAGGCCAGACCCGTCGAAGGACAGATTGGGGTGCGTGGTGTTTCTCGGACTGGGGGAGTTTTTTCCCGTGAGTCGATAGGATGGATACCATGCCAGCAGCGAGATACTCCGAGGAGTTCAAGGAGCAGGTGGTGCGAGAAGTCATCGAGAAGAAACGCACCATCTCCTCGGTCGCCTCGTCGTATGACCTTGTCCCCCAGACGGTAGGTAACTGGGTCGCCAGGCACAGAAAAGAGCACGCCACCGACCAGGACCGCAAGAAGGCCTCTGAGTCAGCCGAGATAGCGAAACTGAGAGCGGAGGTCCGTGAGCTGCGTCAGGAGAACGAGTTCCTGAAAAAAGCAGCTGCCTTCTTCGCCAAAGAACGACCGTGACCGACCGCTACGAGCTGATCAACCGCGAAGAAGGCTCCTATCCCATCTCCTCAATGTGCCGGTGGTCCAGGGTATCAAAATCAGGGTACTACTCCTGGCGCGACCGACCCCAGTCACAGACGGCCATCAGGAGGGAGGAGCTGGCCGTCATGATCAAGGAGGTATTTGAGGACTCCGATGCCACCTACGGGTACCGGCGGATTCAGGTGGTTCTGGAGCGGCGTGGTGTGCGGGCAGGCGGTTCCACGGTCCGCGCCATCATGCGTGACCTGGGTCTGCAGGCCGCCGGGCCACGGGCGAAAGTCCGAACCACGGTGCCGGCCCAGGACCTGGGCGAGCGCCCGGACCTGCTCAGGCGGGACTTCACCGCAGATGAGCCCGGCAAGAAGCTGTGCGGGGATATCACCTACGTCAGGACGTGGGCTGGGTTTATCTATCTTGCGACCGTTCTGGACTGCTGCACCAAGAAGGTCGTGGGTTACGCGATGGCCGACCACATGCGCACCTCCCTGGTGCGCCAGGCCATTGACATGGCGGTACGCAGGTGCCCGGTTGACAGGGGCGTGACAGTCTTTCATTCAGACCGAGGTAGTCAGTACACGTCTCAGAGGTTCCTGGATCATCTCAGGTCTTATGGGATTCGTCCCTCGGTGGGGAATACGGGGGTTTGCTGGGACAATGCGTGGGCGGAGTCATTCAACGCCACACTCAAGAATGAGAGGGTACACCGGATGGTGTACCCCACGAAGGGTAAAGCGATCAGTGATATTGCCTCGTGGATCGAGCTGATATATAATCATGTCCGCCTTCACTCAGCCCTAGGGTATCGCACCCCGAACGAGGTCGAACGCGAACTCATGAACTTAACGAAAGCAGCCTGAAACACAAACAAGCACTGTCCGAAAAACAACCCACGCAGTCCA
>NZ_JH470349.1:457586-460856 GCF_000239715.1 Actinomyces sp. oral taxon 849 str. F0330 | reverse complement strand
CGGGCTGGACGGTCTCCTGGCGGAAGACCATGCCGTTGCCGTACTCGTGCTCGCCGATGACGGTCAGCGTCTCCGCCTCCGGTTCGGCGGGCGGGTGCTGCCCGTATGCATTGGCCGCTCCCCCGCCGGAGCCGGCGCTGAAGGCCCGGCGCACGGGGGCGGGCTCGAGGTAGAGGGCGCCGTCAGGCGCCAGATCCTGGGCGGTGGCGCTCAGAATGCGGTAGGCCAGGTGGGTCGCCACCATGCGGTGGCTGCGCCCGGCAGCGGGCTGGCCCGCCTCGTTGACGGTGGTCAGTCCCGAGAAGGGGCTGGTCTTGAGGGCGGCCCGGGTGGCCAGGGTGTAGAGAGTGCGCAGGACGCGGGGATCCTCAAGCCTACGGCCGCGGGAGGCCAAAGTGGAGATGAGGGCCGGGGCGGCGATCGCCAGGGCCTCCTGGTAGCCGGGCTCGTCGAGACCGGCCGCCAACAGCTCGCGGCTGCGGTCGAGGTCGACGTCGACGAGGACGGCCAGACGCCCGCGGGTCTCCTCCTTGCGGGCCACCAGGGCGTCCCAGCGCTCCAGCAGCGCGCGGAGCTCAGTGGGTAGGGCAGCCAGGACCTCCTCGGACAGGCCGGTGGCGCGCCCCTGGAAAACTCGGCGCTTGGCGCGCAGGACCAGGCGGCGCTCGGTCTTGGCCAGGGTGGGGATGAGCTCGTAGAGCGGGTCGAGCAGCTGGTTCGCGGCGCCGTCGAGCACCTCGTCGAGCCGGCGCAGGTACTCCAGGTTGCCGGTGACGGCGGCGGTGGTCTCGGGGACGGCCCGCACGGGGAGCCCGCCCAGGCGCACGAGGGTCGGCAGGGCGACGGCGGGCTGGGCCAAAGCCGGAGGTTCCGGCGCCGGTACCGGAGCTGGTACGGCGGAAGACGGGGCGGATAGGACGGGCTCCCCGGGGGTCACGGCGGATGTGGAGTGCGGCTGTGGCTGTCGGGATGGGGAGGCACCGGTACGGGAAAGAACCGGCTGCGTCATAGGAGGAAACCTTTCACGAGGGCGTACAGCCAGTAGCCTATCCATACAACGCTCATCGTGAAGGCCAGGAGACCGAGAAGACTGCACAGAAGCCCGTAGATGAAATAGCCCCAGCGCACCGCGGGCCGCATCCCGGCCAGGGCCGGCGGCAGGGGTTGGCGTGTGAGAGTGCAGCGCAGAACGAACATGGAACGCCCGCGCAGGTTGACCGAACCGGTGGCCGCCTCGACCGCGGCAACCCCGTCGGACTGGGTGAGGGGGTTGAGGTTGGTGATGAGCATCGTGAGCTGGAAGGCGCACAGGGTCAGGGCCACCTGGCGCACCATCCCCGTGGAGGCCCAGGCGACGGCCGCCTCCAGACCGCAGACGACGCCGTCGGAGAAGATGCCGGCCAGGGCCAGCATGGTCAGCCCGCGCCGGGATCGCACCCGGTAGGAGTCGGTGCGGTCGACGTAGGCGATCGGGATGACCCAGAACATGAGCGCCACCCCGAGCCCGCGAATCGGCGTGCCGAGGTAGCCGGCGACGATGGCGTGCCAGGACTCGTGCAGCAGGATGCTCACCAGCTGGATCGCCACCGCCGTGATGAAGACGAAGACGCTCGGGCGGGGGCCCCCGGCCAGGGAGCTCAGCGCCATGGCCCCGGCCGTGTAGCCGCAGGCGGCCAGGGCCAGGAAGACCCAGCTGAGCGCGCGGGCCGGCAGGCGCTGAAGCAGGGTGACGACGGGGGCGACGATCCGGTGGTACTTGCGGGCGATGATGATGCGGGGCAGCCACCAGCCCCCGCTGCGGCGGGGCTTTTCAACCTTGAGGTGGCGGGCCTGACGGGGCTGGGCGGTGTGCCGCCCGCGGGTGCGCCTGGTGCGCGCCGGGGCCGCCGGAACGGCGGGAGCGGGCTCACTGCCCGCCAGGAGGCTCTTGTCGCGCAGGTTGTCGACCAGGCTCGTGATGCGTTTGGCGCCTGCCTCGTCGATGTCCTGGGGCAGCTCCTCGATGATGGTCGGCAGGGAGCGCACCCCGTCGAATTGGTTGACGATGAAGGCCGCGGCCGCACCGAGCCGGTGGTACTTGCCCGAGTCGGAGTCGAACAGCATCGGCTGGTTGTCCATCCCGACGATGAGACTCACGCCGCGGCGCAGGCGCGGGATCGGATTCGTCGGGATGCTCCCAGGGCTCATCGGCGGGCTCGTCGCCGTACTCATCACCGTGCTCATCGTGGGCTCATGGCTCCCTCAGGTCGGTTCGCGATGTACCGGGTACCGCTGTGGCGGGCAGGAGACCCCGGTCTCCTGCCCGCCACTGTGGGGTCGTCAGCAGGACGTCGTCGACGCGCTGGCGGCGCAGGCCGGGCACGAGGCCGAGGCGGCGCTGGCCGGGCACGAGGCCGAGGCGGCGCAGGCCGGGCAGGACGCGCTGGCGCTGCTGAAGGCACAACCCAGGGCGTTGCCCTCGGGGAGCTCCTCGACGCCGAAGTCACTGTCGGCGAGGGTGAGATCGATCGCGCTGTTCGTCATATGCTGTTCACCTCCTTCTCTCAGATGTCATGTGGGCAGGAGCGGGGCCCGATCGGGCCCCGGGGGTCCGGTCTGCCGGGACCGGGCCCCAAACCCCGCGAACGGGGTGGTCTGTGGAACTCTCTGACGCGGTATGTAGTTCTGGGTCCGTCTCGCCGCCGGCGGGCCGTCGGCGCACGCAGGTGATGACCGGGGCTAACCGGCCGTCGGACTCGTCTCGGGCTCGGCCTCTGGACTGGCCACGGTGACGGCGAACATCTGGTGGCGGCTGACGCCGTCGGAGTCCAGCAGATGGCGCACCGCCGAGGTGGCGAAACCGGCGAAAACAGTCCCCACCAGCCCTCGGGCGACGGCGCGCAGGTGGACCGAGTAGATGAGGGCCGCACTGCGGCTCATGGTGAAGCGGTAGCCGACCGCTCCGCCCCAGGTGTCTGCCTCATCAAGGTTGGCGGCCACCGAGACGATGGCGCCGGCGCGGGCGAATTCCTTCTGCACCGTCATGCCCTCAATCACCTCGGCCTCCGGCAGGGGGCGGATGAGGTCGACGCCGTCGAGCCGGACCCGGTAGATGCCGGGTTCTGCTCCGCGCGGGCGCAGGAGGAGGACGAAGGGCTCCGAGGGGGCAGGCCGCCGCTTCCTCGTCCCAAGTGCGCGCGTCGTCGGCCGAGGGCGTCGCGGACCATGGCCAGGAGGGGTTCGGCCTCTAGCGGCTCGGTGCCGTAGCTGGTGGACGACGAGCGGCGCTCG
>NZ_JH470349.1:452791-456397 GCF_000239715.1 Actinomyces sp. oral taxon 849 str. F0330 | reverse complement strand
GGTGGCCTCGCCGATCTCATCGAGGGTGCGGGTTCCATCGCAGGCCTCGAGCAGGGACCCCATGTGCTCGCGGGCGAAGGCTCCGCCCAGGACCTGGCTCTTGCGGGCGCCGTCGACGATCCAGCCGCCCTCGTCGGGCCGGGCGCGCAGGCCGAGCCGAACCACGGGCTTGCGGGGGATGCGGAACTGCAGGTCGCGGCGAGCGGCGCGGCCGACGTCGCCGGCGCGCATGACAGAGCCTGTGGCGTCCCCGGCCATCTCAAGCCACCTCCCCTCGGCGTTCGGGCAGGAGGGCGGCAAGCGCGGGCAGACCATCGCGCCGGCCCTCGTAGCGGCCCGAGCAGATCTCGCAGCGGTCCACGGCCACGGTCCGCGAACAGGAGGTGAGGCCCGAGATGAGGTCGATGGTCCACACCTGGCCACCGATCTCCGGGGGCTCCCCGGTATCCGTGGTGCCGTCCTCGACGTCGTCGGCGCCGAGCGGGGCCTCCTCCTGGCGGTCGAGGGTCTGGAGGGCCAGCGAGATGAGCCCGGCGCCCATGAGCACGTGGTGGTAGGCGTATCCCTGCTCCAGCGGGCCGAGCTCGGCACTCGCCTCCGGGGGAAGCGGACGGTAGCCGTGCTGGCGTCGGCGCCGGTCGTAGCAGCGGTAGCAGGCGCTGCGGCCGGGGACCACGAGCGGTCCGCAGCGCAGCTCAGTGGGGAAGAGTTCCAGGCCGAGGGAGGGCATGCCCCTGGTGAAGGAAAGGGCGTCGAGGTCCTCGCGCAGGCCGGTCTGGTCGGGGTCGGCCACGAGAACAGCGCGGTCGGCGTAGGGGACGAAGGTGCTGACCAGCCCGTGGTCGACCGGCACGACGACGTCGTCCGGCCCGGCGAGCCGCCGCACGACGGCTCGTGCGAACCCGCCCTGGGGCAGGTAGGCCGTCACCGGCCCCGAGGGGGCCTGCGGTGCCGGCCGCGCGGCCGGTGGGGGCGTCGTCGTACTCATGGCGGGTCGGGGCTCCTGAGAGTTGGACGGAGGCGTCGGGGACGCTGTTGACATCGGGGACAGGACTCAGGCGAAGGGTTGGCGGACGGGGTTGATCCCCGCCTCGTCGTGGACGGTCAGGCCCATGGCCCGGGGGGCCTCGTAGAGGCGGGGCGTGGCCAGGTAGCGGGCGTGGTGGCTGAAGGAAAGGGGCATGGCTTCGGGGATGAGGGCCTTGATGACGTGCATGCCGACCTGGCGGGCCTCATCAGTGGTGATGTCGACGACGATCGCCTCGGCGCCGGCCCTTTCCAGGTTGGCGACGACCTGTTCGAGCGGGTCGGCACCGGTCGAGGGCGCCTCCAGGGTGCCGACCTCGTCCAGGGCGTGGACGGGGCGCTCGCCCTCGAGGAGGAAGTCGAAGACGTGGCGCATGGACAGGTCGGCGTCGGCCAGGGCGCCGCCGACCACTGTGAGGTCCTGGCCCTTGATCTCCTGAGCGCGCGGGCCGCGGGCGTGGCTGCGCAGGGCGATGCGCAGGGAGGCGAGCTCGCGGTGGATCTTGGCCAGTGCCCGCTGCGGGTCGACGTCGCAGGTGGCGGCGACCACCTGGGCCAGCTCGGGGTCGACCTGGGAGGTCTGGACGGCGTAGAGGGTGGGGACGCCGTAGTCGGTGGTGGCGTCGAACAGATGGGTCTCCAGCTCGGTGGAGGTGCCGACCCGGTGGTACTCGGCAGCTGTCTCACCCAGCGCGTCGGGGTTGACCGTGACCGCTGGCAGGCGCAGGCGCTGCAACCAGGTCAGGGCGATGGAGTCGCGCTCAATGACCTCGAGCAGGCCGCCCAGCACCGCCTCGCGCAGGTCGGAGTGCGCGGCGGTACCGGTGGAGATGGGGTTGACGAACTGCTCGGAGGGGGTGCGTACCGGGAAGTTGAGATAAGTCAGGACGGCTGGGACGAAGACCTCCCGGCCGCGGGTCAGAGACCAGCCGCGCACCCAGCGCATCGGGACGCGGGGGTCCGATGCGATGAGCCCGCAGTCGGGGTCCGCCAGCTCCGTGGCCGAGCACGCCGGCCAACGTTCCGGTCCGATCGCGGCTTCGCCGAGACCGGCGGGGGTGTCCCACACCAGCTCCTCCTCCGTCCATGAGCAGCTGGAGTAGCGTTCCATCGTCTCCACGATCGCGATGTGTCTGGCGCGATCGGCATCGATGGCCCCGCCGGCCCCGTCGAAGTTGCCCGCCTCGGCACGGTGATTCCAGCTGCGCTGTGACCTCAGCGCCTCAGATGGATCACCCAGAAGACCGGTCCAGATCGCGAAGACCGGCTCTCCGGCCGCCTGGGGCAGCTCGGTGGAACGGGAAACCAGGCCGAAGGGCGACTCAAGAGACGCAGCGCGAGCCAGTGATGGCGCCACGCCCTCAATGAGCGCAGAGCGATACACGGAGCCCTCCTTCCTGGGAACGACAGAGGAGGCACACTTGGGGGAAGTGCCGTCGGCGAAGAGCCTGCCCGAAGCCTTCGGGGCTTCACATCGGTCTTTGATCTACTACTTGTTCCGCTGTTTGGATAGGCCTACCCGTCCTTTCGTCGAAACGCATCTCGAGACGTTTACACGGCGGAGGCCTTTCTTCAGGTAGTTTGTTCCCTGTTCCCAGCAGACCGCGACCCCCACTTCCGCGACCTGCACACATCTGCCCAAGGAGACACATGTCTTCCCAGATTTCTCCCGAAAGAATCGGCCTCGCTCTGGTCGACGACGACGCGATGGCCCTGGCCCATCTCGAGTCCTATTTTTCTGACGTTGAGGACCTCACCGTCCTCACAGCGACGCGCTCGCCCCACGCCGTCCTGAGGTTTCTTCAGTCGCGTCAGGTCGACGTCCTCATCACCGATGTCCACATGGAGAGCATGGACGGCGTGGAAATGACCAGGGAGGTGATCCGCGTCTCACCGTCGACCAGGGTCATTCTGCTGACCACCGTCGATACCGACGAGGACCTCCTTCAAGGGTTGGGGGCGGGAGCCAGCGGCTTCCTGCTCAAGAGCGCCCCGGCCGAGGAGATCACCGCAGCAGTCCGCACAGTCCATTCCGGGGCGAAGGTCGTGGCCCCGACGCCGACGACGCGCCTCATCGACTACGCGCTAGCTTCCGTGCGCGGCGCGGATGGGAGCGTCCATCTGTCGGATCGGGAGCGCGACGTGCTCCACCTCCTGTGCGAAGGGGCCTCGAACCGCAAGATCGCCTCACTGCTGGCCATTGCCGAGGCGACGGTCAAGTCCCATATCACCGGCCTGTTCCACAAGACGGGCACGACCTCGCGTCTGGAGATCGTGGTGTGGGCCTTCAAGCACGGCTACGCCTCCAACAGCCCCTTCACGATCCCGGTCACCAGTGTCCCCAGCAGCCCGACCCCGGGCTCGAGCCCCAGTCCCTCAGAGGCCCGCAGCATCGGCCGTGAACACTGACGTCCTCTGTTCGCTCACCTCAGCGGGCCAGCATCCGTATGAGCGTGACGATGAGGATGAACAGGCCCCATCCAACTACCTTGCCCAGGCTCGTGCCGGAGCCCGAGGACGGCGCCGAGCCACCCGGCCGGCGCGAGACCCCGTATCGCCCCGCCGCCCCGTAGGAGGGAG
>NZ_JH470349.1:449098-452220 GCF_000239715.1 Actinomyces sp. oral taxon 849 str. F0330 | reverse complement strand
GGCATCGGTGGAGGCGGATTCGGCCTGGTCCGTTGAGACGAGGCGCGTGGCGCCGAGGTCCGAAGCGCGGCCGTCGTGGAGGAGCGGGCGGCGGTGTGCGCCATGGCCGTGCGCCGGCTCGTCTCTCGCTGCTGCCCGCCAACCTCGTCGGAATCATCACCGCGGCCGCCGTCGTCGAAGAGTGGCGAACCCATGAGCGGGTCTCCCAGGACGGAGCCGAAGGGGTCGTCGCCCAGGCCGATGTCGGACGGCTCCCATCCCGTAGGCGCTAGCGACAGGGAGTCGTCGAGGCCACCGTCCCAGGCCGAGTCGGTCCCCGAGCCGGGACTCGCCCCGTCGCCGGGACCGACCGAGGACGTTCCCATGCGGCCGACCCAGGTGCGCAGCTCCGGGGAGCAGGCCGGGTTGTCGACGATGATCCGGCGCAGATCGGGGCGGACGCCGGCCAGCACCATGAGCCGGCCGGCGTCCGCCCTCGGATCCCGGGCGAGTTGAAGGTCGGGGTCTTCAGACGCCCCCGCCCTCTCGGTTGCGGTCCTGTAGCCGATTGAGCCGGAGGCGGCATTCGCAACGGTGGTCATGACACGAGCATCCCACGCCACCCTTCGCCTTGTCCCGGATCCACGCCCATCCGGCCGACCGCACGCACGGATCGGGCGGGCAGCCACCACCACATACCCCTAGGGGGTACTTGACGCGCCTACCCCCTAGGGGTATGTTCGACGTCGAACGAGAAGGAAAGGCGACAGAGATGGCCGGATACACCGGGACCAAGGAGGACTACCTCAAGCGCCTGCGCCGTATCGAGGGGCAGGTTCGGGGCATCTCCCGCATGGTCGAGGAGGACACCTACTGCATCGACGTCCTCACGCAGATCTCCGCCGCCACCAAGGCGCTCCAGGCCGTGAGCCTGGGCCTGCTGGAGGATCACATGAGCCACTGCGTCCTGCACGCGGCCCAGGCGGGCGACGAGGAGGGTATGGCCAAGATCCGCGAGGCCTCCGAGGCCATCGCCCGGCTCGTCCGGTCCTGAGCCCCAGCCCGGGCCGCTGGACCGGGCCGCCTCGTTCCCGTTCCACTTCAACCGCCTTCTTCACACGCTTCCCAAGGAGTGAAAGATGACCGAGTTCACCGCCGACGGCGTCGACCGCACCACCACCCTGAAGGTCTCCGGACTCACCTGCGGCCACTGCGTCGCCCACGTCACCGAGGAGCTCGAGGCGCTCGACGGCGTCAAGGATGTCTCCGTTCTGCTCAACAAGGGCGGGCAGTCCACCGTCACCGTGCTCTCCGACGTCCGCCTCGAGGACGCGGCCCTGGCCGAGGCCATTGATGAGGCCGGGGACTACACGCTGGACGCCGTCGAGCGCGACGTCCGCGAGAGCTGAGCCCAGGAGTCTCAACCTCGGCGCCCGGGGCCCGGACGCCGTCGGGCGGTAGCAGAAGGAGACTCGCATGAGTACATCAACCACTCAGGAGCAGGACGAGCAGCTGCGCACCGTCAACCTCTCCATCGGGGGCATGACCTGCGCCAGCTGCGTGGCCCGGGTCGAGAAGAAACTGGGCAAGCTCAACGGCGTGACAGCCTCGGTCAACCTCGCCACCGAGTCCGCCCGCGTCACCGCCCCGAGCACGGTGAGCGTCGATGATCTCCTTGCTGCTGTCGCCCGCGCCGGCTACTCCGGCGCTCTACTGGGCACCGGCTCGCAGGACGAGTCCGCAAAGGAGACTTCTCAGCGTCCGTCTGCGGACTCGGCGGCAGCGGCGTCGGCCCCGGCCAAAGAGACGCCGACCCCGGCGTCAACAGGCCCTGAGGCCTCGGCGACGACATCATTATCGGCCACCTCGGCCTCACCAGCGACCCCTGCCGCACCGTCGGGGACGACCGCGTCGTCGGAGTCCTCCCGGCCGGCCTTGGGCGCCTCGCACGTGGAGCGGGCCGCCGACCTGCGCCTGAGGCTCATCTACAGCCTCATCCTGTCGGTGCCGATCATGGCGATCTCCATGGTTCCGGCGCTCCAGATGCCCGGCTGGCAGTGGACGGTGGCGCTCATGGCGCTGCCGGTGGCGACCTGGGGGGCGTGGCCCTTCCACAAGGCGGCCTTCCGGGCGCTGCGCCACGGCGCCTTCACCATGGACACGCTCGTGTCCCTCGGGGTCGTCGCGGCGACCGGCTGGAGCCTGTGGGCGCTGGTGCTCGGCGGGGCCGGGCACATCGGCATGCGAATGAGCATGGAGCTGCTGCCGCGCTCACAGGGGCACGCCGCCCACATGTACTTCGAGTCGGCCGCCTGGGTGACCACCTTCCTGCTGGCGGGCCGCTATGCCGAGGCGCGCGCCAAGTACCGCTCCGGCGACGCCCTGCGCGCTCTGCTCGAGCTGGGTGCCAAGGAGGTGACCCGAGTGGTCCTCAGCTCGCCTTCAGGCAGTCGCGACGCCGTCGACGTCCTGGATGCCGACGGCTCGCCGCGCGCGGAGGCCACCCGCACCGAGGAGCGCATCAGCATCGAGGAGCTGGCGGCCGGGGACCTGTTCCTCGTGCGACCGGGCGAGAAGGTAGCCACCGACGGCGTCGTCGTCGAGGGCCGCTCGGCCGTGGACGCCTCGCTGCTGACCGGCGAGTCCGTGCCCACCGAGGTCGAGGCCGGGCAGGCCGTCACCGGGGCGACCGTCAACACCTCCGGCGTCCTGCTGGTACGGGCCACGGCCGTGGGCGAGGGGACGACGCTGGCCCGGATCGGCCAGATGGTGACGGCCGCGCAGGCGGGCAAGGCCCCGGTCCAGCGGCTGGCCGACAAGATCTCCGGGGTGTTCGTGCCGATCGTCCTGGTGCTGTCGGCCGCGACCCTGGCGGGCTGGCTGCTCACCGGGAACAGCCCGCAGGCGGCCTTCACCGCCGCGGTTGCCGTGCTCGTCATCGCCTGCCCCTGCGCGCTGGGACTGGCCACGCCGACGGCGCTGCTGGTCGGCTCGGGCCGGGCGGCCCAGCTCGGCGTGGTCATCAAGGGCCCGGAGGTACTGGAGTCGACGCGGACGCTGGACACGATGGTCATGGACAAGACCGGCACGGTCACCCAGGGGCGCATGAGCCTGGACGTCGAAGCCTGCCGCGAGGTGTGCGG
>NZ_JH470349.1:441110-448841 GCF_000239715.1 Actinomyces sp. oral taxon 849 str. F0330 | reverse complement strand
CCCACCGACAAGCGGGACATCGTCGCCGCGCTGCAGGCCGAGGGCGCGGTGGTCGGCATGGTGGGCGACGGGGTCAACGACGCCGCCGCCCTGGCCCAGGCCGGCACGCAGGGGCTGGGCCTGGCCATGGGGTCGGGGGCGGACGTGGCCATCGAGGCCGCCGACATCACCCTGGTGCGCACGGATCTGGACGCCGCGGTGGCGGCGGTGCGGGTGTCGCGGGCGACCCTGCGGATCATCCGCCAGAACCTGTTCTGGGCCTTCGCCTATAACGTGGCCGCGATCCCGCTGGCGGCCGCCGGACTGCTCAATCCGATGATCGCCGGGGCCGCCATGGCCGCCTCCAGCGTCATCGTGGTCACCAACTCCCTGCGCCTGCGCCGCGCAGGCTGACTGGGCCTGGTTCGGTGTGAGGGCTCGGCGTCGAGAACCACTCATGCGGCGGTTCTCGACACCGAGTCCCTGGGCCGGGTACACCGTTCAGCGCCTGCGGGCCTCGTGAGTCCGCAGAGCGGCGCGGTGCGTTCAGCCCGCCTTGGTCAGGTGGGCGATGATGCCGTCGATGTCCTGCTGCAGCCGCTCCGGGCGCACGAAGTGGGTCCCCGAGTCCTCGTAGCGCTCGTGAGGGATACCAGCGGCCTCCAGGGCGCCGCCGAAGGTCCTCTGGGTTGGCAGGACGAAGGTCTCATTCACATCGGGATCGGTGCCGGAGACGAGGAAGATGCGCTTGCCCCGGTAGCTCTCGATGTGCTCCATCGGGTTGTCGGCGCTCACGCGCGCCTCGTCCCAGGGGAAGCCATAGATGGTGCCGCCCTTGAGCTCAACCAGCGCGGAGGAAAGATTGGCCCAGTTGGTAACGGTGCCTCCGATAGGCCCTCGCAGGTCGGCGGGTCCCGAGTGGCTGGAGACGGAGGCGAAGTGGCCGTAGTACTTGGCGGTGTACTTCAGGGCCCCGAAGCCGCCCATTGAGAAGCCGGAGACGGCGCGCCCCGAAAACTCCGCGATGGTGCTGAACGTGGCGTCGACCCACGGAATGAGCTCGCTCATGTGGAAGGTCTCCCAGTTGCGCGGCCCGGCATTCGAGGACACCGGATTGGAGTACCAGCCAGCCCTGCCGCCGTCGGGCATGACGACGATGAGATCGCGACCCGCGGTCACGTCCCGAATGCCCAGGTTGTCGAATGCCCTGAAGTCGGCATCGCCTCCGTGGAGCAGGTAGAGCACCGGATAGCGGCGCGAGGAGGTATAGCCGTCGGGCAGGAGCACGTTGACGGCCGGATTCCACCCGATGGACGGCGTGGAGAACCGGTAGTACTGCATGCGGCCACCGTCCTGGTACTCCACAATGTTCAGGCCCGCGGCCTGGGCGGGGGCCGAGGCACCCACGGAGGCGCCGGCGCCCACAGCGACGAGGGCGGCGACCCCGCCCACGCCTTTGAGTATGTTGCGTCGATTGATTGCTCGGCCGCCCGAAGGGAGGGGCGGGGCTTCGGTCATCGGTTGGTCAGATCTCTGATTCATGGGATGTACAGCTCCTTGCTGTGTCATTGATCGCGAAGGAGGGGAGCCCTCTCTCAGACCGCCTCCATCGGGTGATGGCTGCGGCGACGGCCGTCGCGACCCCGTCATGGCGTTCGCGACCGCCATCGCCAATAATACTCATTATTTACCGGTATAAAATATAGATCGGCTCCTTCCCGGAGAATCCCTCCCGCCCCTCAGGAGGCCCGGGCGATGGACCAGCGAGGTGGCGCCGACCGCGGCGCGCCCGCTATGCTCTGCGCCATGACGACTCCTCTGCCCCAGGCCCGCACGATGATGGTGCGCACCCTCGGCGAGGGTCGAATGTGCATGCGCTGACAGCGCCAGCCGTCGCTGTCTGACAGATAACGGTGAGAGTCCGAGCCGCTTGAAACCGGTTCGTCGCACTCCGCGGAGGCCCCGCCGCCCCCGTGTTCATCTCTCCAGTACCCCGCCACCCCGGCAGGCCCGCGCGCCGGCCGCCCCGGAACGCCCTGTGCCGACGCACCGCGTCCGCGCACCAGGTCGCGCCCGGGCCCGAGAGGACCCCCAGCCATGCACGCCCACCTCACCCCCATCAACAGCCCCAACGCCCCCATTCCCACTGGATCATCGTCCGGACCCGACGCCGGCGCCTGTCCCACCCGTCCAACGCTCACACCGACGCCGACCCGGGCATCCGCCGCCGTCTCCTCCCCCGCGGCCGCCTTCACCTCGACGGACCGCTCCCCCTTCTCGGGCGCTCCCGACGTCGACGCCGCCGCCTTCGACGTCGTCCCCGACCGACGCGGCACGTCCAGTCTCAAGTGGGACTTCGCCGTCGAGCGCGGACGTCCCGCGGACGTCCTGCCCCTGTGGGTGGCGGACATGGACCACGCCACCGCGCCGGCCGTCACCAGCGCCCTGCTGTGGCGCACCCGCCACGGCATCTTCGGCTACTCCGATCCCGATGACGCCTACAACGCGGCCCTGACCGGCTGGTTCTCCCGCCGCTACGGCTGGCGGGTGGAGGCGGGCTGGAACACCGTGACCCCCGGTGTCGTCCCGGCCCTGGCCCTGGCCGTGCGCGCCCTGAGCGCACCGGGCGAGGCGGTCATCATCGAGGAGCCCGTCTACTACCCCTTCCGCGAGGTCGTCGAGGACAACGGCCGTAGCGTCGCCGCCGTACCGCTGGTCCGCGATGCCGACGGCGTCTACCGCCGTGACCTGGCCGCCTTGGAGGCCACTATCGAGGAGACCGGCTCGCGCCTGCTGCTCCTGTGCAACCCGCACAACCCGGTCGGCCGGGTCTGGAGCCGAGATGAGCTCACCGCTCTGGATGAGGTGGCGTCCCGCCACGGCGTCGTCGTCGTGGCCGACGAGATCCACGCCGATCTGGCCCTGCCGGGCTTCGCCACGACGCCCTTCGCCTCCCTGGGCGAGGCGACTGCCGCCCGCACGATCACCTGCACCTCGCCGTCGAAGTCCTTCAACCTGGCGGGTCTGCAGGTCGCCAACATCCTCATCGCCGATGCGCGCCTGCGCGAGGCCTTCCGCCGCGAGCTGGCCGCCACCGGCTACTCCCAGCCCAACGTCCTGGGCCTGACAGCGTGCCGGGCCGCCTACGAGGGCGGCGAGGCCTGGCTCGATGCCCTGCGCGAGCACATCGCGGCCGCCCGCGCCCATGTCGAGGCGCGCCTGGAGCGGATCAAGGGGATCGAGGCGGCGCCCTGCGAGGGCACCTACCTGCTGTGGCTGGACTGCTCGGGCCTGATCGATGCCGCCGGCCTCGAGACGGACGAGCTCGACGACTTCATGCTGCGCCAGGCCGGGCTCTGGCTCGACGACGGCCGGATCTTCGGTGCCGGCGGCGAGGGCTTCACCCGCATCAACGTCGCCTGCGCCCGCACCACTCTCGACGCCGCCCTGGATCGGCTCGAGGCGGCCGCCACTGCGGTCATCGCCCGCGCCGCCAAGACCGCTCGACGCGGCCGTATCGCCCTGTCCGCCTGAGTCGGCCCGCCCGGCGTCCAGCCACCGGTCGCCGCCCGCGCCGGCGGCCGGTCATCAGACATCATTCCCTCCCGCCCTCCCCCGCCTCGAGGAGAAACCGCCCATGACCAGCCAGTCCGCCCCCCAGCCCATCAGCCGCCCCGAGTGTCCCGAGCCGCCGGCCGCCCGTACCTTCCCCGTCCACCACCACCCGACGTCGTCGTCCCCGACCCCGCAGGTCCGCCTGGAGACGCTGCTGGTGCGCGCCGGAACCGGCACGGACCCGGCCACGGGCGCGATCACGACGCCGATCCATCTGTCGACCGCCTACGGCCACCCGGGTCTGGGCGAGTCGACGGGTTACGACTACACGCGTACGGCCAGCCCCACCCGCGACGTCCTGCAGGACGCCCTGGCCCGCCTGGAGGGCGGGACAGCGGCTTTCGCACTGTCCTCGGGGATGGCGGCCCTGGAGCTGGTGACCCGCACTCTGGCGCCGCACGGCAGCCGGATCGTGGCACTGCGGGACCTCTACGGCGGCTCCTTCCGATTCCTGGAGGTCCTGGCCGAGGAGGGGACGGCCGACGTCGACTTCGTCCTGGGGATCGATGGCCTGCGCGCGGCCCTGACCTCCCCGGCGGACCTGGTCGTCATCGAGACCCCCACTAACCCGATGATGGTGGAGATCCCGATCCCGGAGGCGGCCGAGCTGTCCCACGCCGCCGGGGCCCTGCTGGTCGTGGATAACACCTTCTACACCCCGGTGGTGCAACGGCCCCTGGAGCTGGGGACCGACGTCGTCGTCCACTCCGGTACGAAGTACCTGGGCGGGCACAACGACGTCATGGCGGGCGTGGCGGTGGTGGCCGACGACGTCCTGGCCGAGCGGCTGAACTACCGCCTCAACACCACCGGCGCAACGCTGGGCCCCTTCGACTGCTTCCTGCTGCTGCGCGGGCTCAAGACCCTGGCGCTGCGCATGGAGCGCCACGAGGCCAACGCCACCGCGATCGCCGAGTTCCTGCGCTCCAGCCCGCACGTGACGCGCGTGCTCTACCCGGGACACTCGGGCATGGTGAGCTTCGATTTGGCCGAGTCGGTGGATGTGTCCCGGTTCCTGGCCTCGGTACGGGTGTTCACCTTCGCCGAGTCCCTGGGCGGGGTGGAGTCGCTGGTGACCTGCCCGTCGGTGCAGACGCATGCGGATGTGCCCGCCGAGGTGCGCGCCTCCTACGGGTTGAGCGACCGACTCATGCGCCTGAGCGTGGGGATCGAGCACGTCGACGACCTCATAGCGGACCTGGCCCAGGCATTCGAGGCCGCCGGCGTCTGAGAGTTCGTTCGAAGCCCGAACTGTCCATAAGGACAGGCAGTGCTGTGCTTCAGGCGGGGGCCATCGGGCTGTGGAAGGACAATGCTCGTTACTATGAGACGCCTACGAACCACCTCACCACCGCACGCCAGCTCTACCCTCACCGTCCTCACCCTGCTCGGCACGCTCACCGCCTGCAGCATGCTCGGTGCGAATATCGCAGCCGCCGCCAGCCCGCCCGCACCGGGCTCCCATGAGGCCGGCGTCGTGCTGGACAGCAGTACGAACTCGAACAGCAACGCCGACACATCTCGGGCCACCGGCAGCAACAGCTCAAACGGTTCCACGGGATCCACCGGGTCCACAGGGGCGGACGTCCCCAAGGGGCTGGAATCCTTCTACAACCAAGACCTCACCTGGACCGACTGCACCGACGACGCCACCGGCACCGCCTTCCAGTGCGCCACCGTGACCGTGCCCCTGGACTATGACAACCCGCAGGGGCAGACCATCACCGTGGCTCTCAAGAAACTGCCCTCGACGAGCCCCTCCCCTCAGGGCTCGGTCTTCCTCAACCCCGGCGGCCCCGGGGGAAGCGGTATCTCCCTCATCGAATCCAACGCCGAGCTCTACAAGAGCGGCGATCTGTCCGAGGTCCTGGCGAACTACGACGTCATCGGCTTCGACCCCCGCGGCGTCGGCCAATCCACCCCCATCACCTGCTGGACCCCCGAGGACGTCCAGGCGATTCTGGCCGGACAGGCTGAGATGCCCTCCTACTTGACGGCCGGCAGCGCCGCCGACATCGTCGCCCAGGGCTCACGCGAGGCCACGGCCTGCCAGGAGCACACGGAGGTCCCCGAGATCCTCGATCACGCGGACACCCGTTCGGTGGCCCGCGACATGGATGTCATGCGGGCGCTGGTAGGAGACAAGGACCTGAACTACCTCGGCTACTCCTACGGAACCTACCTGGGCGCGGTCTACACCGAGCTCTTCCTCGACAATATCGGACGCGTCGTCCTGGACAGCGCCATGGACCCCACCATGAATCGCCAGGAGGCAATGGAAGGTGATGCAGCAGCAGCCGAACAGGCCCTGCGCACCTATATCGAGTCCCAGCAGGGCCAGGCCGGGTTCCCCCTGAGCGGGACAACGGATGAGTCGGTCGCCCAGCTCGCGGCATTCCTCGATGGCCTGGACGCCAACCCGCTGACAGTCTCCGACTCCGTTACACCCCTGGACCGGACCAAGACCGTTAACGCCATCGGCAAGCTCGTCAACTCCTCGCCCGATAAGTGGCCGTTACTCAACGAGGGACTGGCCCAGGCCATGAACGCGCACGACGGCACCGCACTGGCGAAGAGCGCCGCCTCCCTCTCGGGCAATAGCGCACCTCCTCCCACGACCGAGAAGCAGGTCGTCGAGCAGCTCCGGGGCCTCAAGGCCTTCTCGGCCAACCGGTGCCTCGACTTCCCCGACACCGGGAATGAGGCGAGCTGGGACACGGCACTGGCCTCCTACCGCCACGACTACCCGGTTTTCCACAGCGCGCTTCCCCAGACCGACGCCTTCTGCCACGGCTGGGGGCACACCAGTAAGACCAAGGCGGTCGACGTCGACGTCGAGGCCACGAACCCGATGCTCGTCATCGGCATCCTGCACGATCCGAACACTCCCTACCCGTGGTCCCAGGCACTGGTGTCGAGAATCCGCAACAGCCATCTGCTGAGCGTGGACATATACGGGCACGGAGCCACCGGTCGCAATGCCTGTACGAGCGCGAAGGTCAGCGACTTCCTCGTCAACGGAACGCTTCCCTCTAACGGCGAGGTCTGCGCGGCCGACCCGGAGCCCGGGGCTGAAGGTGAGAAAGACTGACGTGGAGATTCAGCAGCGACTCAGCTGAGCCGCGCCGTCGGAGCCGGGGAATCCCAGAAATGGAAAACACCCCGGCTCCGACTCATTCAGCCGAGGGCGGGGTGTTGGTGCGCCCGAAGGGATTCGAACCCCCAACCTTCTGATCCGTAGTCAGATGCTCTATCCGTTGAGCTACAGGCGCCCGTCGTTGCCGACGGGTAGAAGATTACTCAGCGTCCACCCGGGGGACAAATCCACACCCCGTGAGGATGGGCACAGGGCCGGAGCACCCGCCGACGACGGGACTCCGGCCCTATGAATGCGGTTGCGGCAGCGGCGCTCACACTGCCAGCAGCAGAACGCTCATCCCCCACTGGCGGACGAGTTCAGCATCGACCACAGCGCGGCCCCGAGCACGGCATAGACGACAATGCTCAGGACGGTGGCGATAACCGCCCAGATGAGAGTGGCCCTGGCCCAGTTCTTCTTGGCGATGGAGCGGCCACTGCCGAAGGCGAGCATCAGCAGGTAGACAAACCCGATTAGCGGAATGGTCATCAGGAACATCGTCAGCATCCAGCTGCCGACCGAGTCGACGCTGCCGGCACTCTCACCCCGGGCTGCGGTCGGCGCACCACCCGCCGGCTGCCCGAACGGCGCTCCCGCCGCGGAAGGGACCATCTCGGAGAAAGAGGGAGCCTGCCCGGCCGCGGCGTCGGAGGAGGGCGCCGAACCCCACTGGGGCGCCGAACCCTGCGACTGGATGGAGGGGGCCGACGACGGTGCCGACTGGGCGACCGGCTGAGCAGCGCCCTGGGGGGCGAAGGCCTCCGCCGCCTGCTCGGCCTCGGCGCGCGCCGTCGCGGTGGGGAAGACCGAGGACATGCCGACCTCCCCTTCCTGGCGCCCCCCGCTGAAGGGATGCGAGTGCGGCACGGGTTGTTGGGCGAAGGCCTGCTGATCCTGGGGAACGGCGGGTTGGGGCTCCTGCGCCGACGCCGACCAGAACAGGGGATCCTCGCTGGAGATGCCCGGCCGTCCAGCGGCGGGTGCCGAGGGGGTTCCGG
>NZ_JH470349.1:413890-440881 GCF_000239715.1 Actinomyces sp. oral taxon 849 str. F0330 | reverse complement strand
CTGGGGTCGGCCGAAGCGGCCGCCTGCTGAGCGCCCGTCCGTCCGGCACCGGCGGGGTAGGCACGCGTCTGTTCCTCGGGGGGAGGCCCGGTGGGAAGGTCGGGCTGCGCGGGGCGCCACGATCCGGCCTGGGCCCCGGGCATCGCGCCTGGAGCGGAGCCGGGAGCCTGTCCGGCGGCCTGCTGCTGCTCTGCGCGCGCGGCGTCGAGCATGCCCTGGTTGATGAGGACGGTTCGGGCGCTGAACTCATCTCCCTCACCGGGGTGGGGCGATCCGGAGGCCGGAGGCTGGGTTGCGTCGTGGTCAGACATGAGGTCCCTCTCAGTCGAGTACAGCATCACGCTATCCCGGATTGGCGCGGGAAGACACGCAGGCGCTCCGATCGGCCAGAGGCGAACGCTCTGACCGGGGCTGATTCACGTGCCCCAGTCAGTGGGGAGTAGCCGCCGAAGCGGTTTCGCCGGCTCCCGATCCAGCCGGATCCCTCCAGCGCTGCCAGCAAGCGACCCCGACGAACATCACCAGCGGACCGATGGCGCCGACGGCGGAGCCCGCGTGGGTCCGCAGCGCGACGAACGGTAGCGTCGCCAGGAGGATGACGGCTGCGATCACGGCGAGACGCGATCTGGTTCTGATCGCTAGCAGTGTCACCACAACGACCACTGCAGACACGAGCGACAGGACCCGCCCGGGGGCGGCCCAGTTGAGGACGATGAAGAGGGCGACGAAACCGCCAATAAGCGCGTATCCGACGATGGCCTGTCTTCGGTTGTCCATGTCAGTCATGGCCGCTCACTCCCAGCACGATTGATGGGCTACTGCCAGGGTAGACCGCAGGATACGAGCCGTCGACCGTTCGGTCGGTTGAAGGGAGGACGGCCCAGGCACAGCCCC
Organism: Actinomyces sp. oral taxon 849 str. F0330; assembly: GCF_000239715.1. Lineage (NCBI taxonomy): Bacteria > Bacillati > Actinomycetota > Actinomycetes > Actinomycetales > Actinomycetaceae > Actinomyces > Actinomyces sp. oral taxon 849. Next base: position 439,987 of record NZ_JH470349.1, on the reverse strand, counting down.
CTCTGCGGCAACGGCTGGGCCGACGACGAAGCCCCGGCGCGCTGCTGCGCACCGGGGCTCTTGCTCTGGCGGAGATGGGGAGATTCGAACTCCCGAGGGGCTTCCACCCCAACCTCCTTAGCAGGGAGGCGCACTAGGCCACTATGCGACATCTCCATCGCCGTCCCAACAGCTCCGCCGTGGGACGCACTTGCAGCCTACCGGGAGGACGCCCCTGCGAGCAAACCGCCCGACGACATGTCGCGGGCACCTTGGCCTGAGGCGCCCCAGCCGCGAGCCGGATGGACGGCCTGCGGCCGTCACTCACGACCTGACATCTCCGGATCCGCCACCCCGAGACCTCCGGCCTGCACCGGGGTCATAATGTCCCCGAAGCTCATCATGTGGCGACGGGAGACATGCGCTGTGCACTGCGAGGAGGCGGAGAGAGGTGAAGAGCCGATGAGCGGGGAGACAAGTGCTCGGATCACGGCCTTCATCACCAATCTGCGCAAGGCACTGGAGAACGCGGGCGACCCAGCCCGTGCAGAGCAGCAGCGGGCATACCTGAAATCCGAGATGGCGATGTACGGCAGCGGAGTCCCGGAAACGCGGCGCCTCTCCCAAAAGGCTGCGGCCGCCCAGGCCGATCTGTGGGTCGAGGCCACTACCTGGGAGGCCGCGCTGCGGCGCCTGTGGAATGGGGCTATTCACCGCGAGGAGCGCTACGCGGCCTTGGCTATCATCCGTTCCAAGCTGTCTGCGTCGCATGCTGGGCGCATGGAGTCCCTGGCGCTCTACGAGCATTTTCTGCGCACGGGGCAGTGGTGGGATCTGGTTGATGAGACTTCCCACGCCGTCGGGCTGGCGGTGCGTCAGCACCCGGCTGCGGCGGCCCGCATGCGCGTGTGGGCCACCGATCCGGACATGTGGGTGCGGCGCAGCGCCATCATCTGCCAGCTCCAGCACAAGGCCGACACGGACCTTGACCTGCTCAGCGGCGTCATCGAGGCCAACCAGGAGGACTCGGAGTTCTTCATCCGCAAGGCGATCGGCTGGGCGCTGCGCGACTACGCGCGTACGGACGGGGATTGGGTGCGCGCCTTCGTCCAAGCGCATCCGGGCTTGTCCCCGCTCAGTCGACGCGAGGCCCTCAAGCACCTGTGAGAACGGGGCGACGGCGTCCGGAGCGGTTGGTCGCCGAGGCATGTGTAGACAATGCACAATGGAGATGCGAGACGCGTCCCACCAACCCCCATCTCCTTAGTGCATGTACCACAGGGGATTGATCCCCCTACCGTTCGGACTATTTTCGAGGTCTCATGGTTGTGCAGCAACAAGCAGAGAAGTCACCCGGACTTCGAAGGCCTACCCAAAGGAGGAGACCCCCATGCGACTCACGAAACGAAACCTCATCAAGACCGCAGCCATCGGCTCAGCTTTTGTTGGAGCACTAGCAGTCGCGGCACCCGCTTCAGCAAACTCCTTCGGTCCCACTGGCTCTGGCACAGGAAACCTTGGAACAGTTAGCTATGACGACGGGGCCGATCAATTCTGCGCTACAGCCACCCAGCACTACGGCCTCAGCGTTGAGTTGAAGCCAGAAAACAGCCGTCGCGGACCTAGCTACACAATTCGCGCAGCACAAGGAGAGACGAAATGTGTCAGCTTGGCGAGGGCGTACGAGGACACTCGCTACTCCTACCAAGTGACTAATGGTTTCTGGCCACCCCGCCTCACTCCGGTGTATTTCTACAGCTGACCCGGGCACATCCCGAAGCGCTCTCCTGACGATCGCGGCGCAGCCGTCACCTCGCATCCCCTCTCACGACACTCGAGTCCTCGGCAGCACTTCTGCTGCCGAGGACTCGAGAGCATGTTCACGTTCCTGAGCGGAGATCTTGCAGACTTACTACAGATACAGCTACACACTGATGGCGACCCGATGCACCTCAGCACGCCCCCTCTTCTTACGCAGACCATAGGGGATTGATCCCCCTACCGCAAGGATGCATTCCAAGGTCTCATAGTCATACGGCAACAAGCACGATGCACCCGGACTTCAGCACCCAACAAAAGGAAACAGTCACTATGCGATTCACCAAACGAGGCCTCGTCAAGACCGCAGCGGTCAGTTCAGCACTTCTAGGAGCAATTGCTGTCGCCGCACCAGCCTCCGCCAACTCTTTCGGGCCGACCGACTATGCCACAGGAGGCTACACAAAAGTCAGTTACGACGACGCGAACGACCAATTCTGCGTCACAGGAACCGGCACGGATTACGCAGGAGTCACCGTAGCACCATCAAACGGGCGACGAGGGCCGAGCTATTATATTTCAGTCGGCCCAGGGGCAACAAAGTGCGTCAGCCTAGCACGAGCCTTCGAGGACACTCGCTACTTCTATCAGGCAGAAAATCCTCTGAATGGAGGAAATTACGATCCAGTCCAATTTTACAGCTGACCTGAGCATGTCCTGAAGCGTTCGCCTGACGATCGCGCCATAGCCACCACTCCCATCTCCCCACTCCCGCGACACTCGAACCCTCGGCAGCCGAAATTGCTACCGAGGGTTCGAGTAAGCATGAGATGGCGGAGATCTTGCAGGCTTACTCCAGATACGGCTACACGCTGGTGGCGACTCGACGGGCGTTAGAGGCGGCGATGGCTGGAGGCAGGCAGCCTGAGCAGCGGACAGACCTCAAGCAGCGCAGCCTCCTGGTGCGGTTCGGGCGGCGAGGTGTCGAGCAGCTAGTGGCCGACCATCTCGACCGCGGACTGACCTACACGGAGATCGCCGAGAAGTACGATGTGGCGCTAAGCACAGTCAGCAAGTACATCCAGCAGGCCAAGCGCCAGAAGGCAGAGGCAGCCGTGTAAGTCCCGAGCGACAGCTGCAACCGCGTCACAACGAGCTTGCTACGCACTGACACCCATGAACACTGCTCATGGTTTCGGTCCTCTGTGACGATAGACAGCGTACCGACGCTTCCTACCGTCTTTCGTGTATGTCGTTACTTCGCCTACATCCTTGAGTCGTTCCAATAGTCTATCGACGCCCATAATTTCGTCGACATGGACTCGCGACACTCCCTTTTCAAGAAGATCACTGTAGGGTTGTCCTAATGCCATCACAATATTACGAACATCGAAATCGGACAGACTATCTAATCCTGTGACGAGTAGCGGCACGACTACATTGGGCTTAACTCCTTGGTCGAGCAACCAGATCAAGGCGTCGCCGTCGACGGTTAAATCCTGTTGGCTAGCAGCATACTTCGCGAGCGACGTCAGGTCTTCGACATTCATCCCATAGCAGTAAGATGAGATGCTGTTGATGATGTTCTGCTTAACTTTGGTCGAAACTAACTGGCTCTGAACTATTGCGAGCACATCATTACCAACAAGGCTGGTGTCCATATAGTCAGCAAACCGCTGGGAGGAAGCGATCGCAAACTCGCGATTTGGCCATTCAAGGTTCGACACTAATCTATATGCATCCGAATTATCATCAATCAAACCAGCCTTAATCAAGAGCCCGACCAGCCCGTCTTCTTGCGGTGTAATACGGGATGCCGGAATAGGTTCGCCATGATCCATCGACGCGACCAACGCCACGCGCTGTTTAGCAGAAATCTGCTCTTCCTTTAGGTTAAGAATCACGGTAGCGAGTTCGATATACTCATCGTTACTCAGAGCATCATCCTGATTCTCGATTGAAGAGTGCCGCTCCAGTAGCTCAATTAGTGCATCATCAACACCGTGCTTGCTAACGTACAGCCACAGATTTGAAGTCGTAACGGCGAGGCGGTCATGGGCCGCCAATATCGGCCAACAGCTAGATGGAAGACCATCTAGATCGATAGACCAGTCTCCCCCCGATGACGCCAGTAGGTTCGAAAGTAGCGGGAATGGTTGGCCGTCGCCCAATTTGGCGTCATCTGCGACCAAATCATCCGATATCGTATTCGCTGCAACATCAAGCTTCACAACATCAACGATGACCTTTGCCGTGTCGGCTGAGCCAACCAATGCCGACAACCTACCGCTCTCATCGTCAGCAATGATGGCAAAGTATGCTTCGAGTGACCGCAGAAGATAGGCGTAGACGGAAGGCCGTTTCCGAGAAAGTACGTCCAGGGCTACCTGATTGTCACCCGACACGAACTCCAGATTATGATGGTTAACTTCATAGCACCAGTTCTCAATCAGATACTCACACAGCTTGGAGTCGATCTGATTAATATTGGAGAACTTCACATCAGCCTGTGCCATGAGTGTAGCTACCGTGTCGGCAGGTTTATCGGTATAGGTAGAGGTAAATACCGTCATATTGCAATATGACACTTCGACGAAACTTTTTAGCGATGACGTGTCGTAGTCTACGTCTGGCGACGCACATTGAAGTGCGATATTAACGTAGTTAACTTGCTTCTCGTCCGGTATACCACGAAGTCCTACGAGGAGCGTGAAAATCCCCGGGTATCGAGGAGTAAGTTCGATGACTAAGCGATCTTTATTCAGGCTATCAGACGAAAAGAATGACTGCAAATAGTGTTTCGTGCCGTCATCATCTTGAAGAAAAGATAGCATGATGAGGTCCAGATGCTCTCGATGTGTACTGCCATTCGCCAGGAGGTAATCGAGAATGCTGACATTGTAAGCGCCCGGCCTAGCAAACTCTTCCAAATCGATCGTCGTATCAGAGATGAGTTGTAGCACATCGTTATCACTAAGCTCGTAATTGGTGTTCGTCACGCCTCGCTCCATGTGTTGGAGCCGAAATGTCATCGCATTGGCGGACAAGGATGTAGTATGGTAGGTCGACGTGTAGAGCACGAAGTTTTGGTCAATATATCCATGGCGGATGAGAGCCGCAGCCAGTTTCGATCCAAGTGTTTTCTCAACGTAGGCACTAAAAGTTTGCTCAGCGCCATTCTCTGATGGCACTACCGCCAACGGATCACTCATCAGATCAGACATGTGCGCAGACTGGTATTGTTGACGGACAACGTCGAGTTGATGAAGCTCTGAACCTATGACGTTCCGCGGACGCTCATCTATAGAGGTAAACACCAGGTCATGTCCCATTATTAATGCCATATCTTGTTTGGTAATCTCAAGAGGCATTGGATTGCCATACTGGTTATAACTTTCCATTACGATCATGGAATCCGTGTCGGATAATCGAGATACAGCAGACCAGAACATCGGGGTTCTGGTTCCTTCACTAGAGAACGCTTGGGAGTCCAGGTTTACCGTAAAAGAGTCGACGCGCATCCGATAACGGGCGGCCAACCATTCAATCATTCTTCTGAATTCTTTGCCCCGCATCTCCGCTTCTACATTGGGATCTAACTGCTTCTCAAGGATGTCATACTTTTCATTTACTGCACTAATACGATTCTCTATTACTAGCAAACTCATCTGGTAAACCTCATCAAGTTTACTCTGGCCGAGATGTATTGTTTCAAAATCCTTCAGATGAACGGATTTGTAGATCATGAGTGCAAATAGGTTATCAGGCTCAAGCTTAAGTTTGTTGTCTCCGAGTATAAATTGTGCGTATATCGTGTATTCGTTGCATACGCTGCGTAGGAGACGGAAGTCTGGGACGTACTTTGCGACGTGATCAATCAGCTTGTCAGAAATTTTGGGTTGGATACCTTCGAGCTCTTGACGCATCAAGTCTCGTGCGCTTCGGTGAGTTACAAACGGCACGACGGGGATGATGACATCAAAGAACTTCGTGCGGTTAGCCCTTTGAATCTCCTGAATTGCCCTGTCGTGGGTGCCTTTCGCTACTTCACCGGTATCAGTGACTGTCTGAGGCTCGAAAATTGAGTCCTTCATTGCGTAAACGAAGACTATCTTGTTTTTGTCAGACTTACTCTTTTTGTCTTGGAGTTGCTCGGCATTATTCAGTATTGTGTTGAGTTCACGCAACTCTTCGAAGATCTGCCAGTTGCTGAACCGATCGATATCTTCAAATACGACGACGCGACATGTCGACATCTCAAAAAAGTAGATTATCTCGTCAAGATATCGGTCAAAATAGCTGTCACTTTCCTGTGATAACGTGACAGTTGCAGGGCCAGCAGTAAGTTTGTCGAAGCGCACCTTACCTTGAAGTAGATGACTAGCAACTTCTGTTGCTATCAACATCAATAACCAAACTCCAGCGAACTTGATCCCAAAATCACACCAAGACGAGTTCCTGACCTTCGGTATTTTTGCGAACCCTCCGATTACCGCAATAATGACCGTCAGGACGAGTCCAATCAGTGCAGATACTGGCAGGAAGTGCTTCCAGTCAAATTTCTGTATACGCCTAAATTGCGATGCAGGCAACTTGTTTGGAGGCTTCCGATAGAGCAGTTGCTTGACAATCTCTTTCTGGATCTGATTAGTCTGCGGAGAGATCGCTCCATCAGATGATTGAGTAGATTTCGACTCAGTTGGTTCACTGAACCCCAACGTCGAAAGCGAGATAAATATTGCGTCGGGATGATGCTTTCTGAAGCCTTGCAGGATAGAACTTTTGCCGACGCCATACGGCCCACTTAGGGCGATGTTTGTTACCTCGCGCTGTCGAACAGCTTGCTTGAGAGCTTCGACATACATGTCATGCTGCTCTGACTCGTGGTGTGGGCGAAGCGACTTTAGTTCTCGCATCTTTTCACCGCTAAGGCCTTCATCTTTTTCAGATGACACGCTACCATTACTTGTCATTGTATATCTTCTTCGTAGATTCTAACATTTTGCGGGTTTTAAGTGAATAGCCAACTACTCTGACACGCTTCAGGTTGCACGGGTCTGCTCGGATTTTCATCAAGCGTTGTTGCATGAGAAGTTCATGCTGCTAGTGTTCCACTTGAGTTGTGAGAAGGTCGAGCAGCGGTGGTTACAAATAGGTCACGGTAGAGAGTGGCGGCCAACATGCTTCTTTGCATGTTTTAGTTCGTTGTGAGTGCTGCTCGCGTCCTTACTGCTCTAGACGGCCACTAAGTCGTGCGTAGGATCGTGTGTTGGGACAGTATTCGGGAGCCGTCATCGTTGGCCTCAGAAGCGCCGGTGCGTCCACCTACTCACTTAGCTCTCCCACCAGCTCCTCCACCCGCATGTCCAGCGCCGTTGCCAGGGCGATGAGGGTGCGCAGGCGTGGGTTCATCGGGGTGCCGGGGCGGGACTCACCCTTTTCGAACTTTTGGTAGGTGTAGGTGGAGATGCCGGCGGCGTGAGCTAGGGCTTCTTGGCTGAGGCCCTTGGCGATGCGGGCGCGCTGGAGCCGCAGGCCGAGCTGGCGGGCGATGGGCCACCACTGCTCGTCTTGGCTGGTGGAGGAGGAAGCGCGCACGATCACCAGCGTCGAGCGGTCACCAACTTGGCACCACCATACATGTATGGCAATCTAGGGATGTCAGCTGAGATGGAGGGAGGTGAGTGGCATGGGTGGCGACTGACCACGCGCCCCATGTAGGGGCCAATTCATCCCATGGCTGCCCTGTACATGGCAGCTGGGCGGTGTCCGTCAGGCTGCGCGAGCTTGGCGGGCGTCGTCTTCCGTGGCTGGTACTGCCTCGATGGCGTTCTCAGAACTACCGGCTGAACGTGGTGCTCTGGCATCGGTATCGGGAGCAACCTCGCCCCAGTCGTCCTGCTCGTCTGGCAGCGTCCAGACGAAGACCATGCCAGCTCGTGGGAAGAGCCAGCCGTCGTAGCGGTAGCGCAGCGTTGGTGCGTCTGGCACTTGGGTGAGGCGTCCTCCTTCGCCGATGGAGGCGAAGTCGAGGATGCGCATCTGGCCGACTTGCTTTGGGTCGTAGCGCAGCTCGACGTCGAGACCGCGCGTGGGGCGGTCGATGTCCAGGTGCACCACATGGCCACTGCGGAGCGTGCGGGTGCGGAAGCTGAAGGAGATGACGACCGCCTGCTTCTGCTGGATGACCCGCTCACCAAGATCAGCGGTGTAGACCTGGGAGACCTCATCCACCTGCCGTGTGAACGGTACCGGCGTGCCGTTGACGGTGAACTGCTCCAGGGCGAAGACCTCTGGATCGGAAACGGCCAGGCCGGGCACTGGCCGGCGGTACCACACACTCGTCTCTCCACGCTCGGCTACTAGCTGGTCGTAGCGCTGGCGGTCGGAGACGACGGCGAACTTGCGGAAGCGGTGGCGCGGCGTGACGGTGTACTCCCAGCGGACACGTAAGTCGAAGAACGGGGTAGGAGCACTGCTCCTACCCCTTGGTATACCAAGGGCCGCATCGACACGGGCGTCGTACCAACGCTCCTCGGCAGCCATCGCCTGGTGGCGAATGTCGGCATAGACCTCACGGCCGAAAGCCGGGTCGCCGAAGCGCAGCCCCAGGCTGGTACGTGCCAGATCATCCAGCAATTCGGGTGTGGCGATACGCGCTACGTCCTGGCGGTCGAAGCGGAAGGCTTCTATGACGGCATCGCGCAGGGCTGGTGCTTCCTCATGGATTGTCTGGCGGAAGCGCTCGGTCACTGCCCGTTCCTGATCGCGCCGGAAGGTGTACTCGAAGAACGTTGAAAGCAGCCCCGCACCAAAGAGCGTGCCACCCAGCTCTCCCAGCGGCAGCGCATGCAGCCACTGCCAGTCTCCCAGCCGCAGCGGCGCAAGCCAGGCGTTGAGCATCATGAGGAGGATGCCCGCCAGAGTGAAGGAGACGGCGAGGAGGGCGGTTTTGAGGCTACGGAGGCGGTGGTGGAGGGATGAGGGAATGATAGGTGGGCATGAACATTCTTATTATAGCATTTTGAACAGATCCTCCCTTTTCAATCAAAACCAATTCGCGGCACTATAGACACTATCCGATCCAGCAACCCTTCAACATAAACGTGGGACCTAATATTATGAGGTTTACCTGAATAGAATGTTCAGAGCCAGGCAAACCACACCTGAATAATGATGACTATGAATATTAGCAAAAAAATCGATGTAGACACCAAAATTATGAGTAGAGCGCAACAAGATCGACCTTCATTATGTCGCTTCTTGCTTGGATTACCTTTATTATGTTGCTTCTCACTTGGATTAACGAGCGCTTCGTCGTCGTCGAACTTAATTTCGGACATTGAGATATGCACTTGTCGTTTTATGTCTTTTTTGAAGACGCACGAACTCGAGATTATGTACGTGAACATGGCAATACTAATCGACGCTAAAAAAAATACTCCAATTAAACCTATTCCGGCAAGCATTTGTTGCCAACTAACAGTGTTCTTGCCAAGTATTTGAGTTAAGCAAAGTTTCCCGCGCACTCCCAAATTTAAGCAAAACAAGTTCTCCATGTGTTTTTGTGGGAGAACCGCAATTAACATGCCTGTTACAACGAGCACCACTGAAGAGAATGCGAGGAACATTCTAGGGAAACTAAGTATTTTTCCAACGAGTGCATGTTCGGATTCTTTTGCAATAAAAATTACCGTGATAAATGGTCCGATTACTGCGGTACCAGTAAAAGCCGCAGCGTTGTGAGCAACAGCATCAGGACCAGAACATATTGCAATCACCGAAAACAGGAACTGTAAAACCGAGACGAACAGTGCCGGAATGGGAAAGTTTGCAAGTTTAGGATGCAACAATACTTGTACAGTCCGCTGCTTTACATTCTGATTTCTTATCAACAACGAAGCACGCTCATCATTATGGTTTATTAACAAATCGTCGGAAATATGGCCTCCGACCCCTATCTCTTTTCTATCGGTGCTCGATTCACTTACGCCCGTTTTTTTATTTCCAACGAATTCACTAGTGTCTTCGAACAACTTGACTTTAGTTAGCACGGTGCCGGGTGGCGCTACAAATTGAATGTGCCTTGTAGAATCCGTATTTGCCCATCCATGAACTACATTAAATTCGATCAAGGCGCCAAGAAACCCAAAATTTTCTGCTGTTGAGCGAAGATCCCTCCGATGTTTACGGAGATTTGTATCCTCCGTAGGAGCACTACTCGAAACGTCAACTAACGAACCGGAAGTTTCCCCGTTGGTCGTTGTATTCTCTGTTGTAGTTGGTATTTCTTCACGGAACGTCAGCTCCCGCGAAGTGCCACTGTTGTCGGCATTTAATACATTTGGATTATTGGCGACAGAATCGGTTGTGGAAATTAAAGAGTCACTTAGGCGGACTTTTATGATCGATTTACAGTGCACTCCGTTTACTGAGAATGGGTGTTCGACGCACTGAATATAGTAGTCTTTTAATAAACTCAAGAGATTGCTGAGAGGTTCTCTTTCTGACAAACTATCGATTCCATTTTCTGATACTTCCTTTAATATACGTTGTTCGCCTTCTGTTTTTTCTTTTTTCGAGGGCGATCGTTTGTGCCCGAGGAAATAGGTCGACAAGTCATACAGTGTTGATGCATTTCCTGTGTAGCCCAGTTCTTTCGCAAGACCGACGATAATATGGGCAGAGACATCTATGTTCACCTTGCGGCGACAAAGATGCGCGGGAGACTTATTATCAATAACGGTATCTACATCGAATATGGGATGTTTGCGGAGAATGAGAAGTGGTATGACGAGACTGAACTTTGCGTTATCCTGAAGTTCAGACGAGTCTTCTGAAACACAATCTTCTGCAAGACTAGTGACTTCTTCGTCATTCACACACGACGCCAGCATCTTTAAAGCGCTATTGTCTATATCGAACGTGATTGATCGTTCCACTCGATCCGAGTCCAGTAGGCGATGTGTGTCAACGATTCTTACAATATGACTTCTTTTGTGCCAGAGCTCCCAATACTTTTCGGCATTCTTTCGATACTTCATCGTCATTCGTTTCCTTAACTATAATATTGTCGTAAAAAGTTACCTGAACAGCAGATGCAGCTATCAAAGAAGTCGGCGTTATAATCTGACCAATACAAAGGTAAATTATGGCCTCTGTCGATGTGGAATGAGCGAACAGCCTTGCCTACGTGAAGGGTTTCACCACATTACATTCAACACTATCGTACAGAAAGACCATAGGAGACATATTTTCGCAGGGAGGCAGTAACATACCTGCCAAACAAGGCGTTCGCCGTGTCCCTAAGCAACTTCACAATCTCTCCCGCCGCCATCAACCGGTTTATGAACCGGATAGAGAGGATTCGGTGAGCGATGGGTTTCGAGAGTCAAGCCGTGAGCTTTCCACAGAACCACCAGGCTCTAACCGCAGCCTAGCGTCGAGAGAATCGCGCTTCTGGATCAACTTCAGTCTGTGTAATTGGCGCAGGGCAGATACGATGCCACAACAACTTATCGAACATGCGCACATGTTTAAAGATGGCCGACGAATTCTGGAAGGGGTGTAGTCGTTGTCGACCTCGATCTTGGCGATCTCATCGATATCGTCAGGCACGTAGGCCGAACCCTTCGACCACACCTCGGTGAGAGCCAAACCATTCCTCAAATGAGATAGCCTTAGGGCGGTGTTAGGAGCAAGTCATCATGCATGCTCAAGCCCACGACGAAATCTCCAATTAGAAATACAGTAGAGAGTTCCAATCACTACGATATATGTTGCGGATTGTTGATTACTATCCGGCGACAGAAGACACTATTTCGAATCGATGGGTTTTAACTCGCTCAATACTATTTAACTGTTCTTTCAAATCTCTGATTATTTCAATAACCTCGAATTGCAGAGCAACAATTGCGCGATGCTTTTCATTGTCTCCTGCCGCAACATCGCATTCGCGTTTCGCCAAATATCGAAGTAGCTCTTCATGATAGTGAACTTTGGTGCGCAGAACACTAACTCTATCTCGACTTTTCGCGCTAACACCCTTTAAACCGTCATAAAGCGCGTCAGAAATCCGAATTTCTATCGGATTCCCTTCATAGTCTTCACTGTTTGTCAGTACTTTAACACGTTCAACATTTTCTGTACCCGACTTATTTTGGGAAGACTGCTTTGCCCCTACAGCAGAGCCGATTCGCCTGTGCTCAATTTTTTTTCCAATTCTAAGCGCTTGACGAAAGGTCGTCGCAATCTCTTTGACTTTTCTAGAGAAAGAAGTTTCCACTGCAATTGCTGTGCTGCTCATTTTCATTCCATTGAGTATATCTGCTGGCGTGTCGTCACCAGCGCTTGAATTATTTGCTTCTATATCTCTCAGATAGTACTCGCACAAATGACACGAAACTGAATCGCATGCTGCAGAACCAATTCCAGAAACTGTATCAATTTGAATACCTTCACGTTCATTCTGCTCTCGCTGGGAGAGTTTTGGTTCAATAGACGCTGAAGTAGGAGCATCAGATCGCTGAATGGGATATTAAATGTAGACATTGCATGTTGACCTTGATTACGTAGTTATGAACTAATAGTATATAACTACACCAAATTATGCAATACTATTTGGATAACGCTGTATACAGCATATCCGTGATGAGCGGTACTATCTATGGAGTTATGTGGGTGAAAGCGCTTATTTGCTCTGGTGATGGTATCAAAGTAATTGAGGTAGGCACTTGGTGCTATCCAACTAGTGGAGCTCCTGCCGGAGTTATTCGAAACAGCGTTTGACGCCAACACATAATGGGTTGCATCTCAGATAAGCCTCGCTGTGGACAGCCTTCAGAAACTAAGTCTGTAGTAGATGCATTTTGCACAGTCGTCCCGAAATAACTGGTTTTCAAATACTGCGGTCTAATCCGTGCATGAGGATGCGAGGCTTCTGAAGTGCGTAAGGATGCGGGTCGCGATGGACACCAATGCGACGAAAGGAGGATAGGGCGCCGAACGCTCAAGGTATTGTGGTGCAGCACGTGGGCTCGTCGTGTGGCACTTTGAAGGCTGCAGGTCACTTGCGCTTTCAATTCTTGGCGCATGACTCCTCACTCTCGGTTGTGTCTGCTGATGCTCCTGTGGTCGCTATCCAGTCTAGGGCACCAACCCGTAAACTTACTGATGTAGTTCCTGTGTGCCGCGTGATTTTCATGGAATCTCACGACAGTTTGTGAGGAAACCTTCAAGTAGGATCGCTCAGGAACGACACAAACCTAAGCGCAACTCTTTTGGAGGCACCTAGGTTCGTGGATGTCATGCTAGAGAATGCTTACTGGGAAAGCAAGTATTTGTGCTACAGATCACCAACTTGAGGTTAAATGTTTCTTTCGCATTACTTCGGACACTTACTTTCGTCTAGGTCTTGCACCCCCCATGCAGGCTCGGCACCACCTCTCTGACACTGCTGGTGACGTCGCGCCAGACCAGGCTGACCTCGGCGGCGCGTTGGCGGAAGGTCTGAAGGCGCACTAGGTAGTGGGGGTCGACCACCCAGCCGGTGAGCTGCCAGACCGGCCAGACAGGCATGTCCCACAGCACCCGCACCGCCAGACAGGGCAGGTACGGCCCGGGCGCCGTCTGGACAGGCAAGCCATCCAGGACAGCCCGGGCGCGATACTGCAGCTGCCCATCAACGCCGGGCTCGCGGTGGCCAACGAAGGCCGGCAACTGCGCTACCTCACCATTGATGCTCACCACCGGCTCACGTACGGACTGCGCTTCCATGACGCAGTCCAGCACCACCGTGGCACTGCCTGCCGACTGAAACAGCCAGATCAGGGCAAAGGGACGCCGCTCCGCCTCATCACGCAGGGCAGCCGCCAGCATCGCAATGCCGCGATCACTGCGCCGCAGCGCCGTGCGCTCATTGCAGTGAAAGACCTCCGCATAGCGCGCCAGCCGCTGCTCCAGCGACACCTCCGGCTCAGTAACACCAACGTCTCCTAGCCAGAAGAAGGCTCCCACGTCACTGAGCGGGTCTGTGCCCAGCTCTTGGCGCAACTGCTCTAGCCGCGCCACCACCCGCTCCACCAAGCCCAGCCCTGCGGCATCGACCAGCCAAACCAGCGGCGCCACTCGCACCGCCCACGCCCCCTGGCCACGGCGCAGCACCCGCAGCTCGGCCACGAGCCGCTGGCGCAGCGGATCGTGCAGTCCACCGTCCTTGGCCATAGGGCCCAGGGTGCCGGTTTTCTGTCAGTGACACCACCACCTAGCCAGCGCCAGGCTGGAAGCACCAAGGCCACAGCACCGCATGCGCCGCGAGAAACGGCACCAGGACGCGGCAAACCAAACCCGACCGAACCGCGCTGACCGTGGCCGCACTCCGCTGGTGGCGGCCGCCGCCACCCTTTACGAAAGGACACCCTCATGCCCACTACCGACCACTCCGACCACCTCACCGGCCCTCAGCCCGCTGCGCCCGTCCTGCCGATCGCCGAGCTCTTCGCCGCCGATCTGCTCCCACCACGGGTGCCGCAGTCGCGCAGCCTGGCCCGCACCGCCCAGCGCCGTCTGGACGAGCTGGCCGCCGACAGCCAATTGGCCCACGCCACCGATCAAGCCCGCGCCTTCCTTGCCGCTAGCGCCATGGGCAACGTCGCCACCCTGTCTGCTCTGGCCGAGTCCTGCTACCAGACCGCTCCCGCCGGAGCGACCTACTACCACGCCATCCTGCGCGCCTACGGCATCAAGGCCGCTCGGGGGATCGCGCAGTTCTGAGCCGGTAGCGCCACACCGAGACACCCCCAGCACGACCAAGCAACCACGCACACCACCAGAAAGGACACACCCACCATGAGCTGGATCATCAACGGCCTGGCCTTCGTCGGCAGCCTGACTCTCATCACCATCGCCCTCCTGGCCTGGGCGATCTGGCGCGACGACACCCCGCCCACCACAACCACCCAAGCCCAGACCGACGCCTGGCAACAGGCCATCGCCACCAAACAGGCCCACGACCTGGCCGCCTTTCACAGCGCTGTGGCGATGACGAGGCGGGCGCAGGAAGCCGGAGGAAGGGCAGCCGAGAAGCCGCAGGCGGAGAAGCCGGCGGAGACAGACCCACGCGGAGCTGATGACGATGCGTGAGGTGCCCTCGCTGGTGGATCGGCTGGTGGGCGCGTGCTTCGCGGTGCTGCTGGGCTGCCTGGCGCTCTACGGGGCGGTGCAGATCATCCGCTGTATCTGGCCGTGGCTGGCCGTCGGGGCTGTGCTGGCGAGCATCGTCGTCGGCGGCGCGTGGGCGGTGCGACGCTGGTGGCAATTCTGAATCGCCTCATTTTGTCGTCACACGCCATCGGCGGAAAATGCCTTCCGCTCGGTGTTGTTAAATACACAAACATACTTGACTGTTCATAATATTGAACGCATACTCGACATAAGGCCACGTTCAATTGATTGAACTAGCGGCCGATCGGCGCAATGACGTGCCGAATGCGCGCGACCCAAATAGTCGGCGCTAGTAGCAACGTGTAACCCCTTGCGAGGAAAGGAGGCGTATTTGTCATGCCCAGAAACAACCGTTCATCAAGAAAACAGCAGGCACCCAAGCCGTGGCGTTCGCCCCGCGGCAGTCGCCGACCCAGGCAGCTGACGGTGCGATCGGAGCTGCGCCAGCGACCGGATACGGCGCGGATCGCTCAAGTGATCATGGAGCTGGTGGCCAGCCAGGCGCAGCGCGACGCCGAGGCGTCTACCGGCACCTCGGCCCAGACCAGCGGGGAGGGGCGGTCATGACGGCGGCGCGCCGAGCGCCATTGGGGGCGAGTGGCTTGGTGTGGCGGCGCTTAGAGCTGCCGGTGCCGGTGGACCAGGCCCGGGTGCAGGCCTTCTTCGTCGCAGTGGCCACGCTGCCAGGCGGCCCGGTGGTGGCCTGCGAGCTCATCGGCAGCGCTGGCACGGTGCGCTGGCGGATCGGGGCCCTGCCTGGCGCACTGCACAATGTACAGGCCCTGGCCCTGGCGCACCTGCCTGGGGTGCGGCTAGTTCGGCAGTCGGGCGTGGCTGCAGCCGACTCCGAGCTGTTCTGTGATGACATCGGCACCGATGGTGCAGTGGCCGTCGCTAACCTGTACTTCCGCCGTCGCGCTGGGGCAGCCCTGCCCAGCGACAGTGCCGAGGCGGTCACGCGCAGCCTGCTGGCGGCGCTGGCCGCAACTCATCGGGGCGAGACGGTGCGAGTACAGCTGGTGCTGGGCGGTCGGCAACGTCCGCAAGAACCCGATCCACCAGTAGGCACCGCTACTACAGGGCGGCGGCAGGCCGAGGCGGCCCAGCGTGAGCACGGCTTTTGGTCGAGCCTGCGCATCAGTGCCGCAGCACCTCACCTGGAGCGAGCCCGTGGCCTGGTGCTGGCGATCTCGGCTGCATTGCGCGGCCTGGAGACGCCTCAGGTAAGGCTACAGGTGTGGCGCTCGACGGTCAGGGCACTGGTTGAGGCGCGGCCACCGTGGCTGGTGGCAAATGTGCTGCGGCCAGCGGAGATACCAGGGCTGCTGGGTTGGCCCCTGTGCGAAGGGCTCCCAGGGCTGGCCCCGCAGCATCCGCGGGTGCTGCCTGCGCCGGCTGCGGTGACAGCCTCGCTGACAAGCAACCAGGGGCGGGTCTTGGGCCGCGCGGTGAGTGAGCCGAGCCGATCAGTGGCCTTGTCGGCGGAGGCGTCGCTGCGTCATCTGCATGTGCTGGGGCCGACGGGCGTCGGTAAGTCCACGCTGCTGGCCCACCTGGCACTGCAGGATGCAGAGGCGGGCCGCCGTGTGGTGGTGATCGACCCCAAGGGCGATCTGGTCACCGATATCGCGACGCGCCTCCCAGCTCACCTGGTGACGCGGACAGTGATCTTGGATGCGGCCGATACGCAGCCGGTCGGGGTCAACCCGCTGGCGGGCGGCCAGAGTCCAGACCTGGCGGCTGATCTGCTACTCGGTGTCTTTCGCTCGCTGTACGCCGATAGTTGGGGGCCGCGCACCCAAGACATCTTGCACGCCAGCCTGCTCAGCCTGGCGCGGCGTGGTGATGCCAGCCTGGCGATGGTGCCGCTGCTGCTGACCAACCCGGGCTTTCGCCGCTCGGTGACTGGCTCGGTGGTGCGGCGCGATCCACTGGGGCTAGGCGCATTCTGGGCCTGGTACGAAGCGCTGAGCGAGGCGGAGCGACGCCAAGCGATCGCCCCGTTGATGAACAAGCTGCGCCCGATCCTGCTGCGCCCACAACTGCGGGCGGTGTTTGGCCAGCGCTCGCCGAAGTTCGCTTGGCGTCAGATCTTCGCCCACGACGACGCGGACAACGCGCAGGAGCCCGTGCCGCGCGTCGTGTTGGTCAGCCTGGCCAAGGGCACGCTGGGGCAAGAGGCGAGCCAGTTGCTGGGGTCGGTCATCGTTTCGCTGATCTGGCAGGCCGCCCTGGAGCGCATCCGCCTGCCAGAACGTCAGCGCCATGCTGTCATGCTGCACATCGATGAGGTGCAGGACTATCTGCGTCTCCCGGGCGACCTCGGGGCGGCGCTAGCGCAAGCACGCGGCCTGGGGCTGGGACTGACGCTCAGCCACCAGCACTTGGGGCAGCTGCCCAAGGCGCTCTTGGCCGGTGTCATGGCCAATGCTCGCTCGCGCGTTGCTTTCAGCCTGCCACGGGAGGATGCCCGCACCATTGCCGCTTTATCCGCTGGGCTACTCGAGGCGGAGGACTACCAGCAGCTACCCGCCTACCACGCCTATGCCTCACTACTGGCGGATGGGCAAACGCAGCCGCCGCTCAGCCTGCGCACCGAGCCGTTGCCCGCTCCATTGCACCGCCCCGAGCGCATCTGGCAAACCTCCCGACAGCGCTACGGGCAGGCACTCAGCGCGGTTGAGGCCGATCTGGCACGACTGGCCGGCATGCCGAGCCCCAGCGACGACACAGCCAGGCACGCTCCGCACCCCACCGACGACATCGGGCGCGTGCGACGCCCGCCATCCACTGACGACGGACAGAGCGGAGGCGGCTCATGAACATCTCCGCTCAGCACCGGCGCGATGAGTATGAGCAGCCTGGGCGTCCGTTCGCCCGTCCGGCCGCTCCCTCGGGCGATTCGACGAACCGCCAGGTCAAGGCACAGATTCGGCGATTACGGGGGACGAATACCGCGTCTCACGCCGCTCCCCCGCGCACTGTGCCAGCCAGGCAGCGGGTCGGCGCTCGCCAACTGGCTCAGATCGCCACGGCGCTGTCCGAGCGCGACCGCCTCCTGCTGTCCCACCTGATGCAGCACCGCTTCCTGTCGACCCGTCAACTCCAGGCCTTCGTCTTCACCAGTCACGCCAGCCAGCAGGCCGCGGCCCGCACCACACGTCGCGTCCTGGCTCGCTTGCAGCGCGATGGTCTGATCCGCCCACTGGAGCACCGCATTGGCGGGCTCGAAGCCGGCTCGACGGCGCGCATCTGGCAGCTCGCACCGGCCGGAGCCCGCGTGCTTGACCCCGTCGCTGGGCGCTCCTGGCGCATCCATCAGGCCTCGCCACGCTTCTTGCAGCACAGCCTGACGGTGGCCGAGGCCCACCTGGCGCTGCAACGCGGCATCACGGCTGACCGACAGGTGACCGTACAGACCGAGCCCCTCAGCTGGCGGCGCTACACCGGCCCGGGCGGCGAGGCACATCTGATCCGCCCCGACCTGGCCGCCTGCGTCGTCGGCCACGACGCCGAGGGCGTCTTCGAGGATCGCTGGTTCCTGGAGGTCGATATGGGCACCGAGTCCATCCCGACTGTGCTGGCCAAGTGCCGCCGCTACCAGGCCTACTACCGCACCGGCATCGAGCAGGCCGCTCACGGTGCCTTCCCACGCGTGCTGTGGATTCTGCACGGCCCACGCGCGGTCGAGCGTCATCGGGCGCTCGCTCGGCACCTCAGCCGCACCAGCACGCTCGAACAGCGGCTGTTCCGCCTCACCAGCGCCGCCGCCTACCGACCGCGCTGTGGGGCAGCGACGCTCCATCCAGCACCACCACGTCATAACGAAAGGAGACACCGCATGACCACCCCGCGAAACACCATCCTCACCGGCGATGCCGCTGATCGCCTGGCCACGCTCGAGGCCAGCAGCATCGATTGCGTCGTCACCAGCCCACCGTATTTCCGGCTGCGCAACTACCAGCACCGGGGCCAGCTGGGCGCGGAGGCCACCATTGACCAGTGGGTCGAGCACCTGCGCCCCGTCATGCAGCAGCTGGCGCGCGTCTTGGTGCCGACCGGCACACTCTGGCTCAACCTCGGCGACGCCTACAGCACGCACCGCCGCGAAGGCGCGCCGCGCAAGTCCCTTTTGCTTGGGCCCGAGCGCCTGGCCCTGGCGCTGCTGGCGGACGGCTGGATCATCCGCAACCAGATCATCTGGGCCAAGACCAACACCACTCCCTCCAGCGTCACCGACCGCCTGACCTGCAAACACGAGGTCATCTACCTGCTCAGCCGTGCTCCGCGCTACTTCTTCGACCTGGACGCCATCCGCCAGGAGCCGCTCACCAAGCACCCGTCCACGCGCCCTGGCCAGCCACCACGCTGGCCACGTCACCCGCATCGAACGGGAATGCCAGCGACCTGGCGTGGCCACCACACCGACGCCAATGATGGCCTGTGCGCCATGAAGCGGCGGCGCGCCATCAGCCACCCGCTGGGCAAGAACCCGGGCGACGTCTGGCAGCTGACCGTCTCGAGCTACCGCGGGGCGCACTTCGCCACCTATCCCGAGCACCTGGTGGAGCGCATCCTGCACGCTGCCTGTCCTCAGCAGCGCTGCGCCGTCTGCCGCGCGCCCTACATCCAGCCCCTGCAGCGGTCCGGCACCGTCGCCACCCGACTGCCATTGCAGCCGACCTGCCACTGCACTCCGGCCGCAGCTCAGCCCGGTATCGTCCTCGACCCTTTTCTCGGCTCGGGCACCACCGCCGTCGCCGCCGAACGGCTGGGGCGGCACTGGCTGGGGGTCGAGATCAACCCGGCCTTCGTCGCCCTGGCACACGGCCGCATCCGCCAGGCTCGACGCCAGACGGCGGCCACCACTGTGCCACCGCAGAAATGATCGACAGGCCAGGACCACCAATTCTTAGCGCGCGCAGACAGAAAACTATGGCCAGCGCGCCCCACAGACATATCCACACATTCACCACAGTGCATTCCTATCAATATTGCACAACCAGCCGAGAGAACGCCTATTATGCACAGAAGATCTGTTCACATATGCAAACGGAACTTGTAAAATAGGTACATGGATACCGGAAAATGCACAGCAGAGGAGGAAACCACTAATCGCGCGACAGACCGCGCCGCAGACGCCCACCAGCCCAGCCTGAGTGCAATCCTGCACGACGCACGGGTGGCCGCTGGGCTCAGCATCAGGCAAGCCTCTGCCGCATCCGGCCTATCCACCGGCTTCATCTCCATGCTGGAGCAAGGCAAGGTGCAGGACATCAGCCTGCAGCGCCTCGGCCGCCTGGTCACTGCCTACGACCTCGAGCCACTCGACGTCATCGAGGCCGCCGGCTATGCACCACCGGCCGACCTGCCACCATTTCTGACGTATCTGCACACGCACTACCGCCATATGCCCAGCCAGGCGCAGCAAGAACTATTCGCCGCCTTCGAGCGGATCGCTAAGAAATATGACCTAACGCCACATCACGCCGGGCCGGCTCCCGGCCAGGATGAGACGACGGATTCCACACCGCGTCGCCACACCTGACAATTCATCACATGAAAGGAGGCATTTTATGAACACCACGCAAAACTCTGTCCTGGGTAGCCTCCGAGCCCTCATTCCACGCACGCGCTGCCGCTTCGGCCAGTCGCTTACCGTGGCCGAGCGGCAGGCTGCCACACTGACGCGCTACCTCACCAGCAGCCCAGGGCAGCCCCGCACACCGGCCGACGAGCGGGTCGCTGCCTTGCCGCACATTCGGGTGGTGCGCGAGCCCCTGCCAGTGCCGAGCTTCAGCCGCTGGAACGGCCGCGACTGGATCATCTGCCTCAACTGCCGCCAGCCAGCACCGCGCAGCCGCCTGGCACTGCTGCACGAGTTCAAGCACATCATCGACTACGGCCACACCCGCCGTCTCTACACCGGTACCGCGCACTGCAGCGCCGCCCAGCAAGCCGAGCAGGCCGCCGACCACTTCGCCGCTTACAGCCTGGTACCGCCGCGGGCCCTCCAACGCGCCTGGCGTCGCGGCATCCGCCATCCGGCCGCGTTGGCCAGGCACTTCCAGGTGCCCACCGCCACCGTCCTGATCCGCCTCGTCCAGAGCCGTCTGGCCGCTCGCGATGACACACCAAGCGCAGCAGCCCACGCCCCGCCGGAACGCTCCACACCGCCCAGCACTGCACGCCAGCACCACTCGACGAGGAGCCACTAGCCATGGACGCCACACAGAGCCCTAAGACCGCCGTGCTCTACCTGCGCGTCTCGACTGCTTCCCAGGTCAACACCGACTATGACCCCGAGGGCCTCTCCATCCCCACCCAGCGCAAAATCTGCCTGGCCAAGGCCAAGCAGCTGGGCATCACCATCGTCGACGAGTACGTCGAACTGGGGCGCAGCGGCACCAAAACTGTCAACCGCCCCGAGTTCCAGGCCATGCTCGAGCGCCTCCACACGCGTGGCGACGTCGACTGCGTCATGGTCTACAAGCTCTCGCGCCTCAACCGAAGCCGCTTCGACGACGCCGTCACCATGATGGAGCTGCGCAAGGCCAACGTCACCCTCATCTCCGCCACCGAGAACATCGATGAGACCCCTGAGGGCCAGCTCGTCCACGGCATGCTGGCCGCCGTCAACGAGTACCGCAGCGCCGCTGACGGAGCCGACATCCGCATCAAGCTGCTGCGCAAGATCGAGCAGGGCGGCACCATCGGCCCCGCACCCCTGGGCTACCTCAACATCATCGAGACCATCGAGGGCCGCCGTATCAACACCATCGGGCTCGACCCTGAGCGTGCACCCCTCATCCGCAAAGCCTTCGAGCTCTACGCCACCGGCGACTACTCCTGCGAGCACCTCCAGCAGAAGCTGACCGACCTGGGCCTGACCACTCGGCCATCCGCCAAGCGCCCTACGCCCAAACCCCTCGCCGTCTCCACCATCCACCGTCTCCTGGCCGACCCGTACTACACCGGCATCGTCACCTTCAAAGGCAAGCAGTACCCCGGTCGGCACAAGCCGCTGATCAGCCAAGAGCTCTTCGACTGCGTCCAGGAGATACGCACCCTACGCTCCAACAACACCCGCGACCGCGTCCACTTCCACTACCTCAAAGGCGGCATCCTCCACTGCGAACGCTGCCACAAAGCCGGCAAGCGCAGCCGCTTCGTCTACACCGAAGCCAAAGGCAAAGGCGGCACCTACGCCTACTACCTCTGCCGCGGACGCCAAGACGGCCACTGCGACATGCCATACCTGCCAGTATCCCTCGTGGAAGACTATGTCGAGCGGCACATCTGCACCCTTTCCCTTGGTAGCGACTTCACCCAACGCACCGAAGCCGAAATAACCCAAGCCCTCGACAACCAACAAGCCCTCATTCGCCAAAGCAACCACGCCATCGTCCACAAACTCAAGGACATCACCGCTAAAGAGGATCGCCTCATCGACCTCGTGGCCGACGGCTCACTCGACACCACTGCTGCCCGCCACCGTCTGGCCGAGCTGACGCAGGAACGCCAGCGTCTCGAGCAAACCAAACAAACCCTCGACCAGCGCCTCGCCATCGGCCGAGACGTCCTCACCACCAGCCTCCACCTCCTCCAAGACATCGGCACCCTCTACCATCAATCTCCCAACCCCGTCCGCGGCATGCTCTGCCAAGCCCTCTTCCACACCATCTACCTTGACGACACCACCGTCACCACCAGCACCCTCAAAGAGCCCTACAGCAGCCTGCAAGCCGCTGCTACATACGACAACAAACACCCCACACCCACCAAACTTGCCGCACCCAGCTCAACGGACAGCAGCAGAGCGCACCAGACAAAGGGAACTAAAGCAAACAACACCGCCCCCAAACGCCACAAGACTCAGAAGCGGCAGCACCACACCTCAGCTACCACCGTCACCACTACCATCCCCCTACCTAGCGACGAACACGAACAAACCCTCGGCAGCCGAATTGCTACCGAGGGTTCGAGTAAGCATGAGATGGCGGAGAGAGGGGGATTCGAACCCCCGGTGCGCTAGGCGCACAGCGGTTTTCAAGACCGCCACATTCGGCCGCTCTGTCACCTCTCCAGGCCGCGCCCCCAGGGCGCGACAGGCACAGACCCTACCATCCCGGTGAGCCCGCGGTCACCGCGAGCCCACCGGCGGCCGACGTCGCGGTCGTACCTTAGGACTCGCGTTCGAGGGGTAAAGGGCACGAACGCGCGCCCTACCCTACGAACACGAGGTCCTCCAGCCTACTTCCGCAACAGACCCTAAGACCTGCTGAAGAACCCGCGCCGGTGTGGCTTGCTGGCGCGCGCAGGCAGCAGCGAGTTCGGCTCGTCGAGCCGCCCCTCGGCCAGGGCCTGCCCGATCGCCGGCCACACCGGCAGGCGCGCCATGAGCGTGGCCTGCAGGGCGTGGTAGATGTCCGGATGCCCGGCCCAGGTGCGGGTCGAGGGCCGGTTGTCGCGGTCGAGCTCGTGGGTCCACACGCCCGGCTCTTCGATGAGGAACTCCTCGGCGTAGTCGATCCAGGCCCGGTAACAGTGCTCGTAGTGTTCGACGTCGATCTCCCCGCGCCCGTCGTCGAGCAGGGCCTGGCGGATGGCGGCCGAGGCCGAGATGCCCTCGCAGACCACCCAGTGCATGCGCTCGTGGACCACCGGCTCGCCGTCGAAGTCCGTGGTGTAGACGAAGCCGGGGGCGCCGTCGATGCGCCAGCCGTCGGTGCGGGCCTGCTCGAAGATGTGCTCGGCGGCATCCAGCATCCAGTCCGGCGTGCTCATGGACCGGTTGATGAGGGCACCGTGCAGCTGCACGGTCAGGCGCGCCCATTCCAGTCCGTGACCGGGGGTGACGCCGTAGGGCCTGAAGGGGTGGGCCGGCTCATCGCGGTTGTAATCGAGTCTCGGCTCCCAGGAGGTGGAGTAGTGCTCGGGCAAGCGCCAGCCGTGCTCGCGGGCCTGGACGTTGACGGCGAAGTCGGCGATCTTCAGGGCCCGCTCCAGCCAGCGCACCTCGCCGGTGACGTCGGCCGTGGCCAGGTAGGCCTCGACCGTGTGCATGGCGGCATTGATACCACGATAGTCCTCGGGGTCGGTGAAATCGAAGGCGTAGGACTCCATCGGCATCTGCTGGGGCTCGTCCCACCAGTAGCGGTCCTGGATCTCCATGGCGTCGCGCAGCAGCTCGTGGGCGCCGGGCCGGTCCGCGGCCGTCGCGGTGGCGGCGGCCAGGAGCACGAAGGCGTGCTGGTAGCACTCCTTGCGCGCCTCGGGGTCGATCGGGACGCCCCGCCCCTCGGCGTCGGGATCGGGGCCGATCGCCGAATACCAACCACCATTGACCGGGTCGCGCAGGGGGCCGCCCAGGGCGCGCACACCGTGGTCGGCGTAGCGGCGGCAGCCGGGGATGCCCATAAGCGCTCCCAGGGAGAAGGCGAAGGTCATGCGGCTGGTGATCCACAGCTCGACCGGATGGGAGGGGTCCACCTCGCCGTCCTGGCCGATCCACCCGAATCCTGTGGGCACCTGCGAGGCGCGCGCGTAGTGCAGTAGTGCATGCGTCTCGTAAGCCAGCCAACGCTTGTGCTCGGGGGCGCCGAACCATCCCAGTCCCATGAGTCCTCCTTGATCCGCTGGGGATTCAAGGCTATCGACCCGCCCCGTGCGGATCAATGCTTCGGACCGAGCCCTGCGGAGCCCGCGCGTCGGCTACTTCTGCTTCGGCCAGGCGGACTCGCCCTGTGCGAGCGCCTCCTTGGGGGTCATCGCGCCGGTCGACCAGCGGCTCAGCCCCAGCCACAGAGCGCTGCTGCCCACGCCCACGGGCATCGAGTCCGAGGCATCCATCTCGACGGTCGTCTGACGCGACTGGAGCAGCCTGGTGGCGCGCTTGCCGACGTCGCTGGGCGCCAAGTCTGGGTCGACGCCCTGGTAGGCGGTCGCCACACCGCCCATCGCCATCCGCGTGCGCGCCCAGTTCTGGGAGGTCAGGTAGGCCATGACCGCATTGGCCGCGTCCGAGCGGGTGAAGGCCACGAGGTAGTCGGTGCCCACGAGCACGGCGTCCGATCCCCGGTCCGCCGCCGGAGTGACGAAGGCCGAGATCTTGACGCCGTTCGACGTCGGCGACGCCGTCGCCGCAGCGGTCGTCTCCCCCGCTGCCTGGGCGGAGTCCGTCGAGGCCGTGGCGCCCCCGGTGGGGCTGGGCGCCTGGACCGTCACCGGGTTGGCGCCGTCGGCGTCGGTGATGGCGGTGCCCTCGGGGAAGCGGCTCTCGAAGGAGGAGGAGGCGTGCAGCATGAGGCAGCTGCCCTTGACCAGGTCGGCCCCGGCCTGCGCGGGGGTCCGCGAGATGACCGAGCCACGCCCCCCGGCCACGCTCCCATCGGTCAGGACCAGGGAGTCGACGACGTCGAGGGCCTCCACTGCGCCCGAAGAGTCGACGGGCACCCTGTGCGAGGCCCACGTCTCGTAGGCGCCGGAGCCCTGCGTGGACAGCATGGCGTCCTCGAGCCAGTCGGTCATAACCCAGCCGGTGGACTCCCCGTCTGAGGCGCCTACGCACCAGGGGGTTACAGAGCCGTCGGGGTGGTCGGCGCGGACCTTGCGGGTGAGGGTCTCCAGTTCCGCCCAGGTGGCCGGCACCTTATAGCCGGCCTTGGCGAAGGCGTCCGGCGAGTACCACACGAGGGACTTCACCGAGGCCATGAGCGGGGCGGCGTAGGGCACGGAGGCGTGGATACCCACCTGGATCCAGTGCCGGTCCCACCCGGCCTCCACGTTGCTGTTGACCGTGTTCGGCAACGGGTGGACCACGCCGGTGTCGACGAGCTCGGCCACCATCGCCGGCTGCGGCACGATCGCCAGGTCGGGCAGGTTCTCGGGGTTGTCCTGGCTCGACGGCGAGGCCCCCTTGTTGGTGGACAGGTCCGCGCCCGAGCCGTTGAGCAGCTGGGAGCGCAGCTCGGTGGTGCCGGTGTGGGCGACGTCGATGCCCGTGCACTTCTCGAACTCGGCCACGGAGGCCTCGAAGCGCTCTGCCTCGGTGCCGGTCAGGCTGCTGGAGACGGTGACGGTGGAGCCCTCGTGGCCCTGGTAGGCCTTGTAGGCGGCGCAGCCGGTGGCCGATGCGGA